>JAJDDM010000154.1 GCA_029260315.1 Phycisphaerales bacterium | reverse complement strand
TGCCCGTGCTCGCCCGCCCCCTCCAGATCGGCCCGGTCCAGCTCGAGACCAACCTCCTGCTCGCGCCCATCGCCGGCTACTGCGATCTCGCCTATCGCCTCACCTGCCGGCGTCTCGGCGGCGTCGGCCTCGCCTGCACCGACCTCCTCAGCCCCCACGGACTCCTGCGCGGCACCGCCAAGAGCCTCGACCTCGCCATGACCAACGACGAGGACTCGCCCGTCGGCATGCAGCTCTACGGCGGCGACCCCGCGATCATGGCCCAGGGCGCCATCTGGGCCGCCGAGCATGGGGCGGACGTCGTCGATATCAACATGGGCTGCCCGGTCGACAAGGTGACCAAGAAAGACGGCGGCAGCAAGCTCATGGTGCCCGACGAGGGCCCCGAACCGGGAGCAAGCCCGAGTGCGTGCCGGAGCTTCTCGCTCGCGCTGCGGATCGCCGAGCGCGTGCGGAGCGTCCTGCCCGAGCACATCCCATTGACGGCGAAGATGCGCCTCGGCTGGTCGTGCGCCGACGACGCCCCCAAGCTCGCGTGTGCGCTCGCAGACGCCGGCGTCGTCGCGTTCACCGTCCACGGTCGCACCACCGAGCAGCGATTCAAGGGCGAGGCCGATTGGTCAGGCGTCCGCCGCGTCGTCGAGGCGGTTCGCGACAAGACGGGCAACTGGCCTGCTGGACCCCTCCCGGTTATCGGCAACGGCGACGTCAAGACCGCCGAGGACTGCCGCGACCTGATCCTCCAGACCGAGTGCGACGGCGTGATGATCGGCCGAGCCGCGATCGACCGACCCTGGCTCTTTCGAGACTGCTGGGAATATCAGGTCACGGGCAAGAAGCCCGACCCGCCGAGCCTCGAGCGGATCTGCGCGATCATCCTCGAATACTTCGAGCTCATGCGCGGGTACCGGGGCGACCGCCACGCGATGGTGCAGATCCGCCAGCGCATCGGCAAGATGACCAAAGGCATGGTCCGCCGGGAGTTCCCCAGCGTGAAACCGCTGCGCGAGGCGGTGCGGGGAGCCCAGGATCCCTGCGATGTCCGGGCCGTTCTCGAGCAGCTCTCGGTAGGTGTGTGACCCCACACTTGCCGAGAGAACGCCAACTGACGGTAAACTGGGCAGGCCATAGCCCGCCAGATTCGCTCCCAAGTATCCCTCGTCGGCGTGCAGGAAAACTCCGACTTCGGGCACGAGTTGCGACAGCGATCCAGGGATAACACCGGAAACTCGGGGCCGTCAGCCGCGCACAGGGCGGCTCGCAACATACCAAGATCGGTTGCGTATGTGTTTCGGGGAATGAGGCCCGTGGTCACGCATGTGGCCATCGGAACCACTCGTACTCGAAGGCATTCATCTGGAGACATCCCCGATGCAACGCGTCGCCCCCATCGTCCTCCTCGCGCTCGCCGCGGCCAACTCGCACGCCCAGGTCCGCTATCGCCTCGTCGATCTGCACGAGCAAGCGGGCTCGCTCGGCGTGCAGAACACCCACGCCCGCGGTCTCAACGACCTCGGCGTCGTCGTCGGCTTCGAGGATCTGCCGATGACTAATCTGGAGCGCGGCATCCATTGGGCGAACGACTCGGCGACCATCCTTGAGGTCCTCCCCAAGGACACCGGCACCCAGGGCTTTGCGATCAACAACAGCAACGAGATCGTCGGCGTTTCCGAGGAGGTGATCCCCAATCACCCCGAGGAGGATTTCTACGAGGACCAGAAGGCGACGGTGTGGCTCCCGGGGGTCACCTGGAATCTCGAGGATCTCGCGCTGTTCGATCCCATCGAGGATTACGACCCGCGGATCGCCACCGACGTCAACGAGTCGCGCCAGATCGTCGGCTGGTCGCGCACATTGCCGATCCCCCACGAGCCCAAGGGCTTCATCACCGACGGCACCACCATCTTCAACCTCGACGATCTCACGCGACCGATGGCGATCAACAACAACTTCGGCGTCGTGGGATACTCCGCCGAACTCGGCACCGCGCTGTTCTGGGCGAACCAGGACGTGACCGATCTACACAATCGCCCGCAGATCCTCGGCGCGACCAGCCGGGCGCTGGACATCAACGACGACAGCGTCATTGTCGGCCAAGCGCAGTTCGACGTCGGCGGCCCCAGCAAGCCCGCGATGTGGACCAACGATGCGGCGATCGACCTCCTGGCGAACCTGCCCGAGGGCGAGGGCGCCGCCAGGGCGGTCTCGCCGAGCGGGCAGATCGTCGGTTCGTTTCGCGATCTTGACAAGGGTGGCCCGGAACGCGGCTTCGTCGCATTCAACGGCGGGCGATTCGAGCTGTTGCCTCGCACCGTCGGCGCTGACGGCTGGACCGAGCTCGTGCCCCACGACATCAACGCCCTCGGCCAGATCGTCGGCGATGGCGTCCGCGACGGAGAGTCCGGCCGTGCGTTCATGCTGGTCCCGATCTGCGCCTCTGACATCGACGGCGACGGCGATGCGGACGCCGACGACTTCTTTGGATACCTCGATCTGTTCAGCGCGCAGTCCAACGCGGCGGACATCGACGGCGACAGCGATATCGACGCCGAGGATTTCTTCGGGTACCTCGACCTGTTCGTGCAGGGATGCTGAGAAGACTCTCACCTGCGCCCAGACGCTGTTGAATCCCCGCCGAGCGCCGTTGGTCACACCTCCAGCAGGCGGATCGTCCTGCGGATCTCGTCGGTCTTGAACCCCAGCAGCATCGGGCGCTGCACGCCGCGCAGCGCCACAACGTCGTACAGCTCGCGCACCACGCCCTCGATCCGCAGCCAGTGCTCTGCCGCGCCCGTGTCGAGGTTGACGATGTGCAGCGCACATCGCGCCTCCGCGTCGCGCGTCCGGAGATTCTCCTCCAGCGGCAGCCCGCCGAAGGTCTTCTGCTCGCGCGTCGCCGACATTCCCACGATCGCGTACCGATCCACGAACGACAGCCCGCGCACGAAGCCCGGGCAGAACGCGACCTCGACGAACGCCGGCCTCGCAGACCCCGAGTCCACATATCCGAGAAACCCCGTCCCCGCCTGGAGCAGCCAGACGCGATCGGGCTGATCCGGATGCACCCGGGGCGAGTGCGGCATGCTCAGCCCCTCGCACACGACCTCATTGGTCCGCACGTCCATGAGCAGCCCGCCGCCGACGCGCCGGTCCCGCCATCCATCGGCGACATCCGACCTGCTCACCATGGTCACGAACGCCGGCTCGCGTGTTTGCGGATCGAGCGCCAATCCGTTGAGGTGGCAGCGGTCCTCGGCGGCCATCGCCGAGATAAATGGCGGCTTCCACAGCGGCTCGAAGCTGTGTGTCTCGCTCACCGTCCCCAGACAGTTGAACAGAGTCGCGACAAACACGGGCTTGCCGTGGCCCCCGACGTGGACATCATGGATATCGATGTCACCAGTCGTGTGCCCGAGCGTGGGGACATAGAGCTTGTCGTACCCACCCGGCACCTGCCCGCCCGTCGGCACGAAGTTCTCGAATCGCCAGAGCTGATAGAGCGAGGCCATCCACAGCGTCTGGGCGTCGTCCGAGGCGTGCAGGCCCATCGCGCGATTGAACGTCCGCTCGTAGATGCTCAGCCGCCCGTCGCCCTGGAACCCAACCAGGAACAGCTTGCCGGCCTGGTAGGTGCTGAACCCGAGGCTGACCCCATGGTCGCTCATCCAGCCCGCGAGATGGCGAGAGCCGGTGATCGCGAGTTCGGGCTGTCGCCCGGCGGCGCTGCTTCTCGACACGGGTTCTCCAAAGTGCGGCGTGATCAAGATCATACAAGTCGCGGACGAACACTGGATGCCCCGCAAACATATGATATTTCCGAGATAACGCACCGCGATCGCACTGCGCGCGGCAGGTTGTACGCCGAGCCACGCAGAAAGACGGCGCGACGATGACACCGACCCCCAAGCTAGCCCTTGTACCCATGGTCCTGGCGACCCCCACCCTCGCACAGAGTCGGCCCGGCACAGCATCACCCCGAGGAGGAACTCTGGCGCCAAGATCCTGTCCTCGCCTGCGGCGGGCTCAGTAGCCAGGATGCGCGCAACGGCGGAGGCCTCGGCTGGTACAGCGAGACCGCCGACAACTTCGACGCCCAGGCAGGAGATGACATCGCGAACATCTGGTTCTGGGGCGGATATTGCACGCCGCTCGGCGAGGAGGGCGCGACCCAGGGATTCACCATCCGGTTCTACTGAGCCGACGACAACAACTCGCCGGGCGATCGCGTCTACGAACAAGACGTGTTCGAGTTCAACGAGAGCCTCTCCGGAACGGCCGACGGCAACGCAAGATACTTATACAGCCTTGAGCTACCCAATGCACTTGAGATTCCCGCCGACGGGCAATACTGGCTGAGCATCGTCGCGATCCTTGACCGCGGTGGCGGTGCGAACGAGCCCGAGTGGGGCTGGGTCGCGGCAAGCTCGGCCAATGAGCCGCACGCCCACCACTGGATCAACGACCCCGGCAACTTCATCGAGCAGGATGTGGACGCCTCGTTTGTCTTGTTTCTCGAGCTCTGCGCCGATGTCGACCGGGATGGCGATGTCGATTCCGAGGATTTCTTCCTCTTTCTCGACGCATTCGCCGCAAAGAACCTGGACATCTGCGATAGGGATCACACCACCGTCTGCGATTCGGAGGACTTCTTCCTGTTTCTCGATCTCTTCGCCGAGGGATGCGATTAGTCGCCCAGACGCACGCCAAGACACCCCGCGCCGTCCAGGGGTGAGACGCCCAAAGTCCCGAACACTGCCGAGTGACGGAGAACTTTTCTGTTGCAGGCAAACGTCCTTCTCAATACACTGCCGACACGTCACTCTGCATATTGAGGAACAGGGAGAAACACCATGAAGAATTGCGTCATTCCGGCCACGCTTGTCGCATTTGCCGCCTCCTCCGCGCTCGCACAGGACGAGCTCTGGCGCCAGGATCCCATCGGCTCCTGCGGCGGGCTCAGCAGCCAGGACGCCCGCAACAACAATGGCCTCGGCTGGTTCAGCGAGGTCGTCGATAACTACGAGGCCCAGGGCGGCGACGCCGTCGGCAGCATGATGTTCTGGGGCGGATACTGCTCGCCCGAGGACGGGCGTGGCAACACCGAGGGCTTCACCGTCCGCGTCTACACCGACGACAACGGCTCGCCCGGGACGCGCATCTACGAGCAGGACGTCTTCGCGTTCACCGAAGAACCCTTCGCGATGCTCGGCGACCTCATCGGCTATGAGTACACCATCGACCTGCCCGTCGCCTTCGAAGCGCCCAACGACGGCCAGTTCTGGATCGGCGTCGTCGCCATCCTCGCCCGCGGCGGCGGCGCCGAGGAGCCCCAGTGGGGCTGGGTCCAGGCCGCGGCATTCAACGCTCCCGGCGCAAACCAGTGGTTCTTCGATCCCGGCAACTTCAACGAGCAGAACAACGACGTGTCGTTCGCGCTCTTCGCCGCCGACGCCGGCTGCCCGGCGGACCTCGACGGCGACGACGACACCGACGCCGACGACTTCTTCGCCTACCTCGACGCCTTCGCCAACGACGACCAGAGCATCTGTGACATCGACACCGACGGCGATTGTGACGCCGACGACTTCTTCGCCTACCTCGACCTCTTCGCCCAAGGCTGCTGAGCCGAACCACGAAGACCCACCGGCTCCCCCGCCCCGCTCCCTCGCGGAGCGGGGCGG
The DNA here is from genome assembly GCA_029260315.1 of Phycisphaerales bacterium. GTDB lineage: Bacteria > Planctomycetota > Phycisphaerae > Phycisphaerales > UBA1924 > S146-42. Next base: position 22,174 of record JAJDDM010000154.1, on the reverse strand, counting down.
CTTTTCCGGCCGGTGGCCGCCATCGAGTATGCTGCGCGCCCGACCGCCGGATGCGCCGGCGGGACGCAGGAGCCGCCGATGCCCAGCGACCTTTATGCCCAGGCCCTCACCCGCCTCGACGACGCCGCCGAGCACTCCAAGGCCCACCCCGAAACCGTCCAGCGCCTCCGCCAGCCCAAGCAGTTGCTCGAGGTCTCCATCCCCCTCCGCATGGACGACGGCTCACTGCGCATCTTCACCGGCTACCGCTCCCGCCACGACGACGCCAGGGGCCCGGCGAAGGGCGGCATCCGCTTCCACCAATCCGTCACCAAAAACGAGGTCAAGAGCCTTGCCTTCTGGATGACATTCAAGTGCGCCGTCGCCGGGCTCCCCTTCGGCGGCGGCAAGGGCGGCGTCATCGTCAACCCCAAAGAGCTCAGCCTTGCCGAGATCGAACGCCTCAGCCGCGCATACGTCCGCGCAGTCGGCCGCAACATCGGCCCAGACACCGACGTCCCCGCCCCCGATGTCTACACCAACGCGCAGATCATGGCATGGATGATGGACGAGTTCTCGGTCATGGTCGGCAAGCGCACGCCCGCGGTCATCACCGGCAAGCCCGTCGCCCTCGGCGGATCGCTCGGCCGCGACGACGCCACCGGTCGCGGCGCGTACTACCAGCTCAAGGAACTCGAGTCCATCCGCGACCTCGAACCCGCCAAGACCACCATTGCCATCCAGGGCTTCGGCAACGCCGGCCAGCACTTCGCCTCCCTCGCCCACGCCGACGGCTACAAGGTCGTCGCCGTCAGCGATTCCCGCGGCGGCGTCCACGACCCCGAAGGCCTCGACATCCCCACTATCCTCGAGATCAAACAGTCCAAGGGGCGCGTCGACGGCGGGAAGGAAACCGAGATCACCAATGAGATGCTCCTCGAGCTCGACGTCGACGTGCTCGTCCCCGCAGCCCTCGAGGGCGTCATCACCGAGGACAACGCCAAGGACATCAAGGCCAAGATCGTCATCGAGTTGGCCAACGGCCCCACCACCCCCGCGGCCGACGCCATCCTCGAAAAGGCCCGGACCATGGTCGTCCCCGACATCCTCGCCAACTCCGGCGGCGTCACCGTCAGCTACTTCGAATGGACCCAGAACCGTGAGGGCTGGTATTGGAAGCTCGAGACCGTCCACGAACGCCTCGCCGAGATTATGAAAAGGGAGTTCCGGGCCGTGTACGACAAGCACGAGTCCCGCTCGATCTCCATGCGGACCGCGGCCTATGCCCTCGCCCTCGACCGCCTCGCCGACGCACACGAGGCGACCGGCACGAAATCGGACTTTGCCCGCTAGTTCCCTCTCCGTCTGAGACTGTGATCTCACAGAATTTCTCGTGATCGATGTAAGCGCACTGCAACAGCCGGCGATCTGGTGCGTTGTGCGGCCCGGAGGATCTTTGCGCTGTACAATGGAGTCGTCCTGCCCTTCGTGGCAGACCCGTATAAAGCACTGACAGCATTCGCCCGAGGGTGGTTTCGGAGGATCTCACTTATGCGCAAGACCGCAGCGACGTGGACGCTCGTCTCGGTAGTCGGACTCGCCACCCCCCTGGCAGCCGCCCAGGACCAGGGCCCGGCACCCACGCCGGCAAAGCCGACACAGCCCGAGAAGGCGCCCAAGATCCGCATCGATCGAACCGTGCATGATTTCGGCACCCTCTTCGAGGACGCCGGCAAGCAACGCACCAAGTTCATCTTCACCAACGAGGGCGAGGGCGAGCTCCGGATCCAGAACGTCGCCACCACCTGCGGCTGCACCACCCCGGAGATGGAAAAACTCGTCTACGCCCCGGGCGAGTCCGGCGAGCTCGTCGTCTACTACGACCCGCACAACCGCAAGGGCCCCCAGAACCGCAAGGTCACCATCCACTCCAACGATCCCGCGTCGCCCCGCCTGCCCATCACCATCGAGGCGAACGTCAAGCGGATGATCGAGATCGAGCCCGCCATCATCCGCCTGGGCCAGGTGCCCAAGGGCGAGACCCGCACCATGATGGTCGATGTCACCGGCAGGGCGCCGGGCTTTGAGATCGCCGGCACCGAGGTGCTTCGCGTTGACGGCCTCAAGGTCGACATTCTCGACGCCCAGCAGATCGAGGAGGACGACGGCTCCAGCGTGACACGCTACACCCTCCTGGTCAATCTCAACGAGGGCCAGCCCATCGGCCCGTTCCAGGGTGCCCTCTCGATCAACATGGCCGACTCCGGCGGCAACAAATCCAGCAAGAACGTCTCGATCATCGGGGAGATCCTGGGAGACCTCAAGGTCTCGCCCCGCCAGTTCAACGTCGGCGCGATGGACGCGACCAGCAGGATGGAGCGCCACTTCAGCGTGATCAGCCGCGAGCACAAGCCCTTCAAGATCCTGAGGGCCGAGGAACGCCCGCTGATGGGGATCGATAACGAGCCCCGTCCCGCCGCGTTCCAGAACATGGAGTTCGAGGCGATCCCCGAGGATCCCGAGAATCCGCACAAGTACATGATCCGATTCAGCTTCGAGCCGCGCCCCGAGATTGTCCGCCAGTTCTTCACGCAGGTCGTCTTCCACACCGACCGCAAGGATGAGCCCGAACTCGTGCTGCGCGTCCTCGGGCGGATCAACAACCCCGTGCTGATCCCCCCGCCGGCCAAGGAAAACGCCGGGCACGGCAACGGCGGCGAGGACGGCTGAGCATGACGAGCGTCGCACGGGCGTTCTCCATCCTGGGTCTCGCGCTGGTCGCCGGACTGATCCACTCGTGGGTCACGCCGATCTCCATCGCCGCCGAGGGCAACGCCAAGGCCGCGGCTGAGAAGCTCGCCGAGTCCCAAACCAACGCGGGCGACGCGAACCCGGAGCAATCCGCCGATCCAAACCAGGAGCGCCTGCCCGTCACCGACCCGGGGAGCGGCTCAGACGATCCGCCGGTAGACCAAGCTCCGGGCGGCGGCGCGATCGACCCCGACCAGGTCACCGACCCCACGCTCCACCTCTCGCTCAACCAGCTCCGCACGCTCTTCGAGCAGCACATCCAGGCACAGACCGGCGAGGTCGTGCTCATCGACGCACGCGGCCAAGAGGGCGCCTACGAAGCCGGCCACATCCTCGGCGCAGAGCACATCACCACCGACATCTTCTGGGACAATCTGGAGGTCATCTACTTCGGCGCGCCCATGCCCGCCCAGGAACGCATGCAGATGGTTGCGCCAGACCAGTGGGTCGTTATCTACTGCGGCGGCGGCGACTGCGACGAGTCGGAGAACCTGCGGACTCTCCTGGTCGACAGCTTCGGCCTGGAGAACGTCTGGATCTTCGAGGCCGGCTACCCCGCCTGGGAAGAGGCGGGCCTGCCCACCGCCGAGGGGAGCACGCCCTTTGGCCAATGACCAATCAACGGACAAACCTCAGGCCAAGCAACACGCCGGCGCGCTGCTGAGCCTCTGGCTCATCGTGTGCCGACTCGCCGTCGGCGGGCTGCTCGGCCTCGCCGCCTTCTACAAGCTCCAGGACCCCCAGTCCTTCGCCTTCGCCATCAAGGCCTACAAGATCCTGCCGCGGCACCTCGTCCACGTCTCGGCCTTCGCCATCCCCTGGCTCGAAGCGCTCGTCGCCATCGCCCTGGTCATCGGCCTCTGGACAAGAGCCGCGGCGATGCTCGCCTCCCTCCTCCTCGCCTCGTTCCTCTACGCCCTCGCCTCGGTCATGATCCGAGACCTGCACGTCGACTGCTCCTGCTTCGGCGACGCCGTGGTCCTCTGCCCCGAACAACCCGGCTGGTGCCACATCGCCCAGGACAGCATCCTGCTCATCCTCTCCGCGATGGTCGTCATCTGGGGCCCGGGGCGAGCCTCGGCGGACCACATGCTCGCCTCGACGCCACAGCCCAACGCCCAAGACTAGAGCGTTTTCCATCTGCTCCGTGCTGACCCGAGATCGCCATCGCGCCCGGACGCCGGGCCTGAGGCTCTGCGAAGGCCCGGGTCAGCGCTGACCCGCGAGCCGCCACTGCTCCGGTGCCGCACAGACTCCGCTACTCATCCTCGAACAACGCTCGACCAAGATCACGCGCACCGTGGATGATCCGGACGATTCGCAGTTGGCTCACATCGGGCTCATAGATCACCATGTACTGGCGAACCATCCAACGCCTGCGCCGCGTCCATTGTCCCCATATACGGATTCTCGGCAAGCCTCTCAAAGCCGGACAGAAACTCAATCAACACGCCATCGGCGATCGCCTGGCTTCCGCTCTCGCGCACTATGTACCCGAGGATCACCTTGAGTTCATCCGCCGCAAGCGGCGTGAGGATCCAACCGCCCACCGATCAGCCCGCGTCCCGCAGAGAGTCTTCGGACCTGCCAAGCTGGACAAGCAACTCCTCGCGGGTGACCCAACCCTTCCCCTCGGCGGATCGCAGCCCCTCATCAACCAGCTTCTGAAAGTGCTCCCGCACCCGCTCGACGACCTCCGCCGGCAGCCTCGCCGCCGCCTCGTCCTCGCTCAGATCCCCGAAGACCCACTGCTCGACCAGCCGCCGGTGCTCCTCGCGCTCCAGCAATCGCAGCCCCTCGCGCAGCACCTCGCTCGCCGAGCGATACCGCCCCGACGCCACCTGGACCCGCACGAACTCCTCCTGGGCCGGGGGCAACGACACGTTCATAGTCTTGCGATCTGCCATGCTCCGATTGTCCCAGATCGAGGCTCCTGTGTCAATATTCGCCACAGGCCTGCCGGTCGCCGAACGCTCGCAGGCCTCGCTCAGCGAATCTCCGCCTATCATGCTGGCCCAACCCGTCGCCCGCCCCCGCCGCGCGTCGCGGCTACGGACGGGCCGCAAGCCCACGACGGAGCAATCTATGAGCCGATTCAGCGGTCGATTCAGCGCCCCACCCCGTCCCGACGTCGTCAAGGAGGGTGCCGACGGCCTGCCGTACGTCGACTGGAAGGACGCCGAGAGCCTCCGCCGGATGATGAGCCCCAACGGCAAGATCTACAGCCGCAAGCGTCTGAGCAGCTCGGCCCGCGAGCAGAAGCTCATCGCCCAGGCGATCAAGCGGGCCCGCTTCATGGGCCTCCTGCCGTTCACCTCCGCGACGCTCTAAGAGCCCGATGTCCACCCAAGACCGATCACGCTTCGTGCGGGACTATGGACCCGTCTTGGAATCGGTTCGCGCGATTCCCGCCGAGGCCTCGCGCGAGGTTCGCATGAGGGCCGTCTGTGATGCGATCTGGGAGCACCTGGGAGGCGACGGCCCGGGGCGCGAGATTTCGTGGATCGGGTTCTACGGGATCAGCGACGACCGAACCGAGATGACACTCTTAGAACGGCGCGATAAGCCCGCGTGCAGCCCGATCGGCCTGCACGGCGCCTGCGGCCGCGCCTGGCGCGAATGCCGAACGCTGATCGTCGGCGACGTCAAGACACTCGGCGAGGGCTACGTCGCCTGCGACCCGCGCGATGCGAGCGAACTGGTCATCCCGTGCTTCGACGACGACGGAACGTGCTGGGGCGTGCTGGATGCCGACAGCTTTGAGATCGGGGCGTTCGACGAGCACGACGCGTCTGCGATGACAGAGCTCCTGGAAGCGACGGCCCTTTCCGTTGCACGACAGACGGACATCGTGCGCGTCTGACGGCGAATCCCTGGCACACAGAGCCGCGAGCGCAAGAGCCATTTGCGTCGCTTGTCACAAGTGCCTCGCGGCAGGTTGCTTGCGCGCGTGTCCAGCGTCGTGCCACCAACCGCTGCTTTGAGCGGTTGGTGTTTTATGGCGCTCTCCCAGAAACACCAGCCGTGCAGAGCCACGGCTGGTGGCACGTCACTCGGTCATCCGCATCTGTTCGAGTTCTCCGCCAGTTGACGCAGAGCGCTTGTAAGCTCGCGAGAGATCATCCAACGACCAGCCGCCATTGGATTGTCCGGTGCCGTTCTTGGAGGTGGCTGCCTTGTGCCACACGCAGGACTCCGGACGCCCAATCGCGAGCTTGGGCTCGCGGCTCCGTGGAGGGCGACATGACGCAAACTAGAACGGCGCGTCGCTCTCGATCCGCACGACATCCCCCGTCGCCGGATCCCGAAACTCCAGCATGCTCGCGTGCAGCAGCAGCCGGTCGGCCAGCGTCGGGTCGCCGTAGAGCCGGTCGCCGACGATCGGCGCTCGCAGGCCCAACTCGTCCGCCGCGTGGATGCGGAGCTGATGGCTTCGGCCGGTGATCGGCTCAAACAGCACGCGTGTCCGCCCCCCACTGCGCTCGAGCACGCGATATCGCGTCGTCGACCACCGCCCGCTCTCGAAGCAGATCTTCTGCTTCGGGCGGTTCGGCCAGTCCTTCGCGATCGGCAGCTCAATCTCGCCCTCGTCGGCCTCGATCTCCCGCTCCAGAACCGCGACATACTCCTTCTTCACGCGCCGTTTCTCAAACTGGATCGACAAGGCCCGATGCGTCTCGGCGTCGAGCGCCAGCAGGAGAATCCCGGACGTATCCATGTCCAAGCGGTGCATCGTCATCGGGCCCGTCGCGTCGGGGAACATCGCTTGCACGCGGACCCGCGCACAATCCGCGAGTTCCGGGCTCCGCCCCGGCACACTCAGCAGGCCCGCGGGCTTGTCGATCGCCACCCAGTGAGGCGACTGGGCGAAAATCCGCATCGCGGAATCCGAATGGTGGGCGTCGGACGGCAACATGAATACGATCTGGCAGGAATAGTTCCGGTCACACAGGACACGCGGGAGGTCGCATGCGACGGTCGATCATTGGTACGGTTCTCGCGCTCGGCGCGGCGGGCATGTCGGCGAGCGCCTCCGGGCAGCCGTGGAAGGCCATCGAATCTCCCCTGCTCGTGGGCCACGTCCAGCTCACCTTCCCCGAGCAGTTCTTCAAGGCCGGCGAGGCGTACTTCGACCCGACAGGCGAGTGGATCATCTTCCAGGCGATCCCCACGCCAGCAGAAGGTGTCGAGCCTGACGAGCATTACTCGATGTACGTCGCGCCGCTCGAGCGGGACGCAGGCGGCGGGGTGACGGGCCTTGGCGAAGCGACGCTCGTGAGCACGCCGGGCAGCGGCAACACCTGCGGCTGGTTCCATCCGACCGAGCCCGGCGTGGTGCTGTTCGGCTCGACGATCGACCCGCCGACGACCGAGGACGTGCCGGGGTATCAGAAGGACAAGTCGACGTACCTGTGGTCGTTCCCGCCGGGGATGGACGTGGTGAGCACGGTCGTGCCGGCGATGGCCGGGGGATCTGGCGCGGTGGCGCAGGCCAAGGCTCTATTCACGCGCCCCGGCTACGACGCCGAGAGCTCGTGGTCCGCCGACGGACGGTTCATTTTGTACGCCAACGTGGACGCCGCGAAGAGCGCCGCCCAAGGCCGCCCCGACGCCGACATATTCGTGTACGACACCGAGACCGAAGAGCACCACCCGCTCGTCGTCGCGCCCGGCTACGACGGCGGCCCGTTCTTCAGCCCCGACGGCAAGAGCATCTGCTACCGCTCCGATCGCGCGGGCAATGACCTTCTGCAGCTTTATGTCTCGGAGCTCAAGTTCGACGAGCACGGCGTGCCGATTGGCGTCGCCGCGGAGCACGAGATCACCCGCAACCGCTGGGTCAACTGGGCGCCGTTCTTCCACCCCTCCGGCAAGTTCTTGATCTTCACGGGCTCGGGTCCGTACCACGAGTACGACGTCTACGCCATCGAACTCGACAAGGGCTTCGAGAAGGAGCCCGCCGAGCGGATCATGCGGCGGGTGACGTTCGCCGGCGGGTTCGACGGCCTGCCGGTCTTCAACGCCGACGGCTCGCTGATGATGTGGACCAGCCAGCGGACCAGCACGAGCAAGGTCGTCAAGAGCCAGCTCTGGATCGCGCGCGTGGATGCCGACGCCGACTGGATTGGCCCGCTGAGCGAGTCTCAGGCGATCGCGATCGCCCACGCCGCGATCGCTGAAGACCCCAATCGCATCGTCGGCGAGGCTCGTCTTCAGGGCGAGAACTGGCACTATGAGGCGACGGTGATGGGCGGCAACCACGCCGGGCCCGTCTCGGTCATCGTCCGACCCGACGGCACGTCGGAACTCATCCAAGGCGACGGCAGCTGAAGTAGATCTGGACACGGTGCCACTGGTGGCTCGCCCACCAGTGGTTGGACGTCGATCGCCGGTGTGTCGGCACTGGTGGACAAGCCACCAGTGGCACACGCTCAATCGCCTAGCAGCGCATCCAACTCGGCATCCACCGGGTTCTTCTGGCGACGCTCATCCTCAGCCCGCTTGACATCCAGACGCTCCAGCTCGTCGCGCTGATTCTCGCTCAGATTCACCTCGACGAGCCCATCGTCGGCTTCGGCCGGTGCCTCGGCCTCGGCCTGCGCCAACGCGTTCGCCTTCGCCGCCTCGGCCTTGCGCTTGATCGACTCGATCCGCGAACGATCCGGCGCAAGCACGATGCTCGTCTGGCGACCCATCCAGCGCGGCTCCAGTTCCACCTTCGAGATATCCGCCAGGTCGTCGGCGAACCGGCGCAGGTTGTTGATCCCCAGCTCCTTGTGGGCCATCTCGCGCCCACGAAACCGCTGGACGACCTGGACCTTGTGCCCCTCCATCAGGAATCGGCGGGCTTGATCGATCCGGATCTGGATGTCGTGTGGGTCGATCTTGGTGCTCCGCCCCAGGCGGATCTCCTTGAGCTCCGACCCCCGCCCCGAGGCCCGCGCTCGCTGCTCCTTCTTGGACTCGTCGTACTTGTGCTTGCCGTAGTCCATGATCTTGCAGATCGGCGGGCGCTGGTCGGCGACAACCTCTACCAGATCCAGGCCCTGCTCCTGGGCCATCCGGATCGCCTCCTGGGTGTCCAGCACGCCGATCTGCTCGTTGTCCGGCCCGATCACCCGGACCGGGGTCAGACGGATCAGGTGGTTGACGCGCGTGCGCCGGACGGGGCCGGCGTCTCGATAGAACCTTCTGCGTGCGATTCTGAATCCTCCTGCGTGGCCCGCTCGGGGCCGACATCCAACATCGCCACCCCCTCACGCGGAGGGCGGCTGGTTCCTCGGGTTCTCAAGGGGCGAGCGGGGAGTCATCGTCTGCGCTGCTGCGCACAACCCTGGGGATCAACCGATTGTCCGGTGACGCTCACGGGCGGCATGACTCCAGCGGCGGACCTACGCGGCCCAGCCGACATCCCATAAGGTAACTCATCGACCCCGCCAAGGCAAGCCTTGAACCCCAGGCGAATGTGGGAAACGCCGACCCCGAGGGAGAAAAAAGACGCCCCGGCCCGCTCATACGAGCAACTGGACGAGGTTGAACAAAACGCTCACGATCAGCATCGTGACCAGCGCCAAGAAGAGCGGATCGGTGAACGGCGAGCGGGTCGAGCCCTCACGAGAGGCGTCCACGGGCATCTCCGCCGCCGCCTCGGCCTCGGCCTCCACCACCGACGCCAACGCCGAGGCGTCAAACACGTCCTTGTGGGCGATCGGGGGGGTGTCCCCGGCCCGCACCGCCCGCAGATCCCCCAGCAGGTCCTTGCACGAGCGGTAGCGATGGCTCACCTTCTTGGCCATCATCATCTCGATGACCTCGCTGATCCCCGCGCTCAGCTTCGCGTTCACATGATCCGGCGCGACCAGCTCGGCCTTCAGGTGCTTGTGCATCACGCTCGAGGGGTTCTTGCCGTCGTAGGGCACGTTGCCAGTCACCATGTGGTACAGCGTCGCGCCCAGCGAATAGATGTCCGCCGGGGCTCCGATCGTCGTCTCGCCGCGGATCTGCTCGGGGCTGATGTAGTACGGCGTGCCGAAAGCCTTGCCGGACTCGGCCTCCGCGGCCTCCTTGTCCGACAACGCCCGGGCCAGACCCAGGTCGGCGAGCTTCACCACGCCGTCCTTGTTGATCATGATGTTCTTGGGCTTGACGTCGCGGTGGATCTGGCCGCGCTCATGCGCGTGCAGCAGGGCTTCAGCGACCTGGATCGCGATGTCGATCGCCTCGGTCTCGCTGAATCGTTTGTGCTTGACGATGTCGTCGTAGACGGTCCTCCCGTCCACATACTCCATCACGAAGTAGTGGTAATCGCCCGCCTTGCCCACGTCGAAGGCCTGCACGATGTTCGGGTGATTCAGGCTCGCCGCCGCACGCCCCTCGGCGTAGAACCGCTCGACGAACTGCGGATTGCTCGAGAACTTGCGGGGCAGGATTTTGATAGCCACGTCGCGATCGAGGCTGAGCTGCTTGCCCTTGAAGACCGTCGCCATCGCCCCGGCGCCCAGCTTGCCCAGCAGCTTGTACCCGGGGATCGTCTGCCCGCTGCGCTCGGCCTCGATGATCTGACGCAGGCGCGAGATCTGACGCTTGGTCACGAACTCGTTGTCCACCAGCGCCTGGGCCAGCGAGCGATCCGAGGGATCACCCCCCGCCCGCGAACCGTCGAGGCACCGCTGGACCTCGTCGGAAGTCGCAAGGCCCGTATCCACGACCAGCCGCCCGATCAGCGTGTCGAGGTTCGTCCCTTCCTTCGTCGCCTGCTGGATCGACCGCTCGACCTCCCGGATGGTGGGTTCAGTCGCACCCTGGGCGTCGCCGAGGGGGACGGTCTTGCTTGGGTCTGGTGTCTCGCTGGTCATGGCAATCGGGGCGTCGCCTGCGGGTGCAACGCTACTGGTGCCCGGCCTGTCTGTCAATGCCCGATCCGACATGCGAGTCCCCACGCCTGCCCATACGAGGGCCCAGCCCGACCGGTTTCGGGTTTGGGTCGGGGTCGCGCCAAGGGCACGTCCTATACTCGCGACCCTCCGAAAGTGGCGCCCATGCTGGTCACCGAGAGCAGACCCCGCAACCTGACCCACTGGCACGCCGGACCCCTGCTCTATGGCGACTGGGGCACCAGCCGGCTCTACGTCTTGGGCCTGGCCTTCTTCTTCACCGGCGTCGAGGCCGTCTTCTATCTGATCGCCATCGGGATTCTCATGACCGCCGTCGCGTGGGCCTACACCCATGTCTGTCGGTTGTTCCCCGACGGCGGCGGGGTCTACACCGCGGCCCGGGCAATTCGACCCACCTTCTCGGTCTTCGGCGCCACGCTGCTCTTGTGCGGCTATCTCATCACCGCCGCCATCTCCGTCGTCGAGGCCCTGCACTACCTGGGTATCCCCGACGGGACGAACCTGGTCATCGCCTCGATCGGCATCCTGCTGCTGGTCGGATGCGTCAACTGGCTGGGGGCCCGCAGCGCGGGCACCTTCGCGCTCATCATCGCGATCGCCGCCCTCTTCGTCAGCTTCATCATGGCCCTGCTGTGCCTGCCCTATCTCCCCGAGGGCATCGCCAAGATCGACCTCGTGCCGACGATCGACGTCTGGCACCACTGGACCAAGTTCACCGCGATCGTGCTCGCCCTCGCCGGCGTCGAGGCCGTCGCCAACATGACCGGGCTGATGCGCGAGCCTGTCAAGAAGACCGCGAGCAGGACGATCTGGCCCGTGCTGCTGGAGGTCGCGATCCTGAACATCGTCTTCGGGATCGCACTGACGAGCATGGCCGCGGGCGCCGATTCGTTGAGCGGCATCACCGGCCCATTGAGCGACGCCGCCCCCGCGACCCTGAGCCCGGAGGCCGCCAGCCACATCGACGAAATTAAGAACACGGCGATGGAGGTCGTCGCGCGCGAGGCGGCGACGAACGCCTTCGGCGAGCACGCCGGGCTCGTCTTCGGCAAGGCCGCGGCGTGGGTCTTCGCGGGCCTGCTGCTCAGCGCGACCAACACCGCCATCATGGCGATGGTCTCGGTCATGTTCGCGATGGCCCAGGACCGAGAGCTGCCGCGAGGCCTGACGCGCCTGAACTATTCGGGCGTGCCGCACGTCGCGCTGATCGTGGCGGTCGGATTCTCGATCGCCATGGTCCTGATCGAACGCCGACCGGAGAAGCTCGCGGAGCTCTACATCATCGGCGTCTGCGGCGCGATCACCTCGACGATCACCAGCGTCGCGATGAACGGCGAGCTCGGCCTGGGACGCGCGGCCCGCACCGGCATGTGGATCCTCGGCGTCTTCCTCGCCCTGGTCACGCTCACGATCGTCGTCACCAGGCCCAACGCCACGATGTTCGCCGGCGCAGTGGTCGTCGGCGTGCTGGTCTCACGGACCGTGACGATCCGCCATCGGATCCGCCACCCAGAGCCCGTCGCAGAGCCCGACACCGGCTGGCTGGCGCTGGTCAACGAGATGCCGCGGGATCTCGACCCCGCCAAGCCCCGGATCATGCTCGCCGCCCGCGGGCGCTACCAGTCGGAGTTCGCGGTGGATACCGCCCGCCGGCGCGGGGCGGCGCTGTTCGCGATCTACGTCCGCACGCTGCGCGTCCGCGAGATGGGCCCGGTGGCCGCCCCGCGGATCGAGGACGATCGCCAGGCCCAGGCGGCGCTCGGCTCGACCGCGCTGCTGGCCCAGGAAGCCGGCGTCCCGTTCGTGCCTATCTACGCCGTCAGCGACGACATCACCGGCGAGATCCTGGATTACACCGTCACGTTCGGGTGCGACACGCTGATCATGGGCAAGAGCCGGCGTTCGCTGTTCGCTCGCAAGATCGAGGGCGACGTGGTCGCGCAGGTCGCCAGCGCCCTGCCGAACGAGGTCGCGCTGATCACGCGCAGCGCCGACAAGCCGCACAAGAAGGTCGCGACGCCATGACCGCGGCCCCTGGCGACAGCGCCCCGACCCGGTCGCAACGACCGCGCGGATACAGTGCCCGCGATGGACACGGATGATCCACATCAGAACCCGCTGCTTGAGGGCCTCACGCCCTCGCAGCGACAGGCCGTCGAGCACCTGGACGGCCCGCTGCTCGTCCTCGCCGCGGCGGGCTCGGGCAAGACCCGCGTCATCACCCGGCGCATCGCCTACCTCGTCTCCCAGGGCGTCCCGCCCTGGAGCATCTTGGCGCTGACGTTCACGAACAAGGCCGCCGGCGAGATGCGCGAGCGCATCCACACGCTGCTCGCCCACGACGAGCGGATGACGCGCGGGCTGACGACGACGACGTTCCACGCGCTGTGCGCCCGTCTGCTGCGGCGCTACGCCGATCGGGCGGGGCTCAAGCCCGATTACACGATCTACGACGCCTCCGATCAGGCGGCGCTGATGAAGCGCACCATCAACGAGCTGAACATCTCGACCAGCAACTTCCCGCCGCGAAGCGTCCTGAGCACGATCTCCTCGGCGAAGAACGAGCTGAAAGACGCCAAGGCCTACGCCGCCGACGCCGGTGACTTCTACACCATCCGCGTCGCCAAGATCTACGAGGCGTACGAAAAGAACCTGCGCTCGGCCAACGCCGTCGATTTCGACGACCTGCTCGTCCTGACCGCCAAGCTCCTGCGCGACGACGAGCAGGTCCGCGCGCAGATCCAGAACCGCTGGAGCTACCTGCTCATCGACGAGTACCAGGACACCAACCACGCGCAGTTCATGATTGCCAGCCTGATCGCGGGCGAAGGACGCGAGATGCCCGGCATGCCCGGGGAGTTCCTCGAACCGAACGTCTGCGTGGTCGGAGATCCTGATCAGAGCATCTATGCATGGCGCGGAGCGGATATATCGAACATCCTCGAGTTCGAGGAACGCTATCCGGGCGCAGCCGTCATCAAGCTCGGCGAGAACTTCCGCTCCACCGCCCCGATCCTCGCCGTCGCCGACACGCTCATCCGCAACAACAAGAAGCGTAAGCACAAGGACCTGATCGCCCACCGCGAGGGCGGCGAGGAGGTCACTGTCGAGATCTGCCGCGACGAGCACCACGAGGCTACCCTCGCCGCCGACTACTTCGAGAAGATGTCCCAAACGGGCCTCGAGTGGCGCGACATGGCGGTCTTCTACCGCACCAACGCCCTCAGCCGCGTCATGGAAGACGCACTCCGCCAGCGCGGCATCCCCTACGTCATCGCCCGCGGCACCGCGTTCTACGAGCGCGAGGAGATCAAAAACGCCATCGCCTACCTGCGCGTCGTCGCCAACCAGGCCGACGGCGTCTCGCTCTCGCGCATCGTCAACACTCCCACCCGCGCCATCGGCAAGACCACGCTCAACCGCCTCAGCGAGTTCGCCGCTATCGAGAACGCGACCATGTTCGACGTCATGCGCCGCGCGAGCGAGGTCCCGGTCCTCAACGCCCGCGCCACCACCGCCGTGGACAAGTTCGTCCAGCTCATCGACGATCTCACCGGGCACGGCTCGTTCATGGGCAGCCGGATCACCGAGAGCCTGGCGGACCTCGTCGAGCGGGTCATCCGCGAGAGCGGCCTGGAGAAGATGTACACCGACCAGGCCCGCTCCACCAAGACCGAGTCCGACGAGCAGCGCATCGACAACCTCAACGAGCTTGTCTCGTCCGCCGCGGATTTTGAGGAGACCTACCAGCCCGAGGACGATCCCGCGGCGTTCCCCGGCGCGGACGTGATGGAGAAGGGCGAGCGGGCCCCGGTCCCCCCGCTGCTCGCCATGCTCCGCGCATACCTGGAGTCCATCGCGCTGGTCGCCGACGCCGACAAGGTCGACCCAGCCCAGGGCGCGATCACGCTGATGACGCTGCACGCGAGCAAGGGCCTGGAGTTCGGCGCCGTCGCGATGGTCGGCCTTGAGGAGGGCCTGCTGCCCCACTCGCGGGCGCTCTCCAGCGAGGACGATCTCGAGGAAGAACGCCGCCTCTGCTTCGTCGGCATCACCCGCGCGATGAGCCACCTGCGGATCACCTGCGCCCGCTACCGCGCCGTCCGCGGCTTCGCCGAGCGCACGATGCCCAGCCGCTTCCTCGAAGAACTGGGTCAGGAGCACGTCGTCTTCAGCGACCTCGCCGAGAGCACCTGGGACGAGGGGCTCGATCAGCGGATCGAGGATGAGGGCTTCGCCGAGACGCCCGTCGTTCGATCCCGCACGCCCGGCACGAGCCGAGGCCCATCCGGATCAACCTCTTCGACGAGCGGCTCCGCCGCCCGCGCCGGCATCCAGCGCGACTACCCCCCCGGCTGCACCGTCCGCCACCCGCAGTTCGGCATCGGCACCGTCGTCGCCGTCATGGGCGGCTCCATGGCCCGCGCCAAGGTCAAGTTTCGCCAGGTCGGCGAGAAGACGCTGGTCCTCGAGCACGCCCGCCTCCGCCGACTCGACCACGCCGACGCGTCCGACGATCCTCCGTTCTGAGTTGCAGCGGGGCGGTGGCGTCCTGCCGCCGATCGCCGAAGGCGATACGGTTGCGCCCATGCCCGAGAACCCCCCACGAGACGCGACACGGCCGCGAGCCACGCAGGTCATGTGGCTCGCCCGCATCGCCATGCTCGCCTGGGCCGGTGTCTGGCTCTGGTTCACATTCGCGCACGTTCTCGCCAGGAACCCAGCCTGCAACTCGTCGGAGAACGCCGACCCCAACGAGCTCGCCCCCAGCCTCCTCGCCGCCATCCCGATTCTCCTGGTCGCGATCCTCGCGTGGCTCTACCCCCGCATCGGCGGCGTGGCGCTCATCCTCGCCGCGATCTTCGCGGCCTGGTCCTTCGATGGCGCCGCCGCGCGCCTGGCCCTGCCCCCCGCCCTCATCGGCATCCTCATGATCGCGATCACAATGTCCAAGCTCCCATCAGAGCCGCGTGCGTGAGCACGCGGACCCGTTGCGCCCGAACTCCGTCGACGCTCAACGAGTCCGAATCGCCGCAAAGCACGACGCATCTGCCCCGCCAATGCCCAAAGCCCGCGTGCTCACGCACGCGGCTCTGATACTCTTGGCCCATGCCGACATCCCACTTCACCCCAGAACTCTTCAAGTTCCTCCGCGACCTCAAGAAGAACAACACCCGCGACTGGTTTACGAAGAACAAGCCGCGCTACGAGGAGCACGTCAAGGCCCCGCTCCTGCGCTTCATTACCGACCTCGCCCCGCGCCTCGAAAGAATCAGCCCCCACTTCATCTGCGACCCCAAGCCCGTCGGCGGCTCCATGTTCCGCATCTACCGCGACACTCGTTTCAGCAAGGACAAGAGCCCCTACAAGACCGCCGCCACCGCCCACTTCCGCCACGACACCGCAAGCGACGTCCACTGCCCCGGCTTCTACCTGCACCTCGAACCCAAGCAGGTCTTCATCGGCGCGGGCATCTGGCACCCCGACGGCCCAACCCTGCAACTCATCCGTCAACGCCTCGTCGAAGACCCCGCCGGCTGGAAGCGGGCCATCAACGCCAAGGCTTTCAAGGAAGGCCGGCTTGCGCTGGAGGGTGAGAGCCTGAAGCGACCGCCACGAGGCTTCGACCCCGAGCACCCGCTCGTCGAAGATCTGAAACGAAAAGACTTCATCGCGGTCGCGAGGCTCGAAGAAGCCGATGCGCTCTCGCCGGACTTTCTGACGACGTTCGTCGCCGTCTGCCGAGACGCAAAGCCGCTCGTCAAGTGCCTGACCGAGGCCTGCGGCGAGAGCTTCTAGCAGGCTGCCGCAGAAGTGAGCTGCTGGCGCGACCGTCTGAGGCTGGTGTGCGAAGAGGTCTGTATGAGAAGACGCACCCCCGCGGCCGGTTCGATGTTCTATTACTTGAAGATCAAGGAGGCCTCATCGCCGGCCTTGAGTGAGAGCGACACGAGACGGTAAGGCTTGTCCGATGGATCCCAGAGCGTGGCGGTCCGGATCTCGACTTCGCCTCCACCCGCGCGCGTCGCGGCAACATCGTTATCGCCCCCGAGCCTCAGGTGGAACTCCGTGTCCGCCGACGCACGAACTCGGGCGGTGAGCGGCTTGCCTTCGGCCCACACACAATCAACCTCAAGGCCGCCGCGCGCTCGAAGTCCGGAGAATGAGCCGCTCGCCCAGGCGCTCGGCAACGCCGGCAGCAAGCGAATCCCATACTCGTGCGATTGCAACAGCATCTCGGCGATGCCCGCGGTCGCGCCGAAGTTGCCGTCGATCTGGAACGGGGGGTGGTTGTCGAACAGGTTGGGGTGGGTGCTCTTGGCCAGCAGCAGGCGGACGTGCTCGTGCGCCTCGTCGCCATCGAGCAGGCGGGCGAACATGTTGATCAACCAAGCGCGGCTCCAACCGGTGTGCCCGCCGCCGTGAGCGAGGCGGTGCTCGATGGTCTTGCGCGCCGCGGCGAAGAGCTCGGGCTGGAGATCGGCGGAGATCCGGTTCGAGGGATGCAGGGCGTAGAGGTGGGACATGTGGCGGTGCCGGGGCGGGAGGAGCAGATGAGCAGGTAGCGACCGTACTGAAACATGAGTTCCTCGAGCCCGGCATCGGTGACGCCCTGATCGACGCCGTCGATGACGCGCCGGAGTCGGGCGTCAGTCGGCAGATCTGCGTGCTCGCTCTCGCCGAGGTCGATTGTGCAACGCCGGAAAAGGCGCTGATGCTCCCCGACATGCTCGACGCGCAGTCGATCGGCACCTTTCGGGCGTGCGCCCTCGATGTCCCTCGCCGCCTCGCCGACGCGGTCGTGATCCAGCGGGCGAGCCGGGTCGTCGAAGTTGTAGTCCGTGCTCGCCCCAAGCAGAACCAACGCCTCGTTCGCACCGCGGACTTGGATCGTGCCGTCACGCTGCTCGATCGTCCCGCCCTCGGCGTCGACATTGAGCACGGCGTGAAACCGAACACCAAGATGCGACTCGCCGTGCGACGCGCGCCCGCCCATGACCAAGCGACGATCGCTCTGGCCATAGATCCCCACAGTCGCAGGGTGGCTGAGCGAGGCGTCGAACGAGAGCGCGCCTTGATCGGACGATGTCAGGCGCACGGCGATAATATCGTCCGCCGATCTCGCGAAGACCTCCCGCTCATACCGCACGCCGGCGATGGTGAAGCTCGTCGTCGCGATCGCGGTATCGAGATCGAGTTCACGTCGGTAGTCGCTCGGCACGCCCGAATGCCCGAGCGACACGCTCGCCGCCATCGACCCCGGCCCGCCGATGTTCGTCGCAGCGATCGCGATGACATTCTCATCCACGCGCAGAGCACCCGCGACATCGAACGTGTACGAGCGGTTCCACTCGCTCGTCCGCCCGACCTCACGCCCGTTGATCCAGACGATCGAGCGGTCGTCGATCGGCGACAGGCGCAGCTCGCTCAAGCATGACGCGACCTGCTCGCGAGTCAGCGTGAAGCTGGCCCGGTAGGTGATGGTCATGTTCTGTGGAATCTCAAGCGCCTGCACCACGGCCCAGCCCACGTCGTCGAACGCCGGCGCGAGCTGCGCCAGATCGGGCGCTTGCAGCCGCGGCCCGCGCTTCCAGCCGGTAATCAAGATCGGCTCGGCTTCCGGCGCCTCCGGCAGGATCATCCGCAAGTACAGGTCGCCGAGCGTCTGCTGGCTACGCGGGCTGATGCGCGAGGCGAGCGCCCGCTCGCCGATCAACCTCTCTCCCTCACCGGGCTTGCCGGCAAAGAACAACTTTCGAGCTTCCGCGATGATCTCCCCAAGATCCTCGGGGTTCTCGCTCACCGGCGGCCCGGCCCAGACGCTCTGCTCGTTGAGCTGGATACGCTCGGCCTCGACCCCGCCAAAAACCATCGCGCCGAGCCGGCCGTTGCCGACCGACAGCGCCTCGGTCCATGTGCTCGCGGGGCGGTCGTACCAGAGAACGGTCTCCTGCGAATCCCCCAGCGCCGGCAATCCGACGATCAGCCCCGCGATCACGCCACATGTTGCTTGAACCATACTCAGCCAACCCCCCGAAGAGAAGAATCACCACAGAGGGCACAGAGGGGAACAGAGTTGACGGGCAGCGCTTAAACGACTGTTCGCAAACTCAATAATCAGATAGCCTCTCTCGGCTCCCCACTCCGTGTCACTCCGTGCAACTCCGTGGTAAATGAACACTCTCTGTGCCCTCTATGCCTCTGTGGTGAGTTCTTCTTCCGAACATTCATCGCGTGTCGAATACCGCCAACGTCCGCACGATCGGCTCGGCCGCGCTCTCGGTGACGATCAGTTGGACCTGCGCGACCCTGACCGGCTCGAAGCGGCGATCTCCTCCAGCGGCGTCGAGAGATCGTCGTACTCCCGGTCCTGCCGGGTGTTGGGCGCGAAGTGGGTGAACACGCCGAGTTCGAGGTCGTGCCACGCGGCCTGCTGGGGCGTGGGCAGGGCGAGCCCACCCTCCTGCGCTCGACAGACGCCGCTGAGCAGAGCGAGAAAGGCAACTGTAATGACGCGCATCGGGATGCTCCAAGAAAAGTTGAACCACGGAGTTGCACGGAGTCTCACGGAGTGCGGAGCGGCATGGAAAGAGACTCGATTCTCTCCTGATCCCCTCCTGCTCCGTGCAACTCCGTGGCGAGAAGAGAAACGCCAGACACAACACGCTATCAACCGCCATCGCCGCCCTCGGCGTCGATGATCTCCAGGTTCTCCTCCGGCGTCTCGAACGCGTCCCGTGGCAGCCGCACGTTGTGCTCAATCGCGAGTTAGGTCGTCGAGATCGTGACCTGCTTGTCGCCCTCACCTATTCCTCGATGACGCTGGTCTCGAATCGCAGATCCCCGCTGAGCGTCCGATGCACCGGGCAGCGATCGGCGATCTCCGCCAGCCGCTCGCGCTGCGTCGCCGTCAGATCCCCCAGCAGTTGCAGTTCGATATCGATGACCTCGATCATCGCCGGCGAGTCGTCGCAGTGCTCGCAATCCTCGGCGTGCCGACGCTCGTGACGCAACGCGATCGCGACCTGCTCCAGATCCCAGCTCTTGCGATCGGCGTACATCCGCAGCGTGATCGCCTTGCACGTCCCGATGCTCGCCAGCAGGAGTTGGTACGGATTCAAGCCCTTGTCCGTGCCGCCAACCGACGCCGGCTCGTCGGCGGTGATCTCGTGGCGCGCAGCGCGGACATGCGTCTCGTAATGGTCCTTGCCGATGCTGACCACGACCGGATCATCGCTCGCCATGCCGCTATCGTAACAGGCCGGCGCGGGCCCACAACCGCGGATCTTCAACGCTTCTCTCGCGGTGCGGGCGGGCCGCCAAGGGGGTGCATCATGGAGTTTGTCTGGTTCCTGCTCATCGGGCTGCTGGCGGGTTGGCTCGCCGGGCAGCTCTTCAAAGGCTCGGGATTCGGCCTCGTGGGCAATCTGATCGTCGGCGTCATCGGCGCGATCCTCGGCGGGTTCCTCTTCGGCCTGCTCCAGATCCAGACCACGGGCCTGCTTGGCGAACTCATCGCCGCGACGGTCGGCGCGCTCGTGCTCCTGTTCCTGCTGCGGTTTGTCAGCGCTTCAAAGTCGCGCCCCTGACAAACGCGATTCCGCTTCCCGAACAAGACCCCGAGCGAGGCGATCCCATGTCCAACCACCTCACCCGAAGCCGCTCCGACCGCATGATCGCAGGCGTCTGCGGCGGCATCGCCCGCTGGCTCGGCTGGCGACCCGGCTGGACACGTTTCGCCTACGTCCTGCTCTCGGTGCTCTCGGCCGCGTTCCCGGGCGTGCTGGTCTACATCGTGCTCTGGATCGTCATGCCCGAGGAATGACCCGTCTCATCCCCCCGGCAACTCCGGGATCGCGCATGACCCGCCGTGCTTGGCGTGGTAGTCCTGGTGCTTCTCCTCGGCACGCCAGAACGTCTGCCCCGGGCTCTCGACCGTCGTCACGACCGGACGATCACGAAACCGCTCGCGCTTCGACTGGCTCTCGATGAACCGCTCCGCGATCTCGCGCTGCGCGTCATTGACCGGGAAGATCGCCGAGCGATACTGCGAGCCGAAATCCGGCCCCTGGCGGTTGAGCTGCGTCGGGTTGTGGAACTGGAAGAACCGCGTCAGGAGCTGCTCATAGCTCACGACGCTCGGGTCGAAGACGATCTTCACCGTCTCGGCGTGCCCGGTCACGCCCATGCACACCGCCGAGTACTTCGGGCTCTCCGTCGTCCCGCCCATGTACCCGCTCTCGGCATCGAGCACGCCCTCGACCTGCGCAAATCGATCCTCGACACCCCAGAAGCACCCGCCCGCGAAGTACGCGGCCTCGGTCTTGCGGTCCGGCGTTGCGCCCTCGGGCGCCTGCGCGTCGCGCTCGAAGAACTCCAGCGACGCCGAGTTCAGGCAGTAGCGCAGACCGGTCGGCTCGGGCCCATCCTCGAAGACGTGCCCGAGGTGCCCGCCGCAGCGGGCGCACAGGATCTCGACGCGCTTCATGCCGAAGCTGGTGTCCTCGATGGAACGGATGTGCTTGGGATCCGCCGGCTGGAAGAAGCTGGGCCAGCCGGTGCCACTGGTGAACTTGGCGTTGGAATCGAACAGCGGCAGATCGCACAGGCGACACAGATACCGCCCGTCCTTCTTGTTATCCAGCAGCGTGCCGCAGAACGCCGGCTCGGTCCCGCTGCGCAGGATAACCCGGGCTTCTTCCGGATCGAGCTTCTCGGCGAGCTCGTTGATCCGCGTCTCGCTGAGCGGGGTCAGATCGAATCCGGACGCCGAGAAAACGCCCACGGTGGCCTGGTCGTTGGTCATGGTGATTCCCGACTTCCTCGCCCCCGGCCCGGCGGCGAGCACGATGCCGGCCAGGGCGATCAAAATGATGCTGACAAGAACGGTCGCGGACAAGAGTTTCATCAGTGGCTCCAAGTCACGGGTAGGGCTCTCAAAGAGTACTCCGCCTTCCCGCCCAACGAGCGACCTCGAGTGAGTCGTCCATCCGGATGTGAGCCGCTCGCACAGGCCAACCCTTGCAGCATCCACAGGTATTCCCTGGGGACGATTGCCAAACGAGACCGCCAGGGAGCAGGGGGGGGTGTCTCAGCCCTCGGGCCCGATATCCCGATGTCCGGCCGAACCATCCTTTCGTCATTGCATCTCGGCGAGCCCGGATACGCAGGCCGTGGTGGCGTTTGCGATGGTTGTGGTTATCGGAACATGCGCGTTCGCCATCACCGAGCAGTGGTCCGACTGGCAGGGCCTGTTCTTCACGCCGGTAATGTGACGACCGGCGATTGCGGCCTGAGTGAGCAGGGGCAGAAGGTCGCCGCGGTCCCCATCTTCTCCGGCATCGGGATCTTCACCAACGCCACCAGCCAGATCGTCCAGTCCATCGCCGACGCCCTCTCCCGCCGCCACGCTGGTCCGCGACGCGCAGGAGAGAGCGCAGGCGGCGTAGCCAAGAGCCCCGGTGCCGTGGTGTGAGGAGGCTCTGCGA
>JAJDDM010000153.1 GCA_029260315.1 Phycisphaerales bacterium | reverse complement strand
AGGACAGCGCCGCGCGGAAAAAATCTCCCTTCACTAAGCGCGAGCTCAACAAGTTCCGCAAGATCCTCGTCACAAAGCGCGAGGAGCTCAGCGGCGAGGTCTCAGAACTCGAAAACGAGGCGCTCGGCCGCGGCGCCGCCGAGCAGCGCACCAAGAGCCAGGCCGTCGATGACCAGGGCTCCGAGGCCGCCGACCAGGCGCTCGGCCTCGACCTCGTCGCCGCCGAGCGCCGCCTGCTGAGTGAGATCGTCGTGGCGATCCGACGGATCGACGACGGCGTCTACGGCATCTGCGAGCTGACGGGCAAGGCCATCAACAAAGAACGCCTCGAGGAGCTGCCCTGGACGCGATACTCGATCGACGCAGCACGCCAGCTCGAGCGCCGGTCCCTGGGATCGTGAACGCGCACGCGAGCCAGCGCGACCTCCCCGCCTGGAAGAGCAGGCGCGCCTGGATCATCTTCATCCTCGTCTCCATCCTCGGCACCGCCTTCGACCTCGCCACCAAGAGCTGGGCCTTTGCCACCATCGCCGCCGACCCCGTGACCATCCGGCGCGCCGACGTCCTCGCGACCAGCGACCTCTCCACGCTCATCTCCAACCACGATCCCATGGTCGTGATTCCCGGCGTGCTTGAGCTCACCCTCGTGCTCAACTCCGGCGCCGTCTTCGGCCTGGGCGCGGGTGCCCGCTGGTTCTTCGTCGTCTTCACCCTCGGCGCGATCGCCTTCGTGACCTGGGCCTTCGCCACCCAGACCCGCGCCCGCGACACGATGGTCCACGTCTCCAGCGGCCTACTCATCGCCGGCGGGCTCGGCAACCTCTACGACCGCCTGCTCTACGCCTGCGTGCGCGACTTCCTGCACCCGCTCCCCCACGCGACGATCCCGTTCACCAGCGGCCGCCCGCTGTGGCCCTATGTCTCCAACGTCGCCGACGCGTTCCTGATCGTCGGCATCGCAGGCCTGCTGCTGTTCAGCTTCGTGCGCAGACCGGCGGACAAGGTCGAAAAAGCGAATGAGCGAATGAGCGAATGAGCGAATCGGTGCGCCGGCCGCATATCCCCGGCACCGTCATCCACAGATCACTCCGCCACTTTGCCACTTTCTGACTTCTGCTCCTACCTCGTCCGTTTGCTCTTGCGATCGGCCTGGCGGGCGACGCGGGCGGCCTCTTGCTGCTCGTCGGGACCTGGTGCCTCCGGCCCGCCATTGGGCGATTCGCTCGGCGCGTCGCTCGGGCCGCTCGTGGGCGGTGATATTGAGGGAGGAGCCGCAGATGGAGCAGGCGATGGATCGAACCCGGGACCGACGATCGACGCGCTCAGCGGCGCAGCGCCGGGCAGAGCGCCGGGGCGCGGCGTGCCGCCGGGGATCGCCGGGGGCGCCATGGGCCGACCAGCCGGCGACTGGCGTTGCTGGCGTGACGCCATCATGGCCGCGGGATTGAACCGCGCCCGCAGGATCTGCTCGGTCACCTGGTCCTTGATGTTGGCCATCATCATGCCGAACAGGCGCGAGCCCTCGCGCTTGTACTCGATCCGCGGGTCGCGCTGGCTGAACGCACGGAAGCTGATGCTCGAGCGGAGCTGGTCCATCTCGTACAGGTGGTCCTTCCAGACCTGGTCCAGCGTGCCGAGGAAGACGGTGCGCTCGAGATCGAGCAGCTCGGCCCGCAGGATGCTCTCGACGCGGGCGCGCACGGCGTTCTCGCGCTCCCGGCCCTCCAGCCAGCGCATCCGCTCGGTGATCCCCACGCCGAACCGCTCGGTCAGGTGCTCGTCCAGCTCATCGTCGGTTTCCTTGGAGATCGCCTCGTCGATCTCCTTCTGGAGCTGGCCGTTCTCGACGAACGCCCGCGAGGCCTCCAGCAGCGTCTCCCGCACCTTCGCCGGCGGCATGGACTTCAGCTTCTGCCCGTCGAGATCCATATTGAACCGACGCTTCGCCCACATCGCGAGCTGGTCGGTCGCGTCCATCTGGCCCTGACGCATCAACGCCATCGTCATGTCCATCGAGAACTCGACCGGATAGTTGATCTCGCGCTGCTTGTAGACCGCCGCGGCCTTGTCGGTGATTAGGTCGACCGGATTCGTCTCATCGGCGTCTTCCGCCTGCATGATCTCCGCCGCCGAGACCTCGATCCCGAACCGGTCCTTGGCCCACCCGCTGAGCTTGCTC
The DNA here is from genome assembly GCA_029260315.1 of Phycisphaerales bacterium. GTDB lineage: Bacteria > Planctomycetota > Phycisphaerae > Phycisphaerales > UBA1924 > S146-42. The sequence continues at coordinate 11,141 of JAJDDM010000153.1, read as the reverse complement.
GCGCCGAAGTCTCGCCGCGCGAACTGTTCCAGACCCTCCAGCTCGGCCCCGTCGATCTTCTCAAACGCCGCGTCGCACAGCGTGTCGAAGACCTGCCTGCGCTCCTGGATGCCGCCCTGTCGCAGCTCCGCGGCGTCGATCTCCACACCAAACGTGCTCGCGGCCCAGTTGCTCAGCCCCGCGGAATCGAAGTCGACACTGACCTCCGAGCCCTCCATCGGGATGTACTCGCCCATGGTGACGTCGATCATGTGGCGGGCCTCCTCGCGGGCCTCGCGCCGGATCGCGAACTCCATCTCCTCCGGATCCCGCCCGCGCAGCTTCTCGGGCAGAATCGAGACGTCCAGCTTCTCCTTGGCGAACTCCGCGGCACACTCGGCCCCGTAGAACGGGTCGAGATACTTCTCCGCCGCGTCCTCGACCGAGTCGCGCACGAAGTCAATGATCAGCCCCTTGACGTTGCGCCCCTCGAGCACCCGCTGGCGCAGGCCGTAGAAGCTCTGGCGCTGGTGCTCCATGATCTCGTCGTACTCGAGGATGTTCTTGCGCCACTGGAAGTTGCGCTCCTCGACCTTCCGTTGGGCGCCCTCGATCCGCTTGGTGAGCATGCCGCTCTCGATCGCGTCGCCCTCCTTGAGGCCCAGCTTGGGGAGGATCTTCATCATCGTCTCCCCGCCGAACATCTGCATGAGGTCGTCCTCGAGGCTGACGTAGAAGCGGCTGGAGCCCTTGTCGCCCTGGCGACCCGAGCGTCCGCGGAGCTGGTTGTCGATGCGCCGCGATTCGTGGCGTTCGGTGCCGATGACGTGCAGGCCCCCGAGGTTCTCGCACCCGTCAAACCAGCGGATGCGATGGATGAGGATGCGCCCGCTCTGATCGAGAGCCTCGCGCAGGTCTTCTGCCGAGGCGTCCTCAATCGCCTTCTCGCTCATGAGCGTGAGCTGCAGCGCCCAATGGCGAAGGAGCCTGATCTCGAGCTGGTCCGGCTCCATCTCCTCGGCCTCGCGCTTGTTGATCCCGAGCTCGCTCGGGGCGATCTTGCGGAAGACATCGCGCCGGATGTCGATCTCGCTGGCGTCGGGCTTGAGCTTGCGGCTACAGATGCCGCGCTTCAGCCAGTGTTGCAGCAGCTCCTCGCGCGTGAACGCGCCGAGCTTGATGTCGGTGCCTCGGCCCGCCATGTTCGTCGCGATCATGACCGCCCCGAGCACGCCGGCGTCCTGGATGATGTTCGATTCCTTGTCGTGCTGCTTGGCGTTGAGCACGTTGTGCTGCACGCCGTATTTCTTGGTCAGCATCTGGCTGAGCATCTCGGAGGTCTCGACGCTCGTGGTGCCCACGAGGATCGGGCGCCCCACGTCGTGGAACGTCTTGATCTCGTCGACGATATGCTCCCACTTGTCCTTGGCCCGCAGGTAGACCCGATCGGGGTAGTCGCTGCGGATCACCTGCTTGTTCGTCGGGATGCTCACCACGTCGAGCTTGTAGATGTCGTGGAACTCCTGGGCCTCGGTGTCGGCGGTGCCGGTCATGCCCGCCAGCCGCTTGTACATCTTGAAGAAGTTCTGGATCGTCACCGTCGCGACCGTCTGGGTCTCGTCCTTGATCGGCACGCCCTCCTTGGCCTCCACCGCCTGGTGCAGCCCGTCGGACCACTGGCGACCGATCATCGGCCGACCCGTGAAGCTGTCGACGATCACGATCGTCTGCTCGGTCCTGCCGGTCATCCGGTCCGGCACGTTCATGATCACATAGTCCTTGTCGCGCGTGTAGACCGCGTGGGCCCGCACCGACTGCTCGACCAGGTGCGGCAGGTCCATGTTCTGCTCGACATAGAACGACCCGAGCCCCGCAACCCGCTGCGCCTCGCTGATCCCCTCGTGGGTCAGGTGCGCGCTCTTGCGGTCCATGTTCGCCTCGTAGTACTGCGTGTACTTGTCGCGCTCGCCCTCGAGCTGCGGCAGGCGCTTCTTGTCCTCCTCCAGCCGCCTCTGGATCTCGGGGATCGCGCCCTTGTCGCGCGTCTGGCGGACGTCGCCCTCCAGCCCCTTGATCCGCTCCTTGCACGCCTTGACCTGGTCCTCGCGCGCCTGCCACGCCTGGTGCTTCTCGACCAGGTGACGCGCGATCTTGTCACCCATCTCATACCTGGGCTTCTCCTCGTGGGCCTGCCCGGAGATGATCAAGGGCGTCCTGGCCTCATCGATCAGGATCGAGTCGACCTCGTCGACGATCGCGAACTGGCGCTGGCGCTGCACCTGGTCCTCGACGCGGCGCTTCATGTTGTCGCGCAGGTAGTCGAACCCGAACTCGCTGGTCGTGCCGTACACCACGTCGCAGCGGTACATCTTCCGCTTGAGCTCCTCGTCCTGCATGTGCATCGGATGGATCGCCCCGACGGTCATGCCCAGTGCGTGGAAGTAGGGGAACACCCAGTCGCGGTCGCGCTGCACGAGGTAGTCGTTGACTGTGACAACATGCACCTGCTGGCGCTGCACGCTGGCGAGATAGCACGCAAGCGGCGCGACGATCGTCTTGCCCTCGCCGGTCTTCATCTCCGCGATCTTGCCTCCCGCGAGCACCATCCCGCCGATGAGCTGCACGTCGAACGGGCGGCTGCGGAATGGCGGGCGGCTCTCGGGATACAACTCCCGCACCGCCTCGTACAACGCGTTCGGGATCGGGTGCCAGACCCACGGCGCGATCGGCTCGGTGTTGCCCAGCAGATCGTCCTCCGGCGGGCGGGCCTCCAGGGCCTCGATCTCCGCCTTGGTCTTCTCGTACAGATCCCGAGCCTCGACGCCCAGGCGCGAGGGGTCGAACCTCTCGGCGTGCTCGGGGCTGAAGATGTTGCGGATGCCCACCGAGCGGTCCATCGCCTCGCGGGCGACGGCGAAGACCTCGACGAGCAGGTCGTCCTCTGTCGCGCCCTCATCGTGCCGCTCGCGGAACGCCGCGTGCATCTCGCCGAGCTGCGAGTCGCTCATCTGGCGGGTCTTATCTTCGAGCGCGTTCATCGCGTCGACGCGCTGGGTGTAGCGCTTGACGAATCGCTCGTTGCGGGTGCCGAACATCTTGGCGAGCACGCCGCCGATGACGGGGATGCCTTGACTAGCCATGGCTGGATCTCTTGTTGGGTTGCTGCCCGGAGGTGGGCGGGAATGCGAGGACGCCGAGAGGGGCGCAGAACGCGCCGGAGGAGCGCCGGGTCGGCGCGGGTGCTCAGGCGCTCGCCGGCGGGGGCAGATCCCCCTCGCCGCGGCTGGCGAGCGACCGCGCGACCACCAGGACCGGCGCGTCAGGCAGAGGCGAAATCCGCTCGCCCGCGATCGCCGGCAGGGGCTCATTCGCCGGGCACTCACCGGCCTCGGCCAGCGCCTCGACCGCCCTGCTCAGCGCCACGCCCCACAGCGAGCCGACGGGCTCCCTGGGCGTCGCGCCGCGAACCCCGCCGGGATCCACCAGCCCCAGCGTCAGCGTCAGCAGGAGCGCCAGGGGCACGAAACCCCGCTCGCCGGTCGTCTTGGATGGTTGCTGCTGCAAGCTCACCAAGTGGAAGTATCGACAGGCGGGGGGCCCAAGGCAAATGAGCGTCCGGGGGACGATCCCGCCCCTGCCCGGCTTCCGCCGAGCCCGCCCTGATGCCTGCGGAGAACCTGTGACTTGTGGATTCTCAGCGCCCGCGAGGGCCTGGTCCGATATGGTCTTCGCCCCGCCTACTCATCTGGCGGCTATCTTACCCGGAGATGTGTATGACCGCCGTCGCCCAGCGACAGACCCTGCCCAACACCCGCGAATCGCTCACCCACAAGTTCGCGATCGACCGCCACGAGGGGTACCTGACGATCGGCCTGTTCGCCGACGGCACCCCCGGCGAGATCTTCATCAAGATCTCCAAGGAGGGCAGCGCAATCAGCGGCTTCTGCCAGGCGTTCTGCCGGGCGTTCAGCCTGGGGTTGCAGTACGGCCTGACCGTCCAGGACGCGATCGTGCGATTCAAGGGCATGCGCTTCGAGCCCAACGGCCCCACGAGCAACCCCGAGATCCCCGAGGCCAGCAGCATCGTGGACTACGTCGCGCGATACCTGGAGATTCACTTCGGTTCTCCAGAGCCGCGTGCGTAAGAGCCATTTGCGTGGTTTGTCACAAGTGCTTCGTGGCAGGATGCTTGTGCGCGTGTCTGGCATCGTGCCACCAACCGCTGCTTTGAGCGGTTGGTGTTCCATGGCGCTCTCCCAGAAGCACCAGCCGTGCAAAGCCACGGCTGGTGGCACGTCGCTCGGTCATCCGCATTTGTTCGAGTTCTCCGCCAGTTGCGAAGATCGCTCTCACGCCCGCGGCTCTGATGGACCGCCAGCACGTCTCACTCGTACAACGCCATGCATGCCTCGCGCCGCGTCCCAGCACTTGTCGTAACAGCGAACTGACCACGACCGCGCATCACCGCCGACCCGTACGCCCCATCCTTGCGCAACGCATACAGCGTCACCCCGAAGTTCGGCTCGCCGCGCTCGTTCAACAGCCGCTTCTGCCTCGTCCGATCGGCGATCCGCTTCATCACCGCCAGGCACGCCTCGGTCGGGCTCAGCCCGTTCTCCATCTCCCGCACGATGCTGAACGCCCCGCAGTTCTGGATCACCGCCTCGCCCCGCCCGGTCGCGCCCGCGGCCCCGACCGCGTTATCCACGAACATCCCCGCGCCCACGATCGGGCTGTCGCCCACGCGACCCGGAATCTTGTAGCTCAACCCGCTCGTCGTCGTCACACTCGCCAGATCGCCGTTCTCGTTCACACCCGAGCAGTTGATCGTGCCATATGTGAAGGGAATCGGCCCCGCCGCGTCCTCGCGATTCTCATTGGGATCGAAATCCATCTGGTCGGCGTCAAGCCAGTCGTCGTTCGGATTGGCGTTCTCTTTCCAACGCAGCCACGCCCGCCGGGCACGATCGGTCAGCAGGTTCTCGGCCTCGAACCCGTGCGCCAGCGCGAACCGCTTGGCCCCCTCGCCCACGATCATCACATGGTCCGTTCGCTTGAGCACCAGCAGCGCCACGCTCGCGGGGTTCTTAATATCCTCGATGCACGCGACCGCCCCCGCCTTGTGCGTCGGCCCGTGCATACAGCACGAGTCGAGCTGCACCACGCCCTCCTCATTCGGCAGCCCGCCGTAGCCCACGCTCATGTCGTCCGGATCGCTCTCGACGATGTTCACGCCAGCGACCACGGCGTCGATCGGATCGCGCCCCGCCATGACCATCTCAAATGCCTTGGCAGTCGCGGGCCTGCCGTTGCCGCTGGAGATGCACGCGACGCCGCGATGATCGTCCCCCGGCGCCAGGCTCGTCGAGCCCCGCGGCGTGGTGGCCTTCACACCCATCCCGGCGAGCGTCGCCCCCGCCGCGGCCCCGGTGATCCCCAAAAACGCCCGTCTGTCGAGGTTGTCCATGGCGGTAGTGTTGCAGAAAACCGCCGGCGTGTCTATCCGTCTCTTCCGGGGCCTTCGGGTCCGGATCGCTCTGGAATGGCCTCGCGAACGCGCTGCAGCAGCGCCTCGGCGTCGCCGCGCAGCGCCCGCGCCTGTCGCTCGACAGGATCCACCAGCAACTCGCCCGCCCGGTCGAGCACCCGACGCTCCAGCGTCCGGGCGGACTCGGTCAGACCATACGTCACGCGCACGAACGCCCGCGCCTGCTCGGCCCTCGCCCGATCCTCACGCCCCCCGACGAGCACCAGCGTCACGCCCGCAGCCACCAGCAACACCGCCGCCAGCGCCAGCATCGGCCGCAGGTACTCGCTCGGGCCCGATCGCGCCGGGCCAGACTCCTGGCCAATCGCGCTCATGATTCGCCCGTGCAGGGCCTCGCTCGGCCTCTCACACGCCTCCGGCGCGGCCCGCAGCGCCGCCGCCAGACGATCCTCGGACTCGATGATGTTCGGTCGATCGTTCATGTCCCGCACTCCGCGTATCGCGCGCGACGCCCTTGCGATGCTTCCTTCGCACTCTCGCATTGTTGGCTTCCCGCCAGCGACGCGAGCGTTTCTTCGTCGAGCGATTCCACCAATCGCTGGCGGGCCCGATGCAGCATCACCCGCACCGCCCCGCCGGACTTGCCAAGCACCCGCCCGATCTCCTTCGGGCTCAGATCCTCGACATAGCGAAGCCACAGCGCCCCGCTCGCCTCTGGTCCCAGATCCGCCAGCGCCACCGACCAGATCCGCCCGTCGTCGCGATCCCGCGCCATGTCCGTCTTCGCACCGCCGCCCAGATCCCGCGCCCGTCCGATCAGCCGCAGCCTGCTCTGTCGCGCCCGGCTCACCCCGCTCGCCCGCCTGGAAAGAATCGTGAACAGCCACGCGCCGAACGGCCGCCGAGGGTCATACCGCCCCAGGCTCCGCCACGCGCTGAGAAATGCCTCCTGCGTCGCGTCCTCGGCCTCGTCGGCGCTCAGACCCCAGTGCCGCGCATAACGGAACAGCCGCGCCTCGTAGCGCGTCACCAGCGTCTCGAACGCGCGGGAGGAGCCCGTCGCGGCGTCGCGGGCGAGCTCCTCGTCGCGCATCGAGTCGTGCGGATGCTCCGAAACGCCGGTCAAGAGCGGTCTCCGGTCAATCCCGCTCGATCACACGCAGATGCAACCGCTCGTCGTCGTCTCTCTCCACCCGCATGCCAAGGCGGCGACCCTCGTTCTCGATCAGCTCCCGCACGTCATCGCTGTCGATCTCGAGAGTGACCTCGACGATCGCACCGTCGCGCTCGATCCTCAGTCCCTTGGCGAGGTGGATCGCCGTCCGGAGTTCCTCGTCGTGCCCCTCGTCCAGGTTCTTGGCCAGGTGGAGCATCGCCAGCAGGCCCTGGCCCATCCGCACCAGATTCTCGGCATCCTCAGCGCTGCCGACACCAACGCGGGCGTTGCAGTACACCCTGCCGCCGTCCTCACCTATCTGCGCGACCACGCCCTTGAGCATCTTTGCGACCCCTCCGGGCAGGTCGTCGTGGAAGGGCAGCTTCGAGATATCCAGCGCCACTAACTGAACGAACGCCCCGTCGCGCGCTCGCAATCGCCCGAAGTCGTGGTCCTGGTCGCGGATCGACTCGCGGTCGCCGTCGATCGTCTCGCCCACGATCCTTAGCAGATCCGCGTCCGGCGAGATCGCCACGCGATACCCCCCGCGCCCCTCGCGCACCAGGGCGCCCATCCGCTTGCCGTCTGCGTCGAAGGTGTGCAGGTCGCCGCCGAAGCGCCGGCGCACGTCGTGGTTCAGCTCTTCGCCGAAATCCTCGAGCCGGTCCAACACGTTCTCCAACGCGTCGCTGACCGTCGCGAGAATGACAACGTCCTCCTCGTCATCGCTCAGCAGGCACACGGTGATATCGCGGATGTCCTTGAGCGGGTCGAGCCCGATCTCCCGGCGCACCTCGTCGAGATCCTCCAGCCCGTCGGCGTGCCCGAGCGCGAACTCCCCGATCTCGCTGGCCAGCAGCGCCTCGATATCGATATGCACGATCGCCCGGCTCCTCGCCGGCACCTCCCGCGAGTTGATCGGCCCGCCCATGACTGTCGACACAGCCGACGAGACCATCAGCGAACCGCTGAGCAAGGCATGGGTGAACCGCATGGGCTGACTCCTGTTGAGATCCTCGAACCGGGCGACCGTCGCGCCCCGCTAACGAACCTTCCCGCCGAGCGCCACCGTCGTTACACCGATTCCCCGCACTAGCCTTTCAGCCGGTGTTCGCGCAAGCTCCGAGAACCCCGCAAAGCCGCGCGATTCTGCCGCCTGCGCCGCCGAAACGCCCCGCGGCGTCGTCACATCCCGAGATCCCTGCGGTTGGACAGAGCCCGCCGGTCCATCCTGAGCGATGCATCGCCGGGCCCCCGAGCCCGAAGGAGAACCCCCGGCATGTTCGTCCGGCGCGCATTCACCCTGGTCGAGGTTCTGATCGTCGTCGTGATCCTCGGCATCATCGCCGCGATCGTCACGCCCCAGTTCGCCGGCGCCGCCGACAGCACCCGCCAGCAGACCTTCGTCACCGATATCCAGACCTTCGTCCGCCAGGCCGAGATCTACCGCGCCCGCACCGGTGAGTACCTCCCCGACGGCGGCTCGGGCGTGCTCCCCATCGGCTTCGAGGACTACATCGACGCCGAGGACTGGGAGAACGGCACGCCCGTCGGCGGCGTCTGGGACTCCGAACTCAACGACAACGGCATCACCGCCGCCATCGGCGTCCACTTCGACGGCACCGGCGCGACCCGGAACGACGCCTACATGACCATCGTCGACGCGATCTTCGACAACGGCGACGTCAACTCCGGCGTCTTCCGCAAGCTCGCCGGCAACCGCTACTACTACGTCATGGCCAACTGACGCCCGACCGCTCAGCCCTTCTTCAGATAAAGCGTCGGCCCGTCCTGGGCGCCCGGAGGCGCCAGCAACATCCGCCCGGACTTGATCTCGGCGGTCATCGTCTGCTCATTCGCATCGTTCGGCTTGAGCTCATAGCCGCCATCGACCTTCTTCCAAGTCCCCTCGATCGAGTCGTTCTGCGGGCCGAACTTCGACGTCGCCGTAAAGGTCTTGTCGCCGCGCATCTCGATCTCGACCTTTGCGCTCTCGAGCATCGGCTTCATGATCGCCAGCATCATCTCGCCGCCCTCTTCCTCCTTCGCGGACTCCTCGAACAACGCGATCGTCTTCTCGGCATCCAGCTCCCACGACCCGACCGCCGCGTCGCCGCAGCCAATCAGAACAACGCTCAGACCCAGCAGCGCGATTGCACGCAAGACACTCATGTTCCGCTCCCCTTTCTCTCATAGACACAGATCGAAAACGCGAACTCGTTGTGCTCATCAGCCAGGTGCGGCTCTTCCCGCACCAGACGCCAGCGGGCCCAGTCGACATCCGGAAACCGCGTGTCGCCCTCGACCGTCGCGTGCACCCTGGTCAGGCACATCCGCTCGCACCTGGGCATCGCCTCCTCGTACATCCCCGCCCCGCCGATCACGAACACCTCGCCGCTCGGGCTCTGCAGGTGGTTCTTCGCCAATGAGATCGCGTTGCCCAGACTCCGGGCGACCTCGATCCCCGCCGTGTGCGCGTCCAGGGTCCGCGAGACCACGATGTTCGCCCGCCCGGAAAGCGGCCCGCCGTTGGACTCATACGTCCTTCGCCCCATGATGATCGGGTGGCCCAGCGTCGTCTCCTTGAACCAGCGCATGTCATCGCGCAGACGCCAGGGCAGCCCGCCGTCGCGCCCGATGACGCCGTTCTCGCTGATCGCCGCGATGAGGCTCAGGATCATGGCAAAAGCCTACACCGCGACCGGCGCGCGGATCGCCGGGTGCGGGTTGTAGTCTTCGACCGCGATATCTTCATATCGATAGGCGAACAGGTCCGTGACCTCCGGATTCAACCGCAGCGTCGCCAACGCCCTCGGCGTCCGCGAGAGCTGCTCGCGAACCTGCGCCACATGATTGTCATAGACATGCGCATCGCCGAACACATGGATGAACTCGCCCGCCTCCAGCCCCGTCGTCCGCGCCACCATGTGCGTCAGCAGCGCATAGCTCGCGATGTTGAACGGCACCCCCAGGAACAGGTCCGCGCTGCGCTGATACATCTGGCAGCTCAGCCGCCCGCGGTCGACCGAAAACTGGAACATCATGTGGCAAGGCGGCAGCGCCATCTCCCCAAGCTCGCCCACGTTCCACGCGCTCACGATCAGCCGGCGCGAGTTCGGATTCCGGCGGATCTGATCCACCACCTCGCCGAGCTGATCGACCGCCGATCCATCCGCGCACCGCCACGACCGCCACTGCGCCCCATAGACCGGCCCGAGCTCCCCCCGCTCGTCGGCCCACTCGTCCCAGATGCTCACGCCGTTCTCGCGCAACGACGCGACGTTCGTCTCGCCGCGGATGAACCACAGCAGCTCGTGGATCACCGAGCGCAGATGCACCTTCTTGGTCGTCACCAGCGGAAAGCCGCGCGACAGATCGAACCGCAGGCTCGCCCCGAAGATGCTCCGCGTGCCCGTGCCCGTGCGGTCCATCTTGGGCGTGCCGGTCTCCAGCACGCGTTGTAAGAGATCCAGATACTCCCGCATTCGTCCTCCGTGAAGGAGCGATTGTCGCCGCTTTCCGATCACCCGGTGTTTGCCGACAGCGCCCGTGCTATCGGCCCATCACCTCGTCCACAAACCCGCCCATCGCCGCGATCGCCGCCGAGAGCTGCCCGCTCGCCGGCTCGTCCTCGCCCAGCGGATTCGCCGTGTTGAACACATGATCCCCGCCCTCTATGAGCACCAGGCGGACCCGCTCGCCCGCGGCGCTCGCGATCGACGCGCCACACGCCGCCGGGACCGTTGGATCCTCCTCGCCGTGGATCACCAGCAACGGGCACGCGATCCGCCTGACATGCCCGAGCACGTTGTGATACTCGGGGTCTTCCATCTGCTCGCGCAGCCACGCCGCGTCGATCCGCAGATCCTGTCCCGTGCGATTCGAGCGCACCGCCGCGAATCCCCGCTCCAGCACCTCACGCCGCGTGTTCTCATCCCACAGGCACGTCGCGTCCGGCGCCGCCAGCGTGACCACGCCCGCCGGCAGGGGCTCAGCACCCTCCCGAAACCGCCGCCCCGCGCACAGCAACACATCCACGCCGCCCCGGCTGTGCCCGATCAAAGCCAACGGCAGACTTCTCCCCGCGATCCGCCCCTCCCCGACCGCCGAGATCACCCGATCCAGATCCTCCTGATGCTTGCGCCAGGTGTCGCGCTCGAACAGATCGGGCCGCTCGAACGACGCGGTGTCGCGGGTCATCCCCGAGTGCGAGAAGTTGAACCGATGCGCGATGAGCCCGTTCTCACACAGCACCGCGCCCAGGCGCGGGAACATGCCGTAGTCCTTGTACCCCAGGAATCCGTGCGCGATGAGCGCCACGCCGCGGGCGTTTCCCCCGGGCTCGTGCGCCGTGCCGAGAATTGCCTGACCCTCAGCGCCCTCGATCTCCCAATCGCTCATGGCGCATCGTTGAACGCCCGCCCGCCACAGTCGAGCGTCCAATCGGAGCGGGCAGCATCACAGGCCCGCCCGTCAGATGGGTATGAGAAAAGCCCGTTGCCCCTATACGTTAGCGAG
>JAJDDM010000152.1 GCA_029260315.1 Phycisphaerales bacterium | reverse complement strand
CGGTCGGCGCGGCAGGTGATCCATCGGCTGGCGGGGTGTTGGCGGGATTGGGGGGAGCGGCACGGGTATTTCGATAGTGGCGAGGATGCGCAGGCGTTTTATGACGAGCTGTGCTACATGATGGTGCACCAGATGGCGGCGCCGAACTCGCCGCAGTGGTTCAATACGGGTTTGAGCTGGGCGTACGGGATCACGGGGCCGGCGCAGGGGCACTGGTACTGCGACCCGAGCAGCGGCGAGGCGAGGCTGGCCGACGACGCGTACGGGCATCCGCAACCTCATGCGTGCTTTATCCAGAGCGTGGGCGACGATCTGGTGAGCCCCGGCGGGATCATGGACCTTTGGACTCGCGAGGCGAGGCTGTTCAAGTACGGCTCGGGCACGGGGACGAACTTCAGCCGGCTGCGGGCCGAGAACGAGCGGCTCAGCGGCGGTGGCAAGTCCAGCGGGCTGATGAGCTGGCTGCGCATCGGCGACCGGGCCGCGGGGGCGATCAAGAGCGGCGGGACGACCCGCAGGGCCGCGAAGATGGTCTGTCTGGACATGGACCATCCCGACATCGGCGAGTTCATCAACTGGAAGGTGCGCGAGGAAATCAAAGTCGCGGCGATGGTCGAGGGCTTGAAGCTGCTCAAGGACGAGAACGGCGAGATCCGCGACGCCTGCGAGAAGATGGGGCTGGAGCTCGATTACGATTTTAATGGCGAGGCGTATGGCACGGTCAGCGGGCAGAACAGCAACAACTCGGTGCGGATTCCCGACTCGTTCTTCGACGCGGTCGATGGCGATGAGAACTGGAAGACGTTCTATCGCACGAGTCAGGAAGTTGCGCGGGAGTTCCCGGCGAATGAGCTGTGGGAGCAGATCGCGTACGCGGCGTGGCGATGTGCGGACCCGGGCGTGCAGTTCGATTCGACTATTAATGCGTGGCATACTTGCCCGAACGGGGGTAGGATAAATGCTAGTAACCCGTGCTCGGAGTACATGTTCGTTGATAATACAGCATGTAACTTAGCTTCACTCAATGTTCTGAAGTTCTACGACGACGAGTCGCGGACGTTCGACGGCGAGGCGTACGAGCACGCGGTCGATCTGTGGACGATGGTGCTGGAGATCAGCGTGCTGATGGCGGCGTTCCCGAGCAAGGAGATCGCCGAGCTGAGCTATCGGTATCGCACGCTGGGGCTCGGGTACGCGAACCTCGGGGCGCTGCTGATGCGGGCGGGGATCCCGTACGACTCCGAGGAGGCCCGCGCGGTGTGCGCGACGCTCTCGGCGATCCTGACCGGGCGAAGCTATCGCATAAGCGCGCAGATGGCAAGGGAGCTCGGGCCGTTCCCGGGTTTCTATGCCGATCGCGACAACATGCTGCGGGTGATCCGCAACCACCGGCACGCGGCCCACGGCGTCGCGCGAGACTCGGACGAGTACGAGGATCTGCGGATCCGCCCGGTGCCGATCGATCACGGGCTGATCGAATCGGGCGCGGTGAACCTGGCCAACGCGGATGAGCTGGCGGATCGTGCGCGATCGGCGTGGGACGATGCGCTGGGATTCGGCCAGCAGTTCGGGTATCGCAACGCGCAGGTGAGCGTGATCGCGCCGACGGGGACGATCGGCCTGCTGATGGATTGTGATACGACGGGGGTGGAGCCGGACTTCGCGCTGGTGAAGTTCAAGAAGCTCGCGGGCGGGGGTTATTTTAAGATCGCGAATGCGAGCGTGGAGCCGGCGCTGGTGGCGCTGGGATATGAGGAAGAAGAGGTCCGGGACATTAAAATGTATCTGCTGGGGGCGCTGTCGCTGGAGGTGCCGATGGCGGGCGACGGGCCGCATGTGGAGCCCGGGCAGACGTTCGGCGAGTGGCTTTCCAAGCGCGGGCTGAGTGACGCGGATCTGCGGGCGATCAAGGACGCGCTGCCGGGGGTGTTCGAGCTGGGCTTCGCGTTCGGGGCGTGGAGTCTGGGCGATGAGGCTTTGGAGCGGCTCGGGTTCGATCCGAAGAAGGCCAAGGCGGATTCGTCGTTCAATGCGCTGCGGTCGCTGGGCTTGGATGAGGATCAGATCGACGAACTGAACCGCTTGATCTGCGGCACGCTGACTGTCGAGGAGGCGCCGCATCTGCGTGATGAGCACCTGGCGGTGTTTGATTGTGCGAACCGCTGCGGGCCGACGGGTGAGCGGTTTATCGCCGCCGAGGGGCATATCCGGATGATGGGGGCGGCCCAGCCGTTTATCTCGGGTGCGATCAGCAAGACGATCAACCTGCCGAACGAGGCGGAGGTGGAGGACATCAAGGCGTGCTACCGGCTGAGCTGGGAGCTTGGGCTGAAGGCGAACGCGCTGTATCGCGACGGGTGCAAGCTGAGCCAGCCGCTGAGTGCGTCGAGCAAGAGTGCGTCGAGCAAGGGCGGGAAGGTCAAGGAGTTGGCGGACCCTTCGGATGCCAGTCCTGCGCCGGCTGAGCCCGAGGGGCTGAAAGAGCTGGTCGCGGCGGCGCTGTCGGGGGCTCAGGGCGACAAGGTGCGCAAGACCTTGGAGCCGATGCTCGGCGGGCGGAAGCCCAATCGTCGGCGGCTGGCGGATACGCGCAGCAGCCTGACGCACAAGTTCAATATCGCCGGGCACGAGGGGTATCTGACGGTCGGGCTGTATGCGGACGGGCAGCCGGGCGAGCTGTTCATCACGATGGCGAAGGAGGGCTCGACGATCGGCGGGCTGATGGATTCGCTCGGGACGGCGACGAGCGTGGCGCTGCAGTACGGCGTGCCGCTGGAGAGCATGGTGCGCAAGTTCACGCACCAGCGGTTCGAGCCGGCGGGGATGACGACGAATCGGGATATCCCGTTTGCCAAGAGTCTGGTCGATTACATCTTCCGCTGGCTGGGGATGCAGTTCATTCCGGGGTATCGCGAGGCGAACGCGCCGAGCCGGCCAAGTGATGGGCGGGGGGACGGGCGGGGCGATGGGCACAGCGAGCCGGAGATCCGGGTGCGGGCGTCGGATCTGGAGCGGATGGAGGATCGCCGGGATATCGAGGAGCGTCGGGAAACGAATCCGAAGTCGCCTCGCTTGAGGTTCGACGCGGCGGAGGCGGAGACGGAGCTTTCGATCTCGGGTGATGTGAGTTTGCGGACGCGTGTTCGGAGCGAGACGTTGAGCATGGCGATGGAGGCCGCGGGGGATGCGCCGCCTTGCGATGTGTGCGGGACGATCACGGTGCGCAGCGGGACGTGTTACAAGTGCGTGAACTGCGGGAACAGCATGGGGTGTAGTTGAGCTTTGCACGGATCGCTCGTGCGGTGTTCGCGGAAGTTGCGCCTTCTGCGGCGATGGAGAATCAGGATTTGAGATTTGAGAACTGAAAAAGGAGCTTTGAAGGGGGGTTGATGCATCTTGGCGCTGGCGGATCGGTCTCGCGCGACGATCCGCGACAGGGAGCCGGCGGGTGAAGGATCGCCCAATGGGGCGCGTCGCCAGGGACATGGGCGACGGCCTTCCAGCCAGCCGATCAATGGGGCCGATGGGCGCAGGCAGCGCCAGGAACTGGCCCTGGGTCGGCGACAAGGAATCCCAGCTTCCATGACGGTCGCTGCGGATGTCGGCGTCAGGACGGATGAACCCACCACGCGGGGTCGGCGGGCCGCCTTCGGGCAGGCCAGAGACCACCTCGACCCCGCGCCTCCCAGCCCCGGGCGGTCCCCACCACCGCCCGGGGTCTTTTGTTGTTACGTTTTTGTTGTTACGTCACGCTACTCGCTGTTGAGAGCGGCACGTCCCATCGGCATCTCGAACCGGTCGCGGGTGCGGCAGTACATCAGCCCGCCCATGCGCCCGATCGCCGCGAGTTTCTCGGGGTCGGTGTGGAAGCGTTCGTTGATGAGTTCGTCGGTGACGTGGACGTGGACGACATGGCCGATGACGATGTTGCCGGCGGCGGGCTCGCCGGGGTTGGTGCGGATGACCTGGGCGGTCCTGCACTCGAAGCTCACGGGGCTCTCGAGCACTCTCGGCGGGGCGACGGCGACGCTCGGCGCGGGGGTGAGGCCGACGAGATCGAACTCGCTTTCTGCATGGGCCAGCGGTTCTGCCGCTCCTGCGACCTGGCGTTCGATCTGTTCGGTGGAGACGTTGACGACGAACTCGCCGACGCCGCCATCTTCGATCGGGCGGGCGTTGAGCAGGCTGTCCTTCTCGCTGCCGTCGGGCTTGTTGGCGGGGCAGAACAGGAGGGTCATGGGGTTGGAGCCGACGCCGTTGAAAAAGCTGAACGGGGCGAGATTGGTGCGGCCCTCGCGATCGACCGTCGAGACCAGCGCGATCGGGCGCGGCACGATGCAGCCGATCAGCAGCTTGTAGCGGCTTGCGACGTCGAGGTCGTCGGGGTTCCAGTGCATGGGGCAGAATAGGCATTCGGCATTCGGCATTCGGCACTCGGCATGCGCACAAACACTGCGCGTTCTCTTTTTCGAACCTCGATTGCCGAATGCCGAATGCCGAATGCCCTCTATCATCTCTTCCATGACTCCCGATTCTTCACTCACCTGGGCGGGCTTGCTGGCCCGCTGGATGGAGTTCGCGCGCTCGGCGGTGGGCCTGCCCAAGACGCCCGAGGGCGATCGCTGGCGCGAGGCGACGCCGGCGATTATTTCGCTCAGCGCCGTGACGCATGCGCTGCGAGAGTTGGACGAGATCGACGATGGCGAGCGGCCGCTGGCGCTCGATCGGGCGGAGATTCTGTGCAAGGAATCGACCGGCAAACTGCATGGGCTGTGGCGAGGCGAGGCGTTGCCGGGGGAGCTGCTGGAGATCATCGAGGATTCTCGGGTCGCGTTTGAGATGGCGGCGAACGCCGGGATCGAGTGGCTGGTGGCGTCCGAGACGCTCGTATGTGGGCATCCGGCGGATCTGGTGCGGGATCTGCTCGCGGGCGGGTTCGGCGGGGATCTGTTCCTGCCGACGCCCGGCGTGACGATGTGTAGAGGGGCGGTGGGGGCGTTCTGCCGGGAGCGGGCGGGGGCGGCGCCCGGAGATGACGCGGGGCGGCTGATCAAGGCGTTTCTGACGCGGGGTGGCGGGGAGGTGCGCGAGCCGTCGCGGATCGCGACGCCCCGGCAGGTCTATCGCCAGATGGACTTTGCGAGCGGGAAGATCACGCGGGATCTGGTGGTGGCGATGAACGAGGATCTGCCGGCGGGGCAGCCGCTGCTGGTACTGGCGATCGAGGATGGGCAGGCGTGCGCGGTTCCGCCCGAGCGGGGGTTGCCCAAGCTGGCGGAGCTCCCGCCTGTCGAGGATTGGACGCCCGTGGCTGACGAGGGGAGCTGATCGCTCTGATCCGGACCTTCGCAGGGCCTCAGGTCCGGCGTCCGGGGATGACGGGCGTAAGGGCTTGCAATAGGGCTGATCGTCGCTCGTTGGGCCCGAAGCTGATCGCACGCGGGCGCTATCATCGCCCTCGACCGGCCCGGCGCGGGCCAGATCTTGGTCCATCGCGGGCCTACCTAGAGACTGGGAGATTTCCGTCATCATGAAGCGTGCGAAGATCAGCATCATCGGGGCCGGCAACGTCGGGGCGACCTGCGCCCACTGGGCCGCCAGCAAGGAGCTCGGCGACATCGTCCTGCTGGATATCCCCGATAAGGAGGGCGTCGCCAAGGGCAAGGCGCTGGACCTGCTCTGCTGCGGGCCGATCGAGCGGTTCGATTCCAGCGTCATCGGCACCAGCGACTACAACGACATCGCGGGATCTGACATCGTGGTGCTGACCGCGGGGATCCCGCGCAAGCCGGGGATGAGCCGCGATGACCTGATCGAGACCAACGTCAAGATCGTCAAGAGCGTGAGCGAGAAGATCGCCGAGTTTGCGCCCGACTCGGTCGTGATCGTGGTGAGCAATCCGCTGGACGCGATGGTGTACACTGCGTGGAAGGCGACGGGGTTCCCGACGAATCGGATCGTGGGCCAGGCCGGGGCGTTGGATGTCGCGCGGTTCCGGGCGTTTCTCGCGATGGAGATCGGGTGCTCGGTGGAGGACATCTCGGCGCTGCTGTTGGGGGGTCACGGCGACGACATGGTGCCGCTGCCTCGCCTGACGAGCGTCCACGGCATTCCGGTGAGCGATCTTTTGAGCGAGGAGAAGATCACGGCGTGCGTGGAGCGGGCGAAGATGGGCGGCGGGGAGATCGTCAAGCTCATGGGGACCAGCGCGTGGTTCGCGCCCGCGAGCGGGACCATCCAGATGGTCGAGGCAATGGTCAAGGATAAGAAGCGGATCATCCCGAGCGCCGCGTACTGCGAGAAGGAGTACGGCGTCGGGGGTTATTTTGTGGGGACGCCCGCGGTGATCGGCACGGGCGGCGTCGAGAAGGTCATCGAGATCACGCTGAGCGCCGAGGAGACCGAGCTGATGAACGAGTCGGTCTCGCATGTGAAGGATCTGGTCGAGACGGTTCAGAAGATGTTCCCGGAGCTCGCGTAACCGATTCGAGAGTGAGGTTCAGACCATGCATCGTCAGACCACGCATCGAGTGTTGGCAGGCTTCGTCGTAGCGGGATGTTTTTCGTTTGCTGGGCCGGTGATCGCTCAGGACGATCCCGATATCGAGCGGGGCGATCGTCAGATCGAGCTAGTGCCGAGGGACTTGGTGGGCGAGGTCCTGCGCTTCGAGATCCCGGCGTGGTCGAGCGCGAAGATCGAGCGTGCGGGTGAGATGCTCGTGGGGTCGTGGAGATCCGACGAGCCGGTAGCGCAGCGTGACGGGGGCGGGGCGGCGCATGTGTGGATGCACATCGCCAAGACGCACATCCGGGGGCTGGACGACGTGCTGTATCTCGAGGCCCATCGCGACGACGCGGGCGCCCGCCCATATCGTCAGTCGTTCGCGCAGCTGTACGAGGCCAATGGCAAGGTCCGCCTGCGGACGCTCGAGCCGGCGCGCATGCTGACCGCCCTGGAGCCGTTCGCCGGGTTCTGGGCGATCCCCGACCAGTTCCCGCTGTTCTCCGGCGAGGACGTGATCGCGACGATGGACATCGAACTGACCGATCGCGGGTCGATGTTCGAGGGCGAGTCCTTGCACGGGTATCCGACGGCGCAGCTCGGGGCGACGGAGATGACCAGCAAGATCCGCTTCGACGGCAGCACGCTGGCGATCGCCGATCGGGGATACGCGCCCGACGGGACGCGCGTCTGGGGCCCCGAGGAGGGCCAATGGGTCGCGTTCTCGGCGGATGAGTACCCGTTGCATGTGGAGCAATCGCCCAACGGACTGACGATCCTGACGTACCCGACGGAGCTCGGCCCGGCGCCGCGCGAGGGCCAGCGGGTTCGGTATGCCTACGACAGCTGGCTGTTCGACACGGGGCGGATGTTCTCGAGTTCCGATGAGGACGGCGTGCTGCCGGAGATCGACTGGCCGGTGGGTCCGAACATGATGAACTGGGCGTGGGAAGAGGTGATCCCGCAGACGAGGCTGGGGATGGTCAAACGGTTCATCTCGCCACCCGAGCGGGCGTATCGGATGCGGGGGATCCCGCAGCGCGGCGTTCCGCCCAATGCCCGGGTGGTCTTTCACATGGAGTGCGTCGCGATCACCGATCCGGCTCCTGAAGAGGGAGCCGGCGAGGTCGGCTCGGCGGGGTAGCGCCGCGATGCGGCTGCCGGCACGTCTGGAGACGCCCCGGGGGGGCGATCTTCGGCGACGTTTCGGCGTTCTCCCGGCGTCCTCTCAGGGGGCGCTTCGACCCGTATTATCGACCCATGGCTTCGAGCGATTACTACAAGACCCTCGGCGTCTCGCGATCGGCGTCGGAAGACGAGATCCGCAAGGCGTATCGCGAGCTTGTCCGCAAGCATCATCCGGACGTGAGCAAGGCGCCGGACGCCGCGGCGAGGTTCAACGAGATCCAGCAGGCGTACGACGTGCTGATGGATCCGGAGAAGCGCAAGGCGTACGACCGGTTCGGTGCCGCGGGGGCGCAGGCGGGCGGGTCGCGGAAGACCCAGAGCTCGGGCGTCGACGTTGACATGGATGACCTGGACTCGGTCTTCGAGACGTTCTTCGGGCGTCAGCGCGGGGCGTCGCGGACGGCGGGTCGTTCGCGGGCCGGGGCGACCCGGCGCGGCGTCCGCGAGCCGCTCCGTCACGAGATCCAGATCCCATTCATGACCGCGGCCAGGGGCGGGACGCACCAGTTTCGGGTGAGCGCCGGGGGCAAGGATCAGACGTTGAGCGTGAACATCCCGCCGGCGATCGTGACGGGGGCCAAGCTGCGGATTCGCAAGCCCGAGGGCCTCGATCGAGACATCGTGTTGCGGGTAAAAATAGGTAATCACCCCCATTTTCGTCGGGTGGAGGGCAAGCCGCTGGATCTGGAGTTTGATCTGCCGGTGTCGATTGTGGAGGCGACGCTGGGGGCGAAGATCCGGGTTCCGACGCTGGATGGGCGGGTGGAGATCACGCTGCCGGAGGGCTCGCCGAGCGGGCAGAAGCTCCGCCTACGGGAGCGTGGATTGGCGAGTTCTGATGGATCTCGTGGTGATCTGTATGGGATCGTGCGTATTGTTCCGCCCAAGCCGGGCTCGCTGACCGATAATGATCGGCGTGCCCTCGAGGACCTCGCCCGACGAGCGGGCAGCCCACGCGGCGGTGACGTGTGGGACGAGGGTTGGAGTCCGTAGGCCCCGGCTTGACACCCGCGAGCAGGCGTGCGACATTGTGGCCCGGGTAGGACGCCGAGCCGCGCGACACGCCGAGACGTGCGGGGACATGGAGGATCCATGCTCAGGCAGCGACACCAGGTTTTTATCGCATTGTTCGGCGTGATGGACGCGGGTGTTGTTGCGATCGCGTGTCTGGCGGCGTGGCTGTTCCGCCGGCAGGTCATCGAGGGCACAATACCGAGCGAGGTGACGGTCTGGATCCGCGAGCCGCTGGTGCCGGTGCTCGTGCCGATTGTTTTCGGCGGGCTGTGGCTCTTCGGCGTCTATCGCCCGTGGCGCAACCAGTCGCTGTGGACCGAGCAGAAGCAACTGCTGAAGGCGTGCATGTTCTCGCTTGGGTTCGCGATCGTGTTTCTGTGGACGGTGGGGGCCAATGCGCTGACGAACCCGCCCACCAAGACATTTGAGATCGGCGGGCTGAGCTTGGACGCGAGCCGCTTGCAGATCGGGCTGGCGGCGATCCTGACGATCTCGATGCTCAGCGGGTTCCACCTCGCGGCACGGTTCGCGCTGCGGGCGCTGCGTCGGCGGGGGCGCAACCAGCGCCACATCGCCATCGTGGGCGTGGGGCGGCTTGGGCAGATCGCCTGCCGAACGCTGACGCGCAACGCGTGGACGGGACTCAACGTCGCGTTCTTTCTCTCGCACGAGGCCAAGAACGCCCGCGAGACGTGCCTGAATCGCCCCGTGCTCGGCGGGCTGGACGACCTCGAGAAGGTTCTGGAGGGGAAGAAGATCGACGGGCTGTATCTGGCGCTGCCGAACGCCGAGGCGGCGCAGCTTCCGGAGCTTCTCAAGCGGTTGGAGCGATTCGCGCTGGACGTGCGGATCATCCCCGACGTGCCGCTGCGGTACATGCCGCAGCGCATGGCGGTGAGCGAGCTCGAGGGGATGCCGGTGCTGAGCTATCGCGAGTGCCCGCTGTACGGGCTCGGCGGAGTGAGCAAGCGGTTCGTGGATATCCTGGGCTCGGCGGCGGGGCTGATCCTCTTCAGCCCGCTCATGCTTCTCGTCGCGATCCTGGTGCGGTTGAGCGGGCCGGGGCCGGTGATTTTCAAGCAGCGGCGCGTGAGCCTGGGCGGCGAGACGTTCAAGATCTACAAGTTCCGGACGATGTTTCATGTGCAGGACGAGGCCGGGCATGATCTGAAGGCGATCGAGGACGGGCGCGAGGCGTGGACGAGCCGGGACGATCCCAGGATCACGCCGATCGGGCGTTGGCTGCGTCGGGCGAGTCTGGATGAGCTGCCGCAGCTTTTGAATGTGCTCAAGGGGCAGATGTCGCTGGTGGGGCCGAGGCCGGAGCGTCCGGAGCTGATCGAGCGGTTCAAGGAGGACTGGCGCGGGTACATGCTGCGCCAGCACGTCAAGGCGGGGATCACCGGGTGGGCGCAGGTCAACGGCCTGCGCGGCGAGAGCGACCTGCGCAAGCGGATCCAGCTCGATCTGTTCTACATCCGCCACTGGTCGATCGGGTTCGATTTGAAGATTCTGTGGTTGACGATGTTCCGGGGGTTCGTGCATCGGAATGCCCATTAGGAAGAACTTGGAAGAGACGAAGAGACGAAGTTGGAGAGCTCGGTGTTTGTGGGATTCATGTGAGATCGGGTACGATCTGAGGCGTGCCGAGGGATGTGGGTGAGATCGTCGCGGGCGACGAGACGCTGTGCGTCGAATGCGGGTATGACCTTGTCGGGCTGGCGGTCGACGGCGATTGTCCCGAGTGCGGCGTCGCGATCGCCCGATCGTTGCACGAGCGCATGTTGCGCTTCGAGCCTCCGGACTGGCTCGACAGTCTCGCGCGTGGCGTGCGGACGTGGCACCGATCGCTCACGGTATTTGCAGTCCTGCCGCTGCTCTTGCTCGTCTTCCTAGGCGTACTGGTCGCGTTCGAAGCGATCGGGAGCGGTCCTGTCATATCGAGTGGCGCCGATCGGATCGTCGGGAGCGTTCTTGCATACGCACTTCTCGCGGCCGCGCTGTTCGTCGGCATCGGCTACCTGCGGGGCGTCTGGCTGATGACGACACCCAAAGCCGACGGCGGGAGCGTCCTGGGCGTGGTGCGCGGTCCGGCCCGCTGGCTGACGGTCGCGTTTGGCGTTGCCGCGCCCGTCGCACTCGTTATGGACGATTTCCGCCTTCCCGCGTCGGCGGTGAGGCCGCTTAACGGGGTGGTCATCGCACTCATTGCGGGGCATCTCTGGACGCTCGGGCGCATGGGCGTGACGCTGAGCGATCTGACGCCGGGCCTTGCGCCGAAGGTTCGCAAGCGACTGCGCCTCGCGCAGCGCGACGCCTGGATCGTGGGAATCCTTGCGGCGTTGGGCGCACTCGGCGGGACCAACATTCTGCTGGGGATCTTGGTCTTGTACTTTCTCTCGGTGCGCGGTGCCTTTGGTGCGCTCCGCGACGCCGTGAGGGTCGAGGCCCGGATCGGGCGAGAGATCAATGGCGGGGGGCACGCGGATACCCTCCCTGATGACACATGAGCCTGCGTATCTGCTGGGCACCGGTGACGAGGAGTCGGTTCGTCTGGGCATACGCACCGCCTGTGGGCGGAGTCCGCGGCGAGGCTGTGGGAGATGGCGAGGATCATGCCCGGGCTCGCGTGCTCGATAGCCGTGCGTTCGTAGCGGATGCGCCCGCGGGCGAATGCTGACCCGGACCTTTGCAGAGCCTCGGGTCCGGCGTCCGGGGGCTTGTTCGATGGCGGGTTCGCTTGGAGTGGACTCAAGCCGCCCTAGCTGCTACGGACATTCACTTTGAGTGGCGCCGTTGTCCGATGGTGTTGATTTGGCCATGGAGGGCCAACCATGCGACGCCGACACGAACTCGCCGATGAGCAACGGGAACGTCTGCGCGACCTTCTGCCCGGCAAGGC
>JAJDDM010000151.1 GCA_029260315.1 Phycisphaerales bacterium | reverse complement strand
GTCGATGGTCTGGGCGTGGAGGCCGGACATGGTGCGATCAGGATATCGCGGGGTGGGGTCGCGCGGGGGCTCATTCATGGGCTCTCGCGGGGCGGCGAGTCGATCACGAGCGTCACCGGCCCGTTATTGACCAGGCCCACTCGCATGTGGGCGCGGAACACGCCCCGGGCGACGCTCACGCCACGGGCTTGGAGCGCCTCGCAGAATCGCTCGAAGAGAGGCTCGGCTCGCTCCGGGGCCATCGCGCCGTCGAAGGAGGGACGCCGGCCCTTGCGGGCGTCGCCGGCGAGGGTGAAGTTGGGCACCACCAGCACGTTGCCGGCGATGTCGAGGACCGAGCGGTTCATCTTGCCGTTGTCGTCGGGGAAGATGCGCAGGTGGGCGAGTTTCTCGGCGAGGAACCGGATCTCGGGCTCGTCGTCGCCCTCGAAGATGCCCAGCAGCACGAGCATTCCCGGGCCGATCTCGCTGTACGGCTCGCCCGAGACCTCGACGCTCGCGTGCTCGACGCGCTGGATGACGATGCGCATGGCAGCATCGTTCGCGGCGTGAGGCGAAGAATCGATCCATCGGGATGGCGAGGTATGATCGCCCGAGGCCGGGGGTCGTATCGGCAGGCGCGACGTGGGATGGGATAGGGCATGTCGATCGCGAGGTCGTTGCCCGTGTCGGCCCGGAACTCGGGGCGGATCCGGTCGCGCAGCTCCAGGCGGGCGAGCTCCTGCACGCGATCGAGCGAGGAGTACAACGACGATCCATCATGTCATCGATGTCGATCTGTCGCGCCACGGGTTGATGTCTATCCGGGCCGGTATCATGGCGGCGGGAGGATCGATCTCGCCAGAATGTCACGGGAGATCGACCGCACGGGCTTCGCCGGATTCCACCAGGTTGAGGTCTTCAGCGACCGCTACTGGGTCATGGACCAGGACGAGTTTCTCAAGCTCATCATCGAGCGCTATCAGCGCGCCGGGTTGCGAGAACGCATCGTGCGTCCTCCGGGTGCCGTGGTCTGAGCGAGTCTGCGAGCGAAGGCCACGGCACCCGATTCGCTCCCAGATATCAGCTCATCTGCGGCTCATGCGACGCCACGATCGCCTCGACGTGCTCGATCGCCCGCGCGACGCAGCCGTGCTCGTCCGCATCGCCCCGCGCGATCTCGATCGCCCGCTGCGCCCGCGCCACGGCCCGCTCCTGGCGCTTCGTCGAGAGCCCGGAGCTCACGCTATCGACGAGGTTGTCATACACATCAGCGAGCTTGACCAGGCGAGCCTGCCACGGCCCCTCGCCCAGCCGCCGATCGTAATCCACCTCGCGATCGGCCTCACGCAGCAGCATGTTCTTGGTCAGCGTCGCGACGCAGCGGGCGACCTCTGCGCCGAACCTTCGGTCGATATCGTCGAAATCCGTCGGCGTGTCCTCGATCGTGTCGTGCAGCACCGCCGCCAGCAGCGCGACCTCATCTTCGCACCCGAACACGTCCCGCGTGACCATCATCACGCGGACGACGTGCGAGACGTACGGCGTCTTGCCGTCGCGACGCAGATGGTGGCGATGCTGACGCGTCGCGTAGGCGATCGCCGCGAGCCAGGGCGGGGGAGTTTCCATGACCCAATCGTAGGGGCGGCTCAGTCGAGGCTCGATCCGCCCTTGGCGTCGTGCGTCAGCGAGCACTTCAGCGGGTTGCCGCCCAGCTCGTCGAACAGGTGCAGCTTGTTCGAGCCGGCCTTCAGCCACGACGCCGGGATGAAGTGGCGCGTCTGTGGGCCCACCGAGTGCCCCGCGCCGTCGCTCACCCAGTACCGTCCCAGATGGCGTCCGTTGACGAAGATCTGCCCCTTGGTCAGCCCACTCGCGTCCAGATACAGCGGCACCTCGTGGTGCGCGACCTCGAACGCGCAGCGCCACCACGACGGCTCGCGCATCGCCGCCATCGCGGTCTTCGTGGTCGTCTTGAAGGCGTTCGCCGCGGGGATCTCCCACTTCGCGAACGCCCACGAGGCCTTGGCGCCGAAGTCCGCGGTCCCCTCGTGAAACGTCGCCGACAGCGCATCGATCGCCTTCGCCTGCTCCTCCTCGCTGGAGAACACGTCCAGCAGCACTAGATCGATCGTGTTGTTCCCCCGGCTCAGCGTCTGCTCATCGAGCACGACCGGCCCGGCGAAACCCTCGTCCAGCGCCCGCACGAACTCGCCGTTGACGAGCACCAGCGTCGTCGTGGGCACCGGCGCAAGCGTCATAACAATCGGCGTCTTCTTGCGATGCTGGAACGCCCAGCGCACGCGGTTGGCTACCGTGACCGAGTCCTCGTGGACGCCCCACATCGGGCTCTGGTAATCGAGCGGGCGAAGCACCGGCTCCTCGACGATCAAGGGCTTACCCATCCGCATCGCCGACGACTCCAGCAGCGGCCCGAAGATCCCCTTCTGCTCGCCCAGCTCCAGCCCCGAGCTCGCGCGCCCGAGGTTCTCCGCCAGCGCCACGAGCTCGTGCTTGCCCTTGGAAAAGCTCAGCGCCAGCTCGTCGCTCGCGTCCGGCCCGCTGCCGATCGCGCCCACGCGCGCGCCGTCGACGTAGAACGTCAGGCGATCGCCCGAGTGCGGCACGCGGATCTTGGCGCGCTTCGCGGCCCCAAGACGCAGGCTCAGGCGATACCAGCCGTACCCCTCGGCAGATCCCAGCTCTGTCAAACTGCTCGGGCCGTCGATCATCGCGAACCGCGGGCTGGTGCCCTTCAGATACGCGTCGGTGACCGCGAGCTTCCAGCCGTCGAGCACCGGCGCCTTGGGCGTCCGCACGATCGTCGGGCGGACCTTCTCATTGCTGCTGTTGCCCTTGGCGTCGATCGTCGTCAGCGTCTTGATCCCCGACGCGATCACCGGCGTCCCGTCGATCCCGATCGACGACGCCCCGATCAACACCTTGCCATCGACAAGCTGCACCGCGTCGGCCTGCGTCTCGTTGCACACCACCAGCGTCATGCCCTCGTGCTCGATCACCACCGGCGACTTGCCGCGCGGCGCCTCCAGCTCGGCGATGGACCCGTTGATCGAGATCGCCCCCGGTGCCCCCGCCGGACCATAGCAGACCAGCACGTCGCCGACATGCGCCAGGGCATTGAACGTGCACAGATCCAGCCGGAACCGCGGCCCGAGCTGCACGTCCATCAGACACCACGCCGTGAGCTGATCGCCCATCGACAGCTCCGCCGGGCGACCGTCCGGCAGCAGCACGGTCACGCGCCCCTTCGCGCCGCCGGCCTTGCCCTCACCCGCGAAAGCGAAGATCACCGACCCCTGCGTTCCCTGGGCGTGGGCGATGCTCACCCGCTCGCGCGCCGTCGACTCCGGATCGAGCATCACCGGGCGATACTCGCTGTCGAGATTCGCGAAG
This sequence comes from Phycisphaerales bacterium, assembly GCA_029260315.1. Lineage (GTDB taxonomy): Bacteria > Planctomycetota > Phycisphaerae > Phycisphaerales > UBA1924 > S146-42. Next base: position 31,591 of record JAJDDM010000151.1, on the reverse strand, counting down.
ACGCGCGAGAAGCTCGACGCGAACGTCGCGATGCGGCGCACCAGCCCGTACGACTCGCCGGGCGCGCCCGCCTCGGTCAGCGGCGCGTGCTGGTCGTGCGAGATCGTGACGAAGCCGCCCTCGGGGCCGACGATCCGCCCGCCGCGGAACCCGAAGTTCGTGCCGCCGTGGAACGGGTCGATGCAGAACTGCCCGCCCCCGGCGAGCACCTCGCCCAGTCGGCGCTGCAGCAGCGCCGGCGAACCGCCCTCGCGAGCCGGCTTGCCGAAGACGCTCGGCGTCCCCGCGGGGATGCCCGTGACCATCCTCGGCTGATCCGGCCGCACCAGCGCGAGCTGGCGCATCGCCTGGAGCAACCGCCCCGAGCCCGACCAGCAGTCGATCTCGCCCTCGACGCTCTGCCAGAGGTTATTGGATCCGATCATCGGGACGTTGAACCCCGCCTCGCGCAGGTAGCGATGCAGCTCGCCGAGGTAGACCGGACCGAGCGCCCGATCGCCGCAGTTCCAGCCGGTCTCGTTCTGCACAAGCAGGATCGGTGAGTTGTTCCCACCGCCGGTGATCTGGAGCCCCCTCAGGTGGCTCGCCAGTGCCGAGAGGTACTTGCCCGAGGACTCCAGGAACGGCTGGTTGTTGGTCCGGAAGGCGATATCCGGCACCTCCCGCAGCCAGCCCGGCAAGCCCCCCATGTCCCACGCGCTATCCACAAACGGCCCCGGACGCAGCACGCACCACATCCCCGCCTCGCCCACCAGCTTCACGAAGTGACGCAACTCCAGCTCGCCGTCGAAATCGAACGAGCCCGGCCGCGGCTCGTGCAGCGACCAGAACACCGGCGTCTCGATCGTGTTCAGCCCGCACAGCTTGGCTTGGTGGATGACCTCCTGCCACGAGGCCCTCGGCACCCGCGCGTAATGGATCGATCCGCCGACGATCAGGATCCGCCGACCGTCGATCATGAAGCTCTTGCCGTCGAAAGTGACAGAGGCCATCGGGCTCCTCTCGCGGATGGAAAAGTTGCTCGCTCCTATCAAAGAGCGATCTAGAACCTAATAAACACCGAAGAAACGGCGCCGATTCGGAGGAACCACTAGGATAGGAGGCCCCTCGCAAAATGACAATGTTTCAGGCCCCTGCGCGAGAGGATTCGTTCGCAACGCGGACGGGTGTGAGCGGTAGACTTCGCTCCCTCTTGCGGAGACCGCTCTTTGTCCAAGGCGAGCACCCGAACGCCCAATCTCGCCACTTCCCTGGTCGTGCTGGCCCTCTGGACACTCGGCGCGTGCGCCCCGAGCATGCGGGCCATCGACGACCAGACCCGCGCCCTGCTGGAAGAACGGACCAGCATCCTCGGCGGGAACTCCTGGCCGCAACGCATCGGCTCCGAGCGGGGCGAGCTGGATCGCGGGGCCCTCTCGAACACGAACGTGCGGACGATCAACCCCCCGGCGGGCGAGATCGACTTCGACCAAGCCCGCGCCGACCGCAGCGTCGCCGACCGCCTGACGAGGTACACCGCAGAAGCGCTCAGCATTGGCGTGACGGACCGTCTTGCGATCGGGATCAACGAGGCCCTTTCGCTCGCTCAGCGCCACAGCCGCGAGTACCGCTCCGCGGAAGAAGACTACATCCTCAGCGCCATCCGCCTGCTCATCGAGCGCCACCTCTGGAGCCCGCGGTTCTTCAATGACACCTCGGCGACGCTCAGCGGCAACGCCGAGGATGGCGCGTTCGACACCGCGCTGGATCTCATCAACACGCTGCGCATCACCAAGCGCCTGCCCTACGGCGGGGATGTCGAGGCCCGCTGGGTCTGGCAGGCCGCCCAGGACCTGCGCAATCGCGTCAGCGAGGAGTACACCCAGAGCTCGCGGATCGTGCTCAGCGGCAACGTCCCCCTGCTGCGCGGCGCCGGCATGGTCGCTCGCGAGAGCCTGATCCAGGCCGAGCGCGATCTTGTGTACGCGGCACGCGACTTCGAACGCTTCCGGCGCGAGTTCCTGGTCGATATCGCCAACGACTACTTCTCGTTGCTCCAGACCCAGGCCCGCATCGAGAGCCAGGGCGAGCAGATCAAGAGCCAGGCCCGTGACCTCGAGCGGACGACCCAGCTCGTCGAGGCTGGTGAGGTGCGACCCTTCCAGCGGGCGATCTCCGAGAACGGCCTGCGCAACGCCCAGTCCAATCTCGCCAGCCAGAACCAGCAATATGTCCTCCAGATCGAGCGATTCCTGGTACGCCTCGGCCTCGATCCGCGAACGCCGATCGATATCCAGCCGCTGGAGCTGGATCTGCCCGAGCCGGAGATCCAGCAGGATGAAGCCGCCCGGCGTGCGCTCTCGTATCGCCTGGATCTCCAGAACCAGCGCGACCGCCTCGACGACGCCCGGCGCGACGTGCTCAACGCGCGCAACGAGCTGCTCCCCGACCTCGACCTCACCGGCAACGTCTCGCTCCCGACCGATGGCGACCTCGACGTCGGCGAACTGAACTTCGACCCCGGCGACATCGATTTCTCCGTCGGCGCAACGCTCAGCCTCCCGCTCGATCGCAAGAACGAGGCCCTGCGCCTGCGCCAGAGCATGATCGGGATGGAGCGTTCGATCCGCGACTACGAGCGGTTCCGCGACTCGATCATCATCGACGCGCGCTCGGCGTTGCGCGCCATCGAACTCGCGAAGTTCCGCCTTGAACTCGCCCAGATCCAGGTCCAGATCGCCGAGAAGCGCCTCGAAGAACAGGAGATCGACCCCGCCGGGGTAACCGCCCAGGAGTTCCTGGACACCACCAATGACCTGCTCGACGCCCGCAACGCCCGCGACGACGCCATCGCCGACCTGCGCAGCGCCATCCTCGACTACCTGCTCCAGACCGGCCAGCTCCGTGTGGGCCTCAACGGCCAGCTCCAGCCGCTCGCCGGCATGGGCGGCGACATCGACGAGGATCCGCCGGGAGATGCCCCCGCCGTCGATCCGGGCGATCCATCCGACCCCGGCGACGGCTCAGGCGGCTGATCGTGCCGCGACCGACTCGTGCGTCGCGACGTACACCGCGTGCCGAACCCACTGATCGCCGATCTGCAAGTGGCTCGTGATGCCCTCCTGTCGCGCGAAGCCCGTCCGTCGTGCGATCCGCTCGCTCGCGGCGTGCTCGGGGACGATGCCGCAGGTCACGCGGTGCAATCCAAGGCCCTCGGGCAGATCGTCCAAGGCATGGTCCAGCAGCATCCGCACGCCGGCGGTGCCAAAGCCCCGCCCGCATTGGGCGGCATCCACCCACCAGTTGGCGTCCGCCTCAAAGATGAGCCCGCGCGAGATCTGGTTGAGGTTGAACGCCCCGACAATCGTGCCGTCGTCGAGCACCGCGAGGCGTCGGCAACCACTCAAACTCTCATCACCCGTGCGGGCCAGACGCAGTTGCCGCTCGAACGTCCGCGAGTCGTTTTCACCCGGATGATGCAGCGGCGAGTACCGATCGAAATGCGCCCGGCTGCGCGCGAATATCGCCAGCAACGCCTCGCGATCATCCTCCTGCCACTGCCGCAGGGTGAGCCGCTCGCCGGCTGCCGGCGACTCCACGCGAACCGGGCGGGACGGGCTCAATGCGTGGTGGGCTTTGGATGTCGTCTCGCGCTGCGTCACCGACCGCCTCCTGCGACACGCTAGAGTCCGCCCGTGGACCCACTCAGCGCGGCAATCACCCGATTCGGCATTCTGCTGCTCATCGCTCCAGCGTTTGCCATGCTGCTGCGAGCGGCGGGCCTGCCCGGGCGCGCCCCCGCGGCGTCGATCACCGGCGGGATCCTCGCGGGCGTCCTCGTCGGGCCGCTCGTCTTCGGCTCCGTGCGACCGGACCTGTTCGAGTCGATCCACGTCGGCGCGGCCGACGCCCGCGCCGAACTCGCCGAGCTGGACCGCGCCCACCAGCGCGACCTGATCGCCTTGCGGACCACCGGCGTAAGCCCCGAGGCGATCGAGGAGCACCAGCGGGCCCACGCCATGGAGCGCGAGCCCCTGCGCGAGGCCGTCCAGCTTGCTCTCGCCCGCCACCGCGAGCCCAGCCGCCTCATCGCGGCAGGGCTCGTCGGGTTCTCGTTCTTCCTCGCCTCGGCCCTCGCCCGCCGGCGCAGGCCGAGGGCTCTGGACCTGCGCGAGGTCCAGCCGGCGATCGGTGCGGGGCTTCTGGTGGCGCTCATCACGATGCTGGCGACCGGCGTGCTCGTCGCCTGGCTGCTCAAGCTCGATCGGGCGACCTCCCTCCTGATCGGCGCCGCGACCGCCGCGGGCTCGGCGTTCACCCACCTCCCCATGCGCTGGATCGGCGTCGAGGGGCGTCGTATCGCTGCCAACGCCATCAACGTCTTCGCCTTCGTCGCTTGCATGATGGTCCTGATCCTCGCGACCGACGCCGCCGCCAGCGCCGCAATCCTGTTGCCCGTCGGCGGCGTGTTCTTCGGCGGGCTGCTCCGCGGGCGCGTGCGATCGACCCGTTTGCGCCGGCGTGCCGCGCGCGGAGCCGTCCTCTGGCTCTGCGCCGCGCCGCTCACCGCGTACCTCATGAGCGAGATCGATCCTCGCCTCATATCCAACTCGTGGCGCACGCTCACGTTCGTGTTCCTGGCCGTCTCGCTTGCCGGCAGCGGGCACTACCTCGGCGCGAACCTCGCGCTGAAACTCTTCGGCACGCCGCGCCAGCACGCTCAGGCCACCATGATCTGGCTCGAGAGCCACGCTCTGGGCGTCTCGCTCACCCAGGCCATGCTTCTGGTCGTCCTCGTCGCCTCGGATGCCCTCGATACCGATTCGCCCGCGGCGACCGCCGTCATTGTCGGTCTGCTGCTCGGAGCCGCGGCGACCGAGATGTCCATCGCCCTCCTTCGGCGTTTGCTTCGGGCTCCGAACCGGTTGTAGGCGCGACTCTCGATCGCGTGGCCTTCGCTCGAAGACTTCCGAGAACGACGGCATCCCTGAGGGCAACGGACCGACATTGTTACGGAGCCGTCGAGCGCAAGCTCACGGTTTGACGCACGACTCTATGTGGTTGGTCCGTCGCTCCAGGCTTGATCGAACACAGGCTTGTGCAACTCAACTGCTCGGTCCCGCACGACGAAGCCGACCAGCGCGGTGGCTCGACGCCTAGGTAGTGTCTGACGGATCGTGCGGGGCCAGCAGTCGGAGGTATCGGCGGATGATCGGCGGGCCAAGGAAGGCCTGGAAGTTGACCGCGAGCTTGTCGTATCGTGTGCCGATGCGTCGGTTCTCCTTGAGCCGGCCGACGCTGTTCTCGACGCGCGCACGCTTGCGGTAGGTCCGCTTGTCCAGACGCAAGCGGCCGTCGTGCTTGATCTGGTCGTTCCGCTGCGGGATCACCGCCCCGATGCGCCGCCGCCTCAGCCGGCGCCGAACTCCGGGGTAGCTGCGGCCCTTGTCTCCGGCGGCCTTGAGCGGCCATCCGATCCGGCGCGGCGGCCGCACCTTCTCCATCACCTCGGCCAAGCGCGTGGACTCGTGCGTCTGCCCGGCGCTGGCGACGGCGGCCGGGGCAAGGGCGTGACCGTCAGTGACCAGGTGGAACTCTGATCCCCACCCGCCGGGCGAGCGGCCCAATGCGCGGTCTTTCGGCTCTGTTGCGCCCCTTTTTTCCCCGCCCCAGCCGCGGCCCGAGACGCCCGCACGTTCGATCCGTCCACCAGATCCCAGTCGATCTTGCCTTTCTTGTCCAAACGGATGCGCAGGGCCCTCAGGATGCGCTGGTACATGCCCTCCCTTTGCCGGCGGTTGAAGCGGTCGTACACGCTCTTGCACTTGCCGTAGCGCTCGGGCAGGGCGCGCCGGTGCGCAGGATCCACAGCATCCCGTCGGCCGTCGTGCGGTGATCGTTCCACCTCCCGGCACGCCCCCGCTCTGGCATCAGTCCCTTGAATCAGATCCCATCGCGCATCGCTCAGGTCGCCTCGTCCCATCCGTGGGCCTCCATCGTCGCTCCGCGACGATGCGCCCATCGGCCCAAGACACCCCGCTGTTGCAGTTCACACCATTGGCGCCGAACACGCGACGAGCGGACGATCCGTCAGGCAGAGCCTAATCGCGAGCTTGCGCTCGCGGCTCTGTGTTGTCCTTCAAGCGGCTCTCGCACTGCATCTCCACGCAGAGGTCCGTCGCACGATCTACTCCACCGTCACGCTCTTCGCCAGATTCCGCGGCTTGTCCACGTCGTGCCCGCGCAACACCGCCGCGTGATACGCCATCAACTGCAGCGGCACCACCGTCACCAGCGGGCTGAGACAATCGCTCACCTCCGGTACCTCGATCACGTCCTGGGCAACCGCCCGGATCCGCTCATCGCCCTCGGTCGCGACCGCGATCACATGCCCGCCCCGGCTGCGGACCTCCTCGATGTTGTTGATCACCTTCTCGTACTGGTTGCCCTGGTTGGCGATGAAGACGACCGGCATCCCCTCGTCGATGAGGGCGATGGGCCCGTGCTTCATCTCCGCCGCGGGCATGCCCTCGGCGTGGATGTAGCTGATCTCCTTGAGCTTCAACGCGCCCTCCATTGCGGTCGGGTAGTTGTAGCCTCGCCCCAGGAAGAGCCAGTTGTTCCGCTCGACGTACTTCTCGGTCACGCGATTGATCTCGTCGTCGAGCTCGAGCACCTTCTCGATCTTGCCCGGGATCTGCTCCATCTCGCCGATCAGGCGGGCCGAGGCCTCGGGGCTCATGAAGCGCCTGCGGGCCATGAACATGCTCACCAGGGTGAGCACCGCAACCTGACCCGTGAACGCCTTGGTGCTCGCGACGCCGATCTCCGGGCCGACGCGCAGGTAGACGCCCGCGTCGGTCTCGCGCGCGATCGTGCTGCCGACAGAGTTTACCACGCCCAGAGCCAGCGCTCCGCGGTCCTTCGCCTCGTGCAACGCCGCCAGCGTGTCGGCGGTCTCGCCGGACTGGCTCACCGCGATGACTACCGTCCCCTCGTCAATGATCGGGTTGCGATAGCGGAACTCGCTGGCGTACTCGCACTCACACGGGATCTTCGCGAGGTCCTCAAGCAGGTACTCGCCGATCATCGCGGCGTGCAGGGCCGTGCCCTGGGCGGTCAGGATGATCTTGCGGGCCCGCACGAGTTCCTTCGCGAAGCTGTCGAGCCCGCCGAGGACCACCTTGCCCTCGTTGGTGTCCATCCTGCCGCGCATCGTGTTGCGCAACGCCGCGGGCTGCTCGAAGATCTCCTTGATCATGTAGTGCGGGTAGTCGCCCAGCTCGATCTGTTCGAGATCCAGCTCGAGCTGCATGACCTTGGGCGTGACTTCGACGTTGTCGATCGTGCTTGTGCGGAACCCGTCGCGGCTGATCCGCGCGACGTTGTAGTCGTCCAGCGCGATCGCCTGGGTCGTGTGCGCCACGATCGCCGACGGATCCGACGCAACGACGTACTCGCCGTTGCCGATCCCAAGCATCAGCGGCGAGCCCTTGCGCGCCGCGACCAGCACGTCCGGCTCACGCTCGCACATCACCACGATCGCGTACGCGCCCGTGACCTCGCGCAGCGCCGCTTGGACCGCCGATTCCAGGTCGCCCTCGTACAGTTCGCCGATGAGCATCGCGAGGACTTCGGTGTCGGTCTCGGTCTGGAACCGATGGCCGCGTTCTTGGAGGTACTTCTTGACCGCGGCGTAGTTCTCGATGATCCCGTTGTGCACGATCGAGATGCCGGCCCGGTCGTCGCGGTGGGGGTGGGCGTTAGTTTCGGTCACACTCCCGTGGGTCGCCCATCTCGTGTGGGCGAGGCCGACGGTGCCCCGGAACCCGCCGAGGTCTTCGAGCTTTTCTTCGAGCTTGGCAACCCGCCCGACGCTGCGGGCGACCCGCAGGCCCGCCGAGTCCAGGATCGCGACCCCCGCGGAGTCATACCCCCGGTACTCCAGGCGTTTGAGGCCCTCGAGGAGGATCGGCTGGGCCTGCCCGGCCCCGATGTACGCGACGATTCCACACATGCCCGGCTCCTCCACGCGGATCATCGGCCCGTGCCGCGATCGCCGCGAGCGTGATTCTTACGCCAAGTCCCTTGACACGGGTTCGCCGGTCGGTAATATGTAACGTAATGGTTACGCATATGCCCGCGAGCCCGGAACCCGGATCGTCCCAGGGAGGCCGCCCCCGCAGCGACCGCGAGGTCTTCGACGCGATCGCGGATCCCTCCCGCCGGGCGATCCTGGACGGCCTGGCGGGTGGTCCCCGTGCCGCCGGCGAGATCGCGGCCGACTTTTCAATCTCCCGCCCCGCGATCTCCAGGCATCTGCGGGCCCTCGAGGGCGCGGGCCTGGTGCGGGTGAGCAAAGAAGGACGCAAGCGGATGTACGAGATCGACCCCGAGCCATTGCAGGAAGTGGATCGCTGGATGCAGCGTTATCGGACAATGTGGGCCGCCAGGCTCGTGGCGATCAAACAGCACGTCGAATCGCGTTCCGGAGAGGCCGGGGCGGACAGTCGGCAGGTCGGTGGTACAAGAAAAGGAGCTTCGCCATGAGTGCGCAACTGGAAGGGACCAACGTGTTCGATGAGACGTTCTCGATCAAGGGCTCGCGCGAGCAGGTCTGGAGGGCGTTGACCAGTGCAGAAGCGGTCGCGACCTGGTTCGCCGAGCACGCGGAGATTGAGCCGCGCGTCGGCGGGGCGTACCGGTTCTGGGGCAAGCACACGCCGAACTACGGCGTGCCGAGCGAGACCAACCAGCGCATCACGGCGATCCAGGATCGCGAGCTGCTCGCGTTCAACTGGAAGTGGGGCGGGGCTCCGACGCGCTGCTCGATGCACCTGGAAGCCGCCGGCGAGGGCGTGACGACGCTGCGCATCACCCACAAGCTCGACGGCCCGATCGCGACCTACAGCGAGGAAGTCTCGGCGTGGATCGCCCGCGATTTCTGGCGCGTCGCGATGGCCAACCTCGAGCACTACGTCCAGACCGGAACCCCGATCCTTCTGGTCGATCACTACGAGTCCGGCCCGGCCCGCGACGTCAAAGTCTCGATCGACATCGACGCCCCCGCCAGCGCCATCTGGGAGTCGTTGACCGATCCCGAGCAGCTTCGGGTGTGGCTGAGCAAGGACCCCGATTTTCCCTGCGACCCGGCGGTCGACCTGCGCGTCGGGGGCAAGTACTCCTACGGCTGGAGCGCCCACGAGGAGTGCGGCTGCGTCGGCCCGGGCGAGATCCTGGAACTCGAACCCGGCAGACGCCTCGTCCACACCTGGCATCACGATGGTGACGACACCGACCGCACCGAGTGGACAATCGAGAAACTCGCCCCAGATCGCTCGCGCCTGACCGTCCGCCAGATCGGGACCTCCTCGCCCCGCGAGTTCAGCGGCTACTCCAATGGCTGGGCGGCGTATCTGATTGAAATTCGGAGGGTGCGCGTCGAGCCGTGATCTTTCGAAGATGGATCCCGGGGCGCATGCTGTGACAGTAATCTGGAGAACGAGCCGTCCCATGAAACGTCAGAGTGGCGTGTGTCGACAGTCGTGAAGTTCGCAACTCTCGCGATGATCCGCCGCAGTAATACCCTCAACCCCCCGTCGAGTGTTGAGGGCTCTCTCCTCGTTCATTTCGTCCCGTGTGACCCACCGATCACCGACGCCTCAATCCCGCCCGAGGCGCTCTCGCGTCTCGGACGGTGTTCTTCAGTAGCCCAAGAGTTGCAGGGCGTGGATGGACCCTGGTGATGGGCGAACACCCATCATTTCTTGGGGCCGGACGGTGAAGACGGCTTAGCCTGTGGGCCGGAACCTCTCGGCGGGTTCTTGAGGTGATCCTTGGCGCTGTCCTTGTTGCTCGGGTTCTTGCCCTTCTGTTCCATGTTTTTGGGATTCGATTCGTGCGCCACGGTGTGGTTCCTTTCGGTTGGGCTGCCATCAGCGGTGAAGAGATCTTCCGGTGAGTTGCTATCGATTCGCTTGCGCAGCTCCTCGGAGCTCATGCGGGCCGCCGGCGCAGCGCCGTCGAGCGCGGCGTTGTAGTCGGATGGCGATGCGTCGTCGCTATCGCGCACATCGCGACAGGTTCGCTCAGAGACGCTCAGTCGGTAGGCGTCGCCGGCCTCTCCGGACGTACCAGAATCGGAAACGCCCCGGGTCGCGGCGGATATCGTCGGCGATCGAAGCAACACGATGCCAGAGAGCACGCCGCGGACGATCTCGCTGGCTACATCCACCATCTGCGTATCGATCGAGCCAAGACCGTTCGTATTCTCCCGAAGCAACTCACGGCAGCCGGCCTCGATGTCCGCGGGATGCGCCCCATCGGAGAGTCGGACCACCAGGTCGCGAGAAGCGATCGCCAGCGGAGAGAGATTGTGATTGGCCATTGCCGCCCTGCCTTCCAAGAGCGCCCTCGTTCACTCGGTTCTGCGGGGAGCCGGGCGATCGAGTGCTCAGTGGCAGTAGTATGGGCAAGATAGAGTGGTATGGGAATCAGGTGATCTCCCGAGTCGAGGCACTCGGTACACCCTAGGACCGTCGCCGGCGTCACTCCGAGAGTCCGGTCAGGCCCCGACGGATCGCATACTTGGTCAGTTCGGCGATCGAGTGGATCTCAAGCTTGCGGATGATGTTGGCGCGATGGGTCTCAACCGTTTTGAGCGCGATGCCGATCTTGGCGCCGATCGCCTTGCTCGTGAGGCCCTCTGCGATGAGTTGGAGAACTTCCCGCTCACGCGGCGTGAGGACATCGACGGGCTCACGGCCAGGTTGCTCGCTCCCCCCGGGCTCGTGCATGCGACGGACCAATAGATGCGTGAGCTCGGACGCGAGGTAAATCTGCCTGCGAAGCACCGCGGAGATTGCGCGGAGCAGTTCGTCGGCGACGCAAGTCTTGAGGAGGTAGCCGCGCGCTCCCGCGTCGAGCATGCCGAAGACATAACGCTCATCGGAGTGCATCGAGAGGGCGATGATTGCGATGCCGGGATCGGCCGCGTGGATTTTGCGAGTGGCTTCGACGCCGTTCAGGCCCGGCATGCCGATGTCGATCAGCATGACATCGGGGGCGAGGCGCGACGCAACCTCCGCCGCCTCCCTCCCGCTCTCGGCCTCGCCGACGACCTTGAATCGATCGCTGTTCTCGATGATCGACCGGATGCCTCCCCGCATCATGGCATGGTCATCGACGATAGCAACGGTTGGGAGGTCAGGCATCGGTACTCGATTCTGAAGCGTCGACTGGAATCATGATGGCCGCTTTGGTTCCGTGACCGGGAGAGCTGACGAGCTCGAACGAGCCGTCGATCGCTCGAACTTGCTGCTCGACGCTGAGCAGTCCGAAGCCCGCTGACTCATGCTTCCAGGCGTACATGCGGTTGACGTCAAAGCCAGGACCATCGTCTTCTACGACGATGCGAACGCCATGCGAGGCTGTGGCGCACGAGATGGCGATCTTCGCGTCGGGGGCGTGCTTGGAGGAGTTGGTGATGAGTTCCCCCAAGGCACGAAAGACCACCGTTCGCACGTCGTCAGGAAGGTCGGGATCACCGCCTTCACAGGACAGAGAGATCGGGGCGTCATGGCGCTGATTGTGATTCTCCGCGAGCCACCGCAGCGCTGAATACAACCCCAGATCGCGGAGAATCGGCGGGCTGAGATCGAACGAGAGCGTGCGAACCTGTTCGATCGCGCCGTCGAGTGTCTCGATCGTCCGTACACGACCCTCCTCGGTCCGTTCCTGGCCGAGAAGACTTGCGCGAACCAGCGCGAGCGACTGCAAGACGGTGTCGTGCAGCGCAACGCCGATTCTGCGACGCTCACTCTCCTCGATCAGAGTCTGGCGGATCAGCAAGCCACTGATCCGAGCCTGCAGCGACGAGATGACTTGTTCTGCGTCGCCGGACTCGGGTCCGTGATGGAGCGAGATAATCGCCAACTCGTGCCCCAGGATCTGCGTCGGAAGCCGACGCCAATGCGCCGTGTAGTTGCCATTGCCTTCCCTTTGATCGCCGGATCTGTGATTGACGCGCATGCCCGTCACAGCCCCGGACCACGCGGGACCCCGACTCATCGCCGCGATCAGGAATGGGGCCATTGAGAAATGCCGCAGACAGTGCGTGAGCGTCTCGCCCGATTCGCCGGGAGATCCAGTGGCACTCGCCCAAAGGTCGTTCCTTGCGAGCACGCTGTCGCCGCCATCGACGATGGCGGCGGGAACATCAAGCAGGAAGACCATGGATCGCAAGATGGAGCACAACTCGGGCGCTAGAGGCGGTCTTTGAGGCATCGGAAGCCTTTGCTGGAGCCGCGGGTACTGCGGGTTCTCGTGCTCGAAGTATAGCTTCCGTCGCCATCTCGTTGGTGCGAAGCGGTCTCGCAGCGAGCTTCCAGGCAGCGACATACGAGTGATCGGATGGCACCCTTCGGGGTATTTACGGATAGCTCTGGGCCGATGTGCGGTCATGATGTTGGTGCAAGGTGGTGCCGAGCCAGAGCGGAACTACTGGGGTCCGGGCCGACACGGCGGGTAGAGGGGTGGTGGAGCATGAGTCGTCGATGGCGGCTTGGACTCGACTGGCACCGGCTTTGGAAAAGGGGTAAGCGCAATGGCAAGTGACCGGGCACGATTCAAGTAGAGTGGAACTGCATAGCGAGATGCTCAACGGCAAGAGGCCCAAGATCGATGAACGCCTCATCAACGATATCCAGTTGGCCGCGCCGGTCGAAGACGCCGCCGCGGACCGGGCCGACACCCCCGAGAAGTGCTCCGTCGAGCAATCGGATCGCGTGACAGTAATCGTGCAGCTCAAAGTCGCTCTCTCGGCGGGTCCGAACGCCACTGCTGGAGATTCTCCATGGGATTGGTTGTCCTCATCGTCGTCTTGATTCTGCTCATTGGCGCCGTGCCTCGCTGGGGGTACAGCAAGGGATGGGGGTATGCCCCGAGCGGTATCTTGGGCCTTGTGCTTCTGGTGCTGCTCATCCTGGTGTTGCTGGGTCATTTGCCGACAGGGTTCTAGCGGCCGGTCGCTCGCGGACCTGGGATGCATGGGTCAGTGGAGGGTCTGACCCATGCGTTCAGGTCGTGGAGCGCCCCGCCAGGCGCGCGGTGCTGTACCTGACCGAGGGTCTGACCCATGCGTTCAGGTCGTGGCGCGCCATGCCGCGTTCCCGGGAGACGCATCCGAGCTTGCGAGCGGATGCACACGTCGCGGAAACGCCCAGGAGAGGGTGTCTCTTGGCCTTCGCACGGACTTGCCAACGGGCGAGTTCGCGCTATGCTCACCCAGTTTGCGCTTTGACAGGCGGAATTGGTGGGAGCGAAATGCCCAAGCGAGACGATCTGCGGACCATCCTCATCATCGGTTCGGGCCCGATCGTCATCGGCCAGGGTTGCGAGTTTGACTATTCCGGCGCCCAGGCCTGCAAGTCCCTCCGCGAGGAGGGGTACCGGGTCGTGCTGATCAACTCCAACCCCGCGACGATCATGACCGACCCGTCGATGGCAGACCGGACCTACATCGAGCCCATCACGCCCGAGGCCGTCCGCAAGGTCATCGCCAAGGAGCGAGGGGGTGAGTTCCCGATCGACGCTGTGCTCCCGACGCTCGGCGGGCAGACCGGGCTCAACGTCGCCTGCGCCCTGGCAGACGACGGCACGTTCGAGAAGTATGGCGTCGAGATGATCGGGGCGCGTCGCGACGTGATCCAGAAGGCCGAGGACCGCGACGCATTCAGCCATGTTTGCGCCGAACTCGGCCTGCGCACGCCGGTGAGCAAGGCGGTGAACACGCTTGGCGACGCCGAGGCGTTTCTGGAGACGATCGGCACGCCCGCGATCATCCGCCCGGCATTCACGCTCGGCGGCTGGGGCGGGGGCATCGCCTACAACGCCGAGGAGTTCCGCGAGCTGGTCGTGCGGGGCCTGACCGCGAGCATGATCCACCAGGTCCAGATCGACGCGTCGCTGCTCGGCTGGAAGGAGTACGAGCTCGAGGTCGTCCGCGACAAGCACGACAACTGCGTCATCGTCTGTGGCATCGAAAACTTCGATCCGATGGGCGTGCATACGGGCGACTCGATCACCGTCGCGCCGATCCTGACGCTGACCGACAAGGAGTACCAGGTTCTGCGCGACGCCGCCATCGCGATCATGCGGGGTGTGGGCGTCGAGACCGGCGGCTCCAACGTCCAGTTCGCGGTGAACCCGAACCCCGAGCCCGATGGCACGAAGAAGTTCGAGTTCGTCGTCGTCGAGATGAACCCGCGGGTGAGCCGCTCTTCGGCGCTGGCGTCCAAGGCGACGGGGTTTCCGATCGCGCGGATCGCCGCCAAACTCGCGATCGGCTACACGCTCGACGAGCTGCGCAACGACATCACCGGCAGCACCAGCGCCTGCTTCGAGCCGGCGATCGACTACATCGTCACCAAGATCCCCAGGTGGACCTTCGAGAAGTTCCCCGAGGCCGACGAGACACTGACGACGCAGATGAAATCCGTCGGCGAGACCATGGCCATCGGGCGCAGCTTCAAGGAGAGTTTTCAGAAGGCCATCCGCTCGCTCGACGTCAAACGCTTCGGCCTCGGCCTCGATCGCAATGACAAGTGGCTCGCGGCGATGCGCGCCGTCGAGAGCGGCCAGCTCGTCCTCGACTATGCGCCCGAGACCCGAGGTCACGCCGACCGGCTGGAAGCCGGTGCTACCCAACACCATGGGGTGGCGGGCGTTCCGCCTGCATCGAATGCAGCGGAAGCCACCGAGCCATCGCCGACGGGCCTGCGCACCGCCGACGGCCAGCCCATCGAATGGCCCATCACCCCCGAGAAGCTCATCCGCAAGCTCGCGGTGCCGAGCCAGGGTCGGGTTTATTACATCCGCTACGCGCTCAAGGAGGGCTGGAGCGTCGAGCGGATCCACGACTTGACCAGGATCGATCCGTTCTTCCTCCGCGAGATCGAGCAGCTCGTCGAGTTCGAGGACGTGCTGTGTTCGTTCGCGAGCCTGGAGGACGTGCCGGCGGATGTACTCTTTCAGGCCAAGCAGTTGGGGTACAGCGATCCGCAGCTCGCAAACCTGTTCCTGCAGGAGCTGACGACCGAGTCGATCCTCAAGGTCCGTGCGCACCGAAAAGAACTCGGCATCGAGCCGGTGTACAAGCTCGTGGATACCTGTGCCGCGGAGTTCGAGGCGATCACGCCGTATTACTACTCGACGTATGAGCGCGGATGTGAGATGGTGGGGGAAAGACACGAAGAGACTGAGAGACGAAGAGACGAAGTGGGGGACGAAGACTTCCTCTCTCCCGTTCCTCGTCTCTCAGTCTCTTCTGCCGACGAGATCCGGGTGAGCGAGACCCCCAAGGTCGTCATCCTCGGCGGCGGGCCGAACCGCATCGGCCAGGGCATCGAGTTCGACTACTGCTGTGTCCACGCGGCGCTCTCGGCACGAGAACTCGGCTTCGAGTCCGTAATGATCAACTCGAATCCCGAGACGGTCAGCACGGACTACGACACGAGCGACCTGCTGTTCTTCGAGCCGCTGACGCTCGAGGACGTGCTCAACGTCGTCGAGCGGCTCTCGGGTAGATCGGCTCTCCGAGCCGATTCTTTGGATGACCGAAGAGACGAGATTGGTTTGTCGGCGACTCGGGTCAATGATCTCGCAGATGCATCGGCTCGGAGAGCCGATCTACCCAGAGTCCACGGCCTCATCGTCCAGTTCGGCGGCCAAACCCCCCTCAACCTCGCCCACGGCCTCGTCCAGGCCGGCGCACCGATCATCGGCACCAGCCTCGATTCCATGGACCTCGCAGAAGACCGCGATCGCTTCGACGCCCTATTAGAACACCTTGCGTTCAAGAAGCCACCCAGCGGCATCGCCCGCAGCCTCGACCAGGCCCGCGAGATCGCCGAGCGCATCGGCTATCCCGTGCTCGTCCGCCCCAGCTACGTCCTCGGCGGCCGCGGCATGGAGATCTGCTCCAGCGAGCCATCGCTCATCCACTACATGACCAACGCCCTGAACATCTCCGATCTCGACGACGCCCCCGTGCTCATCGACAAGTTCCTCGACGGCGCCGTCGAGGTGGATGTCGATGTCGTCGCAGATTTTACAGGTGACACGGGCGTCCCGCCCGTGCGCGGCTCAGATTCACGCGGGCGGGACGCCCGTGCCACCAAAGACTCTGATTCTTGCGCCCTCATCTGCGGCATCATGCAGCACATCGAGCACGCCGGCGTCCACTCGGGCGACTCGGCCTGCACCATCCCCACCTGGTCGCTCGGCCAGGGCACGCTGCGAGAGATCCGCGAGATCGCCACGACGCTGGCGCGCGAACTCAGGGTCAACGGCCTGATGAACCTCCAACTCGCCATCCGCGACGAGGAGGTCTTCATCCTCGAGGTGAACCCGCGCGCCAGCCGCACGGCCCCGTTCGTCTCCAAGGCGACGCACGTCTCCTGGCCATCGATCGCCGCGAAGGTGATGATGGGACAGAGCCTGGAACAGCAGGGAGCCCGCGAGGCCGAGGAGACCGGCGCTTTCGCGATCAAGGAGAGCGTCTTCCCCTTCCAGAAGTTCCCCGGCGTCGACTTCGTCCTCGGCCCGGAGATGCGATCCACCGGCGAGGTCATGGGGATCGACCTCTCGATGCCCGTCGCCTATCTCAAGGTCCTCATCGCCGCGGGCTGTGAGCTGCCGACTTCCGGCGGCGTGTTCGTCTCGGTCCGCGAGGCCGACAGAAAGCACCTGCCGGATATCGCCCGCCCCCTCTTTGCAATGGGCTTTGACGTCTACGCCACGCAGGGCAGCGCCGACGTGCTCGTCCGCCACGGCATGAAGCCGAAGGTGCTCGAAAAGATCGCCGCGGGCGCGAGGCCCAACGTCATCGACCTGATGACCGACGAGAAGATCCACCTGATCATCAACACCCCGACCCACACCGGCTGGCGGACCGACGAGGGGCGGATCCGATCGACCGCCGTCCGCCTGGGCATCCCGATGATCACGACGATGACCGGTGCCGAAGCCGCGATCCACGCGATCGAGGCGCGGCGTGCCGGCGACTGGGACGTGCGGGCGCTCCAGGACTACGCCGAGGCCGTCCCCGTTTGAGTTTGCGGATCCGGAGCCTGGGCGCCGTGGTCTGGAGCGAGTCTTCGAGCGAAGGCCACGCCGAAGGTGCAAGAGTGCCGGATCTGAATGCAGGCCCTGGCGCGAGTCTGGGCTTCCCCTTCTTGCAAGATCTGCGCCGATCACGAACGACCAAAAAGCCAAGGTTCGCGCCAGGGCCTCTACTCGTCGAACTCGCCCGATCGCTCGAGCTCCGCCCAGGTCTGGTACCACTCGTTGATACGCCGCCCCGCCAGCGCGATCGTCCGCTCGCCCTCGGCGAGCACCGATCGCTCATCGGGATCGGTCGTCCGGCCGATCCGATTCTGGAAGTCGCGTTCGATCTGGCGGATCGTCGCCTGGGCCATCTGGAAGGCGTTGATGGCGAGGGTGAACTTCTCGATGTTGTCGTTAGTCTCGAGAGTGGGAGCCGTGCTGTCGCTCGCGTGCAGCGAGGCGTCGACGGCGCCGATCCTCGTGCGGGGCTGGTCGAAGCGATCGACCCCGCCGCGGGGCGTGCCACCCCCGGTCAGGCCGCGCTTCGTGTTCACGAGCCAGGACTCCAGCGTCCGCGCGTCGGGGTCGATGCGCGCCATCGCCGAGCGTTGGTTGAGGATCATGGTCATGGTGCCCGCGAGGCTGTCGGCGCCCGGCGCCAGGGCCGGCTCGACGCCCAGCGGGTCGCGCATGCCGTTGCGCGCCAGGCGGACCAGCCAGGCCCGCTCCAGGCGGTCGCGGGCGATCGGCGGGTTTCGCAGATCCTCGTACGAGCCCATCTCAAGCGAGACCGCCAGCTCCCGCCCATTGCGTTCGATCTTTAGCTCCATCGTCTCGCCCGGCGCACGCGAGATGATCTCGCTGCTGATCTGCTCGCGCGACGAGATCGGACGCCCGTCAATCGACATGATGACGTCGTTGGGGCGCAGCACCCTCGCGGCGTCGAAGCCCGCGACGGTCGAGACGATCTGCACACCGTTCTGCAGGCGCTGCCCGAACTGGATCCCCATCCCCGCGTGCGGCCCGCGCAAGAACGTCTCGCGCCCCGCGGCGAACAGTCGCATCCGCTGCTCGGGAGAGAGCGACTGATTCTCCCGGAGGAGGCTCTCGATCGTTTGGATGCCGAAGTCGCTGCGCCGGCTCAGGCGCGTCGTCGCCTGCTCGCGCGTCGCGAGGTTCGGGCTGTCGAGCAGCTCGATGAGCGAGGCCAGGTCGCTTTCATCGCCAGCCGGGCTCTCGCCTGCTGCGATCCCGTCCGCCGCCAGAGACACACTCGCGCAAACCACGAGCCCCGCAGCCATCGCGGCAGCAGCCCTGCGGAGGCGTCGAGTTGGGCCTCTTCCCGATCCCATCCGACCAAATCCTACCTGCGAGGGCGGCCCCGGTCGCGTCTCACGCGGAGGATCCCACCAGACCCGCGCCATGCCCCAGGATCCACGATCCCAGGCGCTCGACCGCCCGTAGCATCCGTACGCCCTCCACATGTCCGAACCGACCGGTCCGGGCGATCGGCACCGCCGCCTCGGCGATCAGGGCCTCGACCATCAGCGGCCCCAACGCCGCGCTGGTCTGCTCGCGCCAGCCCTCGAGCACCTCGCCGTAGCCCCGCGTGAACGCACGCAGGCGGTCCAGGTCCAGGCGCGTCGGGACCTCGGCGGTCCCCTGGGGCATCGAGAACTGCAGAGCTCCCATCGCCGCGTCGGTCGATGCCTGGGCGATGCGGATCGTGTCGAAGTCGACGACGGTTGCGCCGCCGCTCTGATCGAAGACGAGATTGCCCGGGTGCCAGTCGCCATGAACGAGCTGACGCCGATCGTGATCGACGCCGCTGGCCTTGGCCTCCTCGCGTGCGCGTCGATACATCGCGAGCACCCGCGAGGCGAGCGTGTCGTCCTTCTCACCCTTCGCCCATGCACGCACGATGTGCTCAAGCCGGGCCTCAACGTGCTCCGCGGCGTGGTAGCTGCCCTCTTCGAATCCCGCCGTGCGCGCGCGGGCGAGCGATTGGTGCAGCATGGCCAGCACGCGACCGCCCTCTCTGGCATCGCCCATGTCGTGGGCCCAGGGGCGTCCGTCGATGTAGGTGCAAAGCTCGTACACACGCCCGCCGAGCTGGAGCAGCGAGTTGTTGTCGCGCGTGCCGATCAGCTCGGCGACCGGCACGCGATCGGCCTCGAGCGCGAGCTGGAGCCCGTGCAATCGCGCCACGGCATACGGATCGTCGCGACCCGGCGCACGCCGTTTGAGCAGAAACCGGCCCCGCCCGCTCTCGATAACGACCTTTGGCGAACTCGCCGAGCCGATCTCCAGTGGGCGGATCGACTGCACGCCGCCGAGGTCGTAATGCGACAGCGCGCGCCGGAGTTCGTCGGGCTCAAAGCGCGATCTGCTCTCGGCTCTCTCGGCGTCGCTCGCGGTCATCGCGTCCGACCTCCGCCCCTGGCTCGGGGCTCTCCCACGAGGCCCGCGTCACTCGGCGTTCTGCACCTGCTCCTTGATCCGGTCGATCGCGCCCTTGATCTCTACGGTCAGGCGGCTGATCTCCGAATCCGGGCTCTTGCTGGCGATCGTGTTCGCCTCGCGCAGCATCTCCTGGGCGAGAAAGTCCAGCGTCCGGCCCACCGGGCTGTCATCATCGCCCCCGGTCAGCTCGCTGAACTGCTCGATGTGCCCGGCCAGACGCGCGATCTCCTCGGCAATATCAGTACGCTCGGCGTAGCTGGCGACCTCGCGGACCAGCTCGATCGGCTCGACGCCGATCCCCGCGTCCTTGACGAGCCGCTCGATCCGGGCCTGGAGCCGCTGCTCGTAATCGGCGCTGACCGCCGGGGCCAGCTCGCGGATGCGCTCCAGGCGCTTGGCGATCACGTCGCGCTGCTGGTTGAGCTCGTCGAGGAGCATGTGCCCCTCTCGCCGGCGCATCGCGACCAGGTGCTCGCACGCCTCGTCGGTCAGCCGGCGCAGTGCGTCGCGTGCCTTGACGACCCGGTGCTCCTCATTCGCCGGCGGCTGGAGCACGCCCGGCAGGGCCAGCAGCGTGCCCACATCGATCGTCAGCTCACCCGCCTTGACGGCTTTGACCTCGCGCAGCATCGTGACATACCGATCCAGCGCCTTGGCGTTGATCTCGTGGGCCGCGTCCTCGGAGACATCGGTGTACGACGCCCGCAGCGTGACCGAGCCCCGGCTGACGTGCTGGCGCAGCGCGCTCTCCAGATCCGCCTCCAGCCCTTGCAGCTCCTCGGGCAGGCGGATGTGCGCCTTGAAATACTTGTTGTTGAGGCTGCGGACCTCGACGAAGTACTGGACGCCGTCCTCCGCCCCCGACGCCTCGCCGAAGCCCGTCATGCTGCGAATCACGCGCGAAAACCTCCGGATCGACCCGCGGGGCCGAGGTGTGCGATGGAGACAACTCAGCCGCCCTGCGAATCGTCGCCGCCGCCCGAACCATCGCCCGAGCCGCCGCCAGATTCATTGCCAGATCCATCCCCAGATCCATCGGGGTCGCCGCCATCGTCGCCCGCGCCGGATCCGTCGTCGCTCGGGCCACCCTCGGCCGGCTGGTCCGCCGCGTCGTCACTCGCGCCTGATTCATCGCCGGCGGTGCCCTCGCCAGACGCACCCGTGTCAACAGGAGCGTCCTCGGGCGTCGTCGAGCCCATGACGGCGTTCTGAGACGCCGCGGACTGCGGGCGCACCGCGAAGTTCAGCCCAATCGCGAACAGCAGCCACAGCGCGAAGATCGACACGGTCGTGATCGTCAGCACGTCCCCGGTCTTGGCGCCGAACGCCGTCTGGCCCGAGCCCGACGATGCGCCGAACGCCCCGCCCAGCCCGCCGCCCTGCGGCTTCTGGATCAGGATCATCAGGATCAGCACGACCGAGACGAGCACGAACAGGCCCACGGCGGGGCCGATGATCCACGTTGCCAGTCCGAGCGTCACCATGCAGTCGCATCCTGAGCGGGCCGAGGCCCTTGGAGAATCCGGATCATAAAGCCCGCCGGGATGGCGGGCGATGGCAACTCTAGGCCCCGCCCCCGCCTTTTTTTATCCCCCTCGCGGCGTCGATGATGGCCAGGAAATCCTGGGCGTTCAGGCTCGCTCCGCCGATCAGCCCGCCGTCGATATCAGGCTGCGCGAACAGTTCCGCCGCGTTGGAGGGCTTGACGGACCCGCCATACAAGATCCGGATCGCGGCCGCGGCGTCCCCGCTAAAGAGATCCGCGAGCACGCCGCGGATCTTGGCATGGGCGTCCTGGGCATCCTCGGGCGTCGCCGTCCTGCCCGTGCCGATCGCCCAGACCGGCTCGTACGCGATGATGAGCCGCTCGACCTCGCCCGGCCCCACGCCCTCAAGCCCTCTGCGGAGCTGCGCCTCGTTGATCGCGTCGGTCTCGCCTGCCTCGCGCTGGGAAAGCGTCTCGCCGACACAGAGCATGCATGTCAGCCCCTCGCCCAGCCCGGCCCGGACCTTCCGATTGATCAGATCGTCGTCCTCGCCGATGACATGGCGGCGCTCTGAGTGTCCGATAATGACAACGCTGACCCCGCAGTCGGCAAGCTGACCCGCCGACACCTCACCCGTGAACGCGCCGTCCGGCTCGCTGGAGCAGTCCTGGGCTCCGAGCAAGATCCGCGAGTCTGTCTTGCCCAGCACGCCGGCGATCGGCAGGATGTACGCGACGGGCGGGAAGATGGCGACCTCGACATCCGCGACACCATCACACCCGGCGACGACCTCACGCGCCAGCGAACGCCCGGACTCCAGGCGCGTGTTCATCTTCCAGTTGCCGCCGACGAACGGCGTTCGTGTGCTCATGGTGCGTTCCGATCTCCGGTGGTCTGCGCTCCCGATGCGCGGGCGGGCCAAGAGCGTATCCGGGCGGAGAGCCGGTGGTTCGTTCAGGCCTCCGGGAAGCTCACCTCGGGGATCTCGCTCTCATCGGGGGCGGGCTCACCCATGAGCGACGCGACGATGCGATCGACATGCACATGGGCGTTCTCGATGAAGATGCGGGTCCGGCGCTGGCTCCCGCCGATCGCGGTCCCCGCGACGTAGACGCCCGCGATGTTGGTTTGCATCGTGCTCGTGTCGAAGCGGGGCTTGCGCTCCTCGCCGTGCAGCTCGACGCCGAGCTGCTCGAACAGCGACTTGTCCTGGACGTATCCGGTCAGGAGAAGGACGTCGTCGGCACGAAACTCGCGAGTCTCTCCGTCGATCGGCTCACCCTCGCTGCTCGTTCCGAGCAGCCGGACCGTCCGGGGCGTGATCTCGCCCGGGATTGTGCTCCGCAGAAAGCCGATCCGTTCCTTGTCGATCAACCACGTCAGTTCCGGCAACAGCCAGTACTTGATCCGCCCCTGATCGAACTCCTCGCGCCGATAGCTCATGGTGACCCTCGCGCCGGCGCGGTACAGGCGAATCGCGGCCTCGACCGCCGAGTTCTTGCCGCCCACGATCAGCACCTGTCGGCCTGCGTAGCGGTGGGGGTCTTGGAGGTAATGGCTCACATGCGGCAGATCCTCGCCCGGGACGCCGAGCATCCGAGGGCGATGCATGTTGCCGATCGCGAGCACGAGCCGCCGGCACGTCATGAGTAGATCGGCTCTCCGAGCCGACGCGATCGCATCGGACAGATCCTCCCTGCGAACAGTCGCATCGGCTCGGAGAGCCGATCTACGCTGCTCGCTCGGCCCGCCGACGCCGTGGGTGCTGGCCTCCAAACTCAGTCTGAATCCGTCATTCTCCGGATGTGCGGCAAGCACGCGGGTGAACGTCCGCACCGGCAGTTCGAACTGCTGCGAGACGCCTCGCAGGTAGTCAAGGTACTGCTCGCGCGTCGCCTTGTCCTGATGTGGAATCGTCAGCGGGACGCCGGCGATGGCGATGCGTTCGGGGCTGGAGAAGTACTTGGTCCCCGGCGTCCACCAGGCCATGGTCGAGCCGATCTCGCCGGCGTCCAGGACGACGTGGTCGAGGCCGCGTTTTTTCAGCGCGACCGAGAGTTCCAGGCCGATGGGGCCGGCGCCGATGATGGCGATGTCGGTGTCGACTGGTTGCATCGCGATCAGGGTAGTCGGCCGAGAATAGTCAACAGGCCCGCGGCTCGTGACCGCCGCTCATCCTCGATCCACCGATTCCCCCATAGCGGCACACGTTCTGTGCAAGCTCCAACTCGTCGCCCACCACGATGAACGCCCCATCGG
Source organism: Phycisphaerales bacterium (assembly GCA_029260315.1). GTDB lineage: Bacteria > Planctomycetota > Phycisphaerae > Phycisphaerales > UBA1924 > S146-42. The sequence continues at coordinate 8,297 of JAJDDM010000151.1, read as the reverse complement.
CGGTGATCGACTCATGGAGATGGCGAGAAGATGGAGGCCACCCATGCTCGTCCAACACGGGCGATCGAGCCCAAGTTTTCCTTGGTTTTTGCTTGACTCCGAGAGCCAGGATTCAAGATACTACCTACTGACTCCGCACTGGTGCGGGGGGGTTGTCTGAGACACTCCCACGGGGGGAACTGAGAAGATGAAGACCCAAGAGACGTTGATGCTCCTGGCGATGGCAGGTTCGGTCGCGAGCGCTGGCGATCCGTTTACCGAAGAAGCCGCGAGCCGGGGATTGGACTACACGTTCACCGACCATATGTTCGGCTACTCCGCGCTCTTTGTCGACTTTGATATGGATGGCGATCCGGATCTGTTCGCCGTCGGTGGAGATTCGGGCAAGGTGGGCCTTTGGGAGAACGACGGCGCCGGCAACTTTTCCGATCGCGCTCCCCAAGCACGGATCCCCGGCAGCACGATGTACGTCGCCGCTGCGAGCGCCGATTTCGACAACGACGGCGACCCGGACCTCTACCTCTGCAACTGGTTCGAGCCGGATGTTCTGCTCCGCAACGACGGAGACTTTCAGTTCACCGACGTGACCGCAGAGGCCGGGCTCGGCAGCGATGGGCCCGCCTCGAGCGCCTCCTGGACCGACTACGACAACGACGGCTGGCTCGATTTCTACGTCAGCATCTGGAACCTCGACGGCCGGGCCGAGAGCCTGCTCTATCACAACAACGGAGACGGGACTTTTACGGATGTCGCTCTCGAGCTCGGCGTGCAGGATCCCAAGAGCCTCGCGTTCCAGGCCTGCTTCTTCGATTTTGATCGCGATGGCGATCAGGAACTCTATACGACCAATGACAAGGGGTATGCCCGCGGCTGCGACTGGCCGAATCGCTTCTTCCGCAACGACGGCGGCGTGTTCGCCGACATCGGCGCCGACTCGGGCGCCGGCATCTGCTGTAACGCCATGAACGTCGGCGTGGGCGACTTTGACCGAAATCTTTACCCGGATGTCTTTGTCACCAACACCTCCGAGGGCAATATCCTGCTGCTCAACAACGGCGATGGCACATACACCGACGGCAGCGGCGCCACCGGCACAAGCCCGATCGCCGTCGGCTGGGCCGGCCAGTTCCTGGATTACGACAACAACGCGTATCAGGACCTGTTCGTGTGCGACATGTCCGGGCCCGACAAGCTCTGGCACAACGACGGGCAATGGCCCGTTTCCGATGCCGCGGCGGACATGGGCGTGGCCGATGCCAACAAGTCGTTCAGCGCCAGCTACGCGGACGCCGACGGCGACGGCGACCTGGACATGGTCCGGACCTCGAACATGAACCCGCTCGCGCTCTATATCAACCACGAGGGCGAGCATCGCAGGTGGCTCCGCGTGCGGACGCTCGGCATGTCTGGCCATCCCACGCCCGGCACCATGGTCGAGATTCTCGACGCGAACGGCGTCCGCCAGTACGGCGAGGTCATCTACAACGCCGGATACAAGTCCCAGAACGAACTCGTCATCCACTTCGGGCTCGACGATGCCGCATCGGTCGCCCGCGTCGAGATCGCTTGGCCCGACGGCACGACACGAGTGCTCGAGGATGTCGCGGTGAACCAGGTCATCCTGGCTCGCTATTGTGCCGCGGACGTTACCGACGATGGCACGATCGATGTGCAGGACTTCTTTGCGTTCCTCGACGCGTTTGCGGCGGATGAGTCATGGGCCGATTGGGATGCGAACGGGATCTTAGATAGCGATGACTTCTTCGGATTTCTGAACGACCTCGCGGGCGGCTGCTCATAGTCTTCGACCGAAATACGACCATTTTTCTGGGCGAATGGCGCGCAATACGTCCCTTCTTCTCGGCGAGTGGCTCGCAATGATCAAACGTCTCTGATGCGCGTTTTTGGGATCCCCCTTGGGGGGGCTGACTCCCAGGAGCGGAAGGAAGAGGGATGTTTGTGCCACAGATCCCGTGCCACAACAACCGTGTCACAACAATAAGAAACCTCACAGGGTGTAACGGCGTGCGCTGTATCTCGTCTTTGGTCGCGTCTTTCCCGCGGTCCTGACCGAAAGCTGACGTGGTCGCTCAGGGGCTTGTGGTTCTTGTTGCCGGCCGCGGCACGAGGAGATCGCCACGGGGGTTTGAGTCGCCCGGTCCTTGGCTCTCAGGACGCGAATCATCCGTAGAGCGGGAAACTCGTGTATCCGGTTGACACGATACTCGTGTGTTCTGCGGAGCGGGTGGTGGACGGCGACGAAAAGATGAGCGTCGGCTTGTGCCGACGGACAGAGCAATAAGAAAGCACGCCCTTCGAGAGAAGGGCGTGCTCTAGATTCAGATATCAGCCTTCGATCGCGATCAGCGACGACGACGGATGGCCAAGGCGCCGCCGAGACCGAGCAGGGCCAAGGAGGCCGGAGCCGGCACGGTCGAGCCGCTCACGGTGATCGAATAGGTCCAAGGGGGCGGATCGCTCACGAAGCTGGCGACAGCGACGGAGTAGGTGGCGGTCTCGGGGGCGACAAAGTCATAGTTCGGGTCGCCCCAGGGGCCGTTACCGGTGGCCGGCGGGTCGTCGTCGTCACCGGAGCCGACCTGCGGAAAGCCGATGCCATCATCGAGGATGTCCGGGAAGTTGCCGAATGCCGAGCCGGTCGCATCGCCGAGCCATGCGCCAGAAACCGGATCGAGGTTGTCGACAGTCCGGTCGACCTCGATATTAATGGCGTCGCCGGCGTTGGCGGAGAACGTGAACCAGTGCCATGTATCGGACTCGTCGTTGATGCTATTGTCGGGCAGCTGCCCTTCGAACTTCTCGCCATCGGTCAGATCAGCGAGCGGGGCGATCTGGCCGTGGGCGAGCCCACTGATTGCGACGAGAGCCGCAGCGCTGAGAATAGTACATGCCTTCATTGTCTGTCACTCCTTCAAACCCAGGTTTGCGAACGGCACAACGACGAACGAGTGCGTTCGCGCCCAACAACCCATCGATGGCTAAGTGGGCGAATGCCCGGCTCAACCCCACTTCTTGGGATCCTCTCTCCAAGATCTCCCTGGAGCCCCCAAGCCCCCCGCGTACACGAGAGTGAGCGCATTGTGCCCGATTATCAAACACATGTCAACGAATTAGCAAGTGAATCTCAAGAAAAATATGACCCCAGCGTGAACAATCACTCTGGGCAATCTTGAAAGGTCTTTGTTGGCACATTGCGGCCCGCTCAAGATCACAGACCCCAGTCAGGTGCGTCAGCGCCCGGGCCCCGATGCTCGAATCGCATCGTCCATCGCGAAGTTCGCGTCATTCGCCCGAAACAGCTCCGCGAGCTTGCGGGCCTGCTCGTCGTACGCCGAGCCATCCGACCATGTGCTGCGCGGCTGGAGGACCTCGCTCGGCACCCCAGGCACTGCCTGTGGAACGGGCAACCCGAAGATCGGGTCAGGCACACACTCGGCATCGTCCAGCGTCCCATCCAGGATCGCCGTGACCATGGCACGGGTGTAGGAGAGCTTGAATCGGCTGCCCGTGCCGTAGGACCCGCCGGTCCAGCCCGTGTTCAGCAGCCAGACCTTCGCATCGTGCTCGTGGATCCGCCCGCGGAGCATCTGGGCGTACTCCGCCGGCGGTCGGGGCAGGAACGGGCCTCCAAAGCACGGGCTGAAGTTCGGAATCGGTTCGGTGATCCCCGCCTCGGTCCCCGCCAGCTTCGAGGTGTACCCGTTGATGAAGTAGTACATGGCCTGTTCGGGGCTGAGTCGGCTGACCGGGGGGAGTACGCCGAAGGCGTCGGCGGTCAGGAAGATCACATGCTTGGGGTGCTTGCCGACCGACGGGATCACGGCCCCAGGGATGAAGGTCACCGGGTAGGTCACGCGCGTGTTCTCGGTGATCGAGCCGTCGTCGTAATCGGGCTCGCGCGTCCGCTCGTCGATGACGACGTTCTCCAGGACGCTGCCGAAGCGGATGGCGTTCCAGATCTGCGGCTCGCCCTGTTCGGAGAGCTTGATGCACTTGGCGTAGCAGCCGCCCTCGAAGTTGAAGACGCCATTGGGCCCCCAGCCGTGCTCGTCGTCCCCGATAAGCGCCCGTTTGGGGTCGGCGCTGAGCGTGGTCTTGCCCGTGCCGCTGAGCCCGAAGAACAGCGCGACATTGGTCTCGTCGTCGTCGGCGACGTTCGACGAGCAGTGCATCGGGAACACGCCCTGCTCGGGCATGTCGAAGTTCATGGCGTAAAACAGGCTCTTCTTCATCTCCCCGGCGTACTCGGTGCCGAGGATCACCACGGTCTTCCTGGTCAGGCTCTGGACGATGATCATGGGGCTCTCGACGCCGAGCTTGCGCTGCTCGTCACCGGTCAGCCGCCTGCGCCCGGCGTTGATGACCGTCCAGTCGTGGCTCCAGGATCCGTCGCCGGCGTCCGATTCGCTGCCGGGCACGATGAACAGGGTCTGGGCGAACAGGGCGTGCCAGGCCTGCTCGGCGACGACGCGCACGCCGAGGCGGTGCTCGGGGTCCGCGCCGCAGAATCCCTCGAAGACGAACCGCTGGTCCTGGGCGTTGAGGTGCTCGACTGCGATCTGCTGGGCGAGTTCGAACGCCTCGGGGCTGATGGGGCGGTTGACCTTCCCCCACCAGATATTGTCGTGGATCTCGGGGGTGTCCTCGAGGTACTTGTCGTTGGGGCTCCGGCCGGTGCGGTCGCCGGTCATGCAAACGAGGGTGCCGTTGGAGGCCAGCCGGCCCTCGCCGCGCTGGATGGCCCGCTCGATCAGATCCGCCGGGGCGAGGTTGCGAAGGGTTGCGTCGGAAGAGAGATCAAGCGACTCGACGGTGCTCGGCATCGATGGCCTCCAAGCCGGGATGGATTCGGGCGAATGCTTTCTCAGCAAACAGGCGGGAAGCCTAGGCGCATTCGCGTCTGGCGAGGACGATTCGGGCCCCAAAGGGCGATCGAGCGGGCGGTCTCGTTGACCAGCCGGGCAACCCATCCGTATCCTCTGGGCCGAGCGGGGGATTTCCCGCGCGATGGTGGCCGTAGCTCAGTTGGTTAGAGCACCTGGTTGTGGTCCAGGAAGTCGCGGGTTCGAATCCCGTCGGTCACCCTTGAGCCCGCATGAGTCCTCGCTCGCGCGAGGCTCGCACGGGCACGTCCCCGCCCGGGAGGGTCTCGCGGCAGGGGACGCCCCGGGGAACCCCGCCCCCACACACGCGGGCCGGCGATAGAGTGAACCCATGGCAACGCGACCCACGGTCGTCTGGCTCCACAGCCTGGCGCGATCCGGCTCCTCGATCACCGTCTACGCGGCGGCGGCGCCCTTCTCGTACATCGTCGCCGACGAGGTGATCGGTCCGTGGGATCGCACGGGCCCGCCGTACCGCTATCCCAAGGCCCAGCGCGAGCTTGTCGAGCTGTTCAAGGCGAGCGATCACAAGCTGACCGATGAGGTCGTCGCGAAGACGAACGACCTGTTCGAGCAGATCGTCGGTCCGTCGGGGGTCGTCATCAGCAAGTGGCCCCACCTGCGCCCCGAGCCGGAGGTCTTCGACCGGGCGTTCCCGAACGATCGGCGGGCGTATCTCATCCGCAACCCGCTGCACCGGCTCAACAGCCTGTATCGTCGCGGCTGGCTCAAGAGCATCGGGCCCAACCACGACCTGCTGCGCTACAAGCAGTTCGCCAAGTGGTGGCGGGCCCAGCCGCACCGTCTGGCTTTCGACGAGCTGCGCGCCGAGCCGCGCCGGTTCTTCTCCAAGCTCTATCGCGCGTGGGGGTTCGCATCCGACGAATCGCACATCGAACAGGCGATCGGCTACATGGAGCGCAACTACCACGCTTCCAGCCTTGAGAAGTCGAAGAGCCCGAACGCGGGCTTGTTGAGCGAGCGCGAGTTCGCGCTGCCGCCCGAGGCGCTCGACGCATACCTTGGCGATCCATTCATCGTCGAGTTCATGACCGAGCAGGGCTGGAGCACCGACCCGGCGGACTACGGCGGCACGCGCGCGGGCGCGATCGCCTGACGAGGAAGATGGGCCGAAGGGGGGAACCCATGGACGGGCCGAGCATCGAGTCGTCGAACCTGACGCGGGACGGTTGCGCCGCGAGCTCCCACGCGGAGGTCTGCTGGGTCTTTTCGCTGGCGCGCTGCGGGTGCTCGATCGTCGCCTACGCCGCGGCGGCTCCGTGGCAGGTTCCGGTCGCCGACGAGCCGTTCGGGCCCTGGGACCGCACGGGCGAGCCGTACAACTATCCGCCCGAGCAGGATGAGCTCCGCCGGCTGTACTGGGACGTGGACGAGCACATCACGCCGCAGGTGGCAAATCTGGCGACGCGCCTGTTCGACAAGATCGCGGGAAGAGCCGGGCGGGTGGTGAGCAAGCACCCGCACGACATGATTAAGCCCGAGGAGTTCGCGAGGCATCTGCCCGAGCACAAGGCGGTCTTCCTGCTGCGCAACCCGCTCAAACGACTGAACAGCCTCTATGTCCGCGGCTGGCTCAAGAGCATCGGCCCGAACCACGACCTGCCCAGATTCAAGCTCGTCGCACAGCGCTGGCTCGATCACCCACACCGCTTCACCTTCGAGCAGTTCCGCGCCGACGCTCCGTCGTTCTTCGGCGCCGTCTGGGAGGCGTGGGGCTGGTCATTTACGGACGACAACGTGGCCAGGGCGCTGGACTACTGCAACAACAACTACCACGCCTCGAGCGCCAAGCTCGGCACGCGCAACCCCGCCAGGCCGCTAAGCGAGAAGAAGAACGCGCTGCCGGTTGAGGCGGTCGAGCTTTACCTGAGCGACCCGTTTATCGTCGAGTTGATGGAGAGCAACGGCTGGAGCACGGACCGGAACGAGTATGTGTAGGCGCGAGCGTCGCCGACTCCTTTGACGAGCCCGAAGCGCAAGCGAGGTTGGTTGCCCAAGTGTCGTCCAACCTCGCTTGCGCTTCGGGCTCGTCTGCTCTTGAGACTACGGCGCCGAAAGGCGCCAGCACGCCCCGGTCGCCTCCCCGGGCGCTGTCATCCCGCCGATGATCGCCCACGAGTTTTCGCCGACCCACACGAGCCCGCGGTGGTCCATCGTCGCCGGCCAAGGTCCGCTCGCCTCCAGCGTCTCCCACGCGCCGGTCTCCGGATCGAACGCCAGCACTTGATCGAGAGGCATCGCCGACTCGCCGTCATACCCCGTGGCGCTGATGTTGTACGGATTGTCGGTGCCGCCGACGAGGAGCATCCGTCCATCTGCGGTCGCGCACTGGGACGCCGCGCCCCGGTACGTCGGCCGCCCCGGATGAGCCTCGATCTCCCTCCACGCGATCTTCGCGGGCTCGTTCGCATCGATCGTCCCAACGAAGACGCGATCGGAAATCACGAAGGCGCGCCCCTGGTCTCGCGGCTCGATCGCCGCGCCGTCGCAGATGATAATGGTGTCGCCGACGATGGCGCCGCTGTGTCCGAACAGCCCCGGCGACGGGGCGGGCATCGGCGTCGCCGGCGACCATTGATCGGCCTGGATGTCGTAGAACTGCACGCCGAGGATATTGGTCTGGGTCGGGCCGTGCCAGCCGCTGATCGCGTAGATGAACCGGTCGCGCCAGACGCCGAGGACGGTATCGTCAACCTCGACCGGCACATCGGCGAGGCGAGCGTACGAGTTGGATTCGGGCACATACTCGAAGAATCGCTTCTCGGTGGTCTCGCCGTCGTCGCTGACGGTGTATCCGCCGAGCAGGAAGATCCGATCGCCGACGCTGATCGCGCTGGCGCCGATCTTGGCTCGCCCCTCGAGCGGCGGGGCGTCGGCGATGCGCTCCCACGAGCCGCCCGGCAGGTCGAGCCGAAAGCTCGCGCCCGTGATCGTTGCGTCGTCGGTTGGGTCGGTGATGCCCATGAATGAGTAGACCGTCGCGCGGTCGCCTCCGTGCACGATGCTCGTCACGGCGTTATTGGCGATTGGTAGAGGGAGGCTGGGCAGTGGTTGCCAGCGGGAGTGTTGTCCGCACGCCGAGAGGCTTGTGAGCAGGAGCAGAAGTAGAGCGGAGCGTGCGAGGTTGGTCATGCAACTAGCTTACATTGCATCTACGACTTGCGCGCGAAGCAACCATGGGATAGGCGAGCCCGAAGCGCAAGCGAGGTTGGACGACACTTGGGCAACCAGCCTCGCTCGCGAGGCTATTGCATCAACCTCTCTCTCCTGAGCGCAGCTCGTGCGGCGTTAGCGAGGAGCTTGGCGGCGATCCAGTTGCGCACTCGCCGCCATCCACGGACCCAGGTCGGCAGGTGGTCCAGGCCGACGGGC
>JAJDDM010000016.1 GCA_029260315.1 Phycisphaerales bacterium | reverse complement strand
GCAGCGACTCGCCGTCGAGCAGATGGATCTTCCCGACCTGATCGCCCACGATCAGCAGCGCATCGCGCGCCCGCACCGCGAGCGACCGCCCGCCCTCCAGTATCCGCGTCGCCCGCACCGACCCATTCCGCGGATCCCACCCGCGAAGCACGCCCGCGCTGTCCAACACATACGCCGACTCCGCCGAGACACCCAGCCCCAGCGGGCGCTCGCCCAGCGCCAGCACCGGCGCATCCTCATGCGCCAGCAGCGTCCGCGTCTGCCACGTCCGCACCGTCCCGTCCCGCGACGCGGTCAGCACCAACCCCCCATCCGGCGTCGCGCCAATCCCGACGATCGCCGAGTCGTGCAGGCGCGGCGCTCTCGCGTCCGCCGAAGCCAGCTCCAGATTCCACAGCCGCGCGACCTGCGCCGCGTCGACCGTCAGCAGGCTGAACGGCTCGCTGTCGATCCACGACACCGCCCGCACCGCCGACGCGTGCCCGCTCAGCGTCCGCGACATCACCGCCGCACTCTGCGAACCGATCGCCCCACTCGAAGGCGCCTCCCACCACACGCGCGTGCCGAGATCGCCCGTCCCGCCCGCGATAATCCCGCCGCTCTCCACGAGCGCCAGCACCGCCGAGCCACCGCCCCGACTCGCGTCCTGGATGGCCCCCAGCGGCCGGTGGTCCGCGATCGACCACGCGAGCACCGCCCCGCTCTCATCGCCGGTCAGGAACCGCTCACCATCGCTCGCGAACACCACCGACCGCACGATGCCATCGAGGCGCGCGTCACTCGGCCGCACCGACCACCCGCCGGTACTGATCCGCGCCGCATCGCGATCGTGCGAGCACGAGATCAACCACACGTCATCGGGGCTGAACGCCATCGTCTGCACGCTCGTCTCGTGCGCCTTGCGCACCGCGATCGGATCGCCCGAACTCGCGTCGCGGATCGTCACCCGCCCCCCCGCGTCGCCCACCGCCAGCCACTGCCCGCCCGCGCTCAGCGCGATCGCGCTGGGCGTATCGGTCAGCACCCGATGCTCGCCCACTATGCGGCGCTGCGCAAGATCCCACACATGGATCCGCCCCGTGCGCGTCAGCGTCGCCGCCCGCGGCACGCCACCCGCCAGCGATATCCGCGCGATCGCCCCGCCCGCATCCCCGAACGCCTCCTCCACGCGCTGCGCGAACGGATCGATCAGCCGCAGCGCCCCCGCGCCGTCGCCGATCAGAATCAGCTCCCCGCCCGGCAGGATCGCCGCCGCCGTCGCCCCGAACTGCCCCAGCGGCACCTCCTTCACGCTCTGATCAAACTCGGCCCGCAGCGCCCCGATCTCCCAGCCCCCGCCGAGCATCTCGGCCTCCTCCATCGAACGCACGAACACCGACAGCTCGCCCGCCCCCAGCGCCTCGATCGCCCGCGAGACCTGGTTGGCATACGCCACATGCTCGGCCCGCCTGCGCTGCTCGGTCGCCCGCGCCTCGCTCGCCCGGGCGAGCCCCTCCTGCCGCTCGGCCTCGCCCTGCGCGGCAATCGCAGCGTTGGTCTGCTCGAGTAGCCGCGCGCCAGTCGCTATGAGTTGATCGTTCTTGTCCTCAAGGTTGTCAATCAGGTCGTCACGCTGCGTCGCCGTGTCGTTGAGCTGTTTGACGGTTCGCTCAAGATTCTCCTTCGCGGTCGTCAGTTTCGAGTTTGAAGTGTCCAACCGCGTCACCGTGTTCTGCAGCTCGATATTCAGATTGCTCGCGCGGATGAACTGCACGAAGAATGCCACAAGGCCCACCATCACCGCGAGGCCCACCAGCCCCCCCGTCGTCACCGCTCCCCGGTTGCGACGCACGAACTTGCGCGCCCGATACCAGGCAGAGTCCGGCCCCGCAACCACCGGCCGCCCCGCCGCGTGCCGACGGATATCCGCCGCCAGCGCCGACGCCGACTCGTACCGCCGGTCCCGCTCCTTGTGCATCGCCCGCATCGTGATCCAGTCCAGATCACCACGCAGTCGCCGGCTCAACGCCCGCGGGCTCTGACGATTCTCTCCCTTCGCGCCGTTCCCTCGCGCGCGCATCACCTTCGTCGATGGCCTCGGCGGGTCCACCTCCCGGATCGCCCGTTTCAGCTCCTCCGAACTCACCTGCCGCAGCGTCCGCCCGTCGATCGGACGCTCTCCGGTCAACAGCTCATACAGCACCGCTCCCAGCGAGTACACGTCCGAGCGCGTGTCCACCAGCGCGGGCCCCAGCTCCGCCTGCTCGGGGCTCATGTACTCCGGCGTCCCGAGGAGCTGTCCCTCCACCGTCTGCCGCGTCATGTCCGCCCGGCCATCGTCAGAAATCGCCCTGGCGACCCCGAAGTCAATGATCTTCGGCGACGCCACTCCGTCCACGCTCGCCACGAGAATGTTCGACGGCTTCAGATCCCGGTGGATCACCCCCCGCTGGTGCGCATACTGCACCGCCTCGCACACACGCACCATCAGCCGCAGGATCTCTCGCACGCTCAGCCGCCGGCTCTCGCAGTACGCCGTGATCGACTCCCCCTCGACATACTCCATCGCGAAGTACGGCCGCCCCCCCGGCGTCACCCCCGCATCAAAGATCCGCGCGATCCCCGGATGGTCCAGGCTCGCCAGCGTCTGCTGCTCCACCGCGAACCGCGCGATCACCTGCCGCGTGTCCATCCCCGGCTTGATCAGCTTGATCGCCACCTCCCGCCGCACCGGCTCCAACTGCTCGGCGAGGTACACCATCCCGAACCCGCCCTGCCCCAGCAACCGCCCCAGGCGATACGGGCCCAGCCGATCGCCCTCCTCGGCCTCCAGCGACACCGGTGAGTTCCACGCCAGCATCGACCCATCGCTCGGCGGCCCATCACTCGGCAGCGTCGGCGCATCGTCCCCCGACTCCGCCGGCGGATCCGACCCGTTCCCAAGCTGACTGGGATCCTCCAACACACCTCCCCGAAAATCCGCCCACAACCCCCCGACGCGATACCTTACCCCCGGATCCACGCCCGGATCGTCCGACCCACCCCGGAATCACCGCGGAAACGCGCTGAGACTCTCTTTGGAACGCTCGGACCCCAGCGCAATCACGGAAGAACGCCGGCGCGTCTTTCTGGGAAGCAAAGCTCCGCTGATCGAAAGCGCCGCCCGCTGGCTGCTCGATCATCTCGGCCCAAACCTCGCCGATCACACCATCGTCGTCTCCGGCGCAAGAGCCTCCCGCCTGCTCCTCGCCGAGCTCGTCACCCAGTGCGACAACCGAACGCTCGCGCTCGTACCCCCCACCATCACCACGCCCTCGGGCATCCCACGCGCCCTCGCGGTCGCCCCGCCCAACGCCGCGGGCGAGCTCGCCCGCCGACTCGCCTGGCTCCACGCCCTCCAGACCGCCGACACATCCCTCCTCCGCGCGCTCATCCCCTCCCCACCGCAACCCGGCGCCGCCGGCTGGGCCCGCTACGCCGCGGTTATCCAACGAGCCTCCGACGACCTCGCCGCCCACGCCCTCACATTCGCCGATATCCGCGACCGAGCCGCCCACGATCCGAGCCTGGGCGACGAGGCGCGATGGGTGTCCCTCGCGGCACTCCAAGATTCGTATCGCAACTGGCTCGAGGACCGCCGCCTCGCCGACCCGCTCCTCGCGTGCGCACGCGAGACATCGGGCCCCCGCCCCGTCGTGCTCGTCGCCGTGCTCGCGCTCCCCGCGCTCGCGCGCCACCTGATCGCCCAGCAGGACGCCACCGCGCTCATCCATGCGCTACCAGAAGAGGCCGACGCCTTCACGCCCCTCGGCCTCATCAAACCATCCTGGTGGCTCGAAGCGCCCCTGCCGATCGATCCCGAGATCGTCTCCTTCGCCGACGCCCCCCGCGACCAGGCCGACGCCGCCCTCGGCCTCGTCGCCGCGCACGCGCCCGACCGCCACACCGACGAGGTCACCCTCGGCGTCTGCGACCCCGCGCTCACCCCCTTCATCGAGCGCATCGCCCAACGCGCCGGCCATGTCGCCATCCGCTCGCCCGTCGGCGAGACCGTCCAACGCACATCCCCCTACCGCCTGCTCGCACTCGTCCGCGATTGCCTGCGCGATCGCTCCTTCGCGTCCCTCGCAGCCCTCGTCAGACACCCAGACGCCGAACGCGCCATGCTCGCCCGCGCCCGCGCAAGCGACCGCCCGACCGCTTCCTGGCTCGACACGCTCGACCGCTACGCCGAGCGCCACCTCCCCACCTCGTTGGATGATCCCTGGCGCGCAACCGGCACATCGACCACCGAAACCCTCCAAGCGATCCGATCCAGCCTGCACGAGTTTCTCGCCGACCTCGCCGACTCCCGCAACGCCACGCCGCGCGTGCTCGCCGAACAACTCCTCGCCGTCCTCGAACGCGCCTACGCCGACACCGAACTCGACCCCGACGATCCCTCCCAGGCCCGCACCCTCGGCGGGATCGACTCGCTCGTGCAAGCCATCAGCGAGCTCGACCGCCTCACCGACGCCCGCCCCATCACCGAGGCCCTCGCACCCGCCGACGCGATCGACCACCTCCTGGCCATCACCCGCAACCAGCCGCTGCCCGCCCCGCCCCAACGCAACGCCATCGAAGCCCTCGGCTGGCTCGAACTGCTCGCCGACCCCGCCCCCTTCCTCGTCCTCGTCGGCCTCAACGAGGGCGCGGTCCCCACCAGCGCCCGCGACGATCCCATCCTCACCGACCGCGTCCGCGCCGCGCTCGACATGGAGACCGACAACGACCGCCTCGCCCGCGACGCCGCGATCCTCCGCTCGCTCATCGACTCGCGCGAAAGCCTGCGCATCATTGTCGGCAACCGCTCGCCCGCGGGCGATCCTCTCGCCCCCAGCCGCCTGCTCTTCCGCGCCGGGCCCGACCAGACCCTCGCCATCGCAAGCCGCTGGATCAAGCCAGAATCCACGCCCCGCGCCGGCCTCCAACCCCGCGCCCTGCCCGGCCAGGTCTCCGCATTCCGCCCCGCGCCTGTCCGCGAGTTCGACCAACCCGAAACCCTCGCGATCTCCAGCCTCAAGACCTACCTCCGATCGCCCTACCTCTTCTACCTGAAGCACCTCCTCGCCCTCCGCCCGCGCGCCGACCGCGCCCGCGAGCTCGACCCCGGCGCATTCGGCAACCTCATCCACGACACCCTCGCCGCCTTCTCCCATTCCCCCCAGCGCGACCTCACCGCGCCCGAAGCAATCAACGAACACCTCCAGGACACCCTCTCCACGCTCGCCCGCGCCCGCCTCGCCGGCGAGCTCTCTCCCACCCTGCGCATCCAGCTCCGCTTCGCCCGCCAGACCCTCGAACGCTTCGCGCTCTGGCAGGCCAAGCGCGTCCGCGCCGGCTGGCGCATTCTCAAAGCAGAATGGCCCACCCGCAACGACCCCGAGCACGCCGGCGTCGCGTTCCACGCGGGCGATCAACCCGTCCTGCTCACCGGCCGCATCGACCGCATCGACACCCACGCCGAGAGCAACCAGCTCGCGATCCTCGACTACAAGACCGCCGCGACCTCCCGCGACCCCAAAACCGAGCACCGCGCCCGCGATGGCGTCTGGCGCGACCTCCAGCTCCCCCTCTACCGCCACCTCGCCCAGTCCCTGCTCGCAGGCGACCTCCCCCACCTCGCCTACATCGCCCTCGACGCAAAGAGCCGCGACGTCCGCCTCCGCCCGCTCGATCTGAACGCCGACGACTTCGACAGCGCCGACGACTGCGCCCGCGAGATCATCCGCGGGATCCGCGCCCGCGAGATCGAGGCCCTCGAACGCATCGAGAAAAACACCCTCGACGATGTCCTCGCCTGGATCGCCGGCCTCGACATCGAAGACCGCTCGGAGGGCGACGCATGAGCCCGCCCAACATCGAACCAATCCGCGAACCGCCCCACGAACCACCCCATGAACCGCAAAGCGAGGTCGTCTTCGCCTCCGCCGGCTCCGGCAAGACCTACGAGCTCACCAGCCGCTTCCTCGCCCTCTTCGCGCAAGGCGAGGACCCAAAGACCCTGCTCGCCTCCACCTTCACCCGCACCGCCGCCGGCGAGATCCTCCAGCGCATCGTCGAACGCCTCGCCGACGCCGCGACATCACAGCCGCACCGCGAGGAGCTCGCCCGCGCCACCGCCGTCCCGCTCACCGCCGTTGACTGTTCCGCCCTCCTCGACCGCCTGCTCGCGAACCTCCACCGCCTCAACGTCGCCACCATCGACGCCCTCTTCGCCCGCCTCGCCGCCGCCTTCAGCCTCGAACTCGGCGTCGCCCCCGCCTGGCGCATCGCCGAGACCGAGATCGACCTCGAACTCCGCGAAAAAGCCCTCGACGCCGCCCTCGCCGACAACGACCCCGCCGACACCGCGCGCGTCATCGAGATGCTCCTCGCCGGCGAAGCCCGCTCCATCCGCAGCCAGATTCTCAAACTCCTCGCAGACGCCACCGACGAAATCCGCGACATCGGCCCATCCGACGCCCCCTGGCAAAGCCTCCGCCCCACCATCGCGCCCCTCAGTGAATCGCAACTCGCCGATGCGATCGAAACGCTCAAGCAAATGCCCCTGCCCCTCACCAAGGCCGGAAAGCCGAGCGCAAGCTGGCAAAGCGCGCACCAGACCATGCTGGCACACGCTCGCACGGCCAACTGGGAAGAGATCGCCAAGTCCAAACTCGCCGGCGTCGCCCTGCATGACCTCGAGACATACTCCCGAGTCCCCGCGGGAACCGCCCAACGGGACGCACTGCGCGCCATCGCCACCCACGCCGCCGCCGAAGAACTCTGGCGCCACTACCACCGCTCCACCGCCCGGCGCGACCTCGCCCGCCGATTCGACGTGTACTACCAGCGCATCAAAGTCGCAGAAGGCCTCCTCCGCTTCGACGACCTGCCCCGCATGCTCGACGAGGCCCACGTCCTCGGCGACCTCGAAGAGCTCTATTTCCGCCTCGACGCCCGCACCCGCCACGTCCTCCTCGACGAGTTCCAGGACACCTCCACGAGCCAGTTTCGCCTGCTCGAACCCATCCTCAGCGAGATCCTCTCCCAGCACGACGGGCGCAGCGTCTTCGTCGTCGGCGACGCCAAGCAATCGCTCTTCGGCTGGCGCAACGCCGAGCCCGAACTGCTCGCCCACCTCCCCGACCGCTGGCCCATCCTCGCGCAGCGCACCCTCGCAAGAAGCTGGCGCTCCAGCCAGACCGTCCTCGACGCCGTCAACCAGGTCTTCCAGAACCTCGATACGAACGCCGCCCTTGCCGAAGAGCCCGCCGCGCGCAACTGGCGCGAACGCTTCGAGCCCCACGTCGCCGCCAAAGACCTCGCCGGAAGCGTCCGCCTCCTCGAATCGCGCCCCGCCGAGGACGAAGACCGCCTCCAGGCCTCGCTCAACCTCGCCGCCGAGCGCGTCGCCGCGATCCATCGCGACCACCCCGGCGCATCCATCGCCGTCATCGTCCGGCGCAACAAGACCATCCGCACGATGGTCTCGCTGCTTCGCAACCACCGCCTCGACGCCAGCGAGGAGGGCGGCTCGCCGCTCACCGACTCCGCCCCCGTCGTCGCGGCCCTCTCGCTCATCCACCTCGCCGACCACCCCGCCGACACCGCAAGCCTCTACCACGTCGCGACCTCCCCCCTCGCGCACGCGCTCAACCTCGCCGACCACACCGACCTCCGCCGCGCCGCCCAGGTCGCAAGCGACACCCGCACGCACATCAACACCGTCGGCCTGGCGCACACGCTCGCGCGCCTCGCCGACAGCATCGCCGGCCAGATGGACGCCCGCGAGGCCGAACGCTTCGAGCGCCTCATCGACCTCGCCCAGGAGTTCGACGCCCAGGGCTGGACCCGCCTCGACCGCTTCTGCGACATGGTCAAGCACCGCCGGATCGAATCGCCCACCCCCGCCGCCATCCGCGTCATGACCATCCACAAGGCAAAGGGCCTGGAGTTCGACGCCGTCGTCCTCCCCGAACTCGACGAGAAGATCGAGCCCCGCCCCACCGGCATCCTGACCCAGCGCGACGCCCCGCTGGGCGAAGTCCAACGCGCAACCGTCCACCCGCCAGAGCACCTGCGCAAGCTCGACCCGCGCCTCGAAGAGGTCTTCCAATCCTCGCGCACGCGCCACCTCGAAGAGGCCCTCAGCCTCCTCTACGTCGCCATGACCCGCGCCCGCTGCGCACTCGAACTGATCGTCCAGCAGGACCCCCGCACCGCCGAACTCTCCCACGCCCGCATCCTCCGCGCGGCAGTTCCCTCCAACCCCCAGCCCGATTCGAACACGCTCTACGAAACCGGCGACGACACCTGGCAGCCCCAAGCCCCCGCCTCCCAAGCACCCGAACCAAACCGCATTCCCCTCGCCCTCCGCGAACGCCCGACCCCCCTCGCCTCGCGCCTCGCCCGCCAATCGCCCAGCACCCCCGCCGGCCCGGTCCGGGTCCGCGATCGACTGATCCTCGCCGAATCCGCCGCCCAGACCAGAGGCAAGCTCATCCACCGCTGGTGCGAAGCCATCACCTGGCTCGACCAACACGCCCCCACCGAACAAGAACTCCTCGCCATCGCCCACGAAGACGGTTTCGACGACGCCCTTGCTCACGCATCGCTCAACGACTTCCGCCGCGCCCTTCAGAGCCCGCCGATCGGCAAACTCTTCTCGAACGCCCCGCCCGGCGCCGAACTCTGGCGCGAACGCCCCTTCGCCATCCGCCACCGCACCGCCAACACCGACCACCTCCTCACAGGCCGCTTCGACCGCGTCGTCATCGAGCGCGCCCAAGAAAAACCCATCGCCGCCCACGCCATCGACTTCAAGACCGACCACGTCCAAGCACACGAGCGCGACGCCCTCATCGAGCGCTACGCTCCGCAGATGCACGCCTACCGATCCGCCGCCGCGGCCCTGCTGCACATCCCCGAACCCTGTATCCGCTGCTCCCTCGCCCTGCTCGCAACAAGCGAAGTCATCGAACTCCCGCACGCGCCCGAAGAAAGACACCCATGACAACGGGCGACTATCAAAACCGCCTCGACTTCGCCGTCAACGCCGCCCGCCGCGCCGGCGCATCCACCCTCGAACACTTCGGCAAACGCATCCTCGACGCCGACACCAAGGGTGACGGCTCCCCGGTCACCATCGCCGACCGCAACGCAGAACGCATCCTGCGCGACATGATCCAAACAGACTTCCCCGATGACGCCATCCTCGGCGAGGAGTTCGACGATAAACCCGGCGACTCCCGCTACCGCTGGATCCTCGACCCCATCGACGGCACACGCTCATTCATCCACGCCGTCCCGATGTACGGCACCCTCGTCGCCTGCGAACACAACAAGAAGAGCGTCGTCGGCGTCGTCCACATCCCCGCCCTCGACGAGATCGTCTACGGCGCAGCCAACTGCGGCGCACACCACCAGGTCCGCGATCACGACCCCCAACCCGCCGCCGTCTCCTCCACATCGTCGCTCAAAGACGCCTGTATCTGCACCACATCCCTCTCCTACTTCGATCGCACCAACACCGCCTCCGCCTACCAGGCCATCAGCGACCGCGCTTCAATCGTCCGCGGCTGGTCCGACTGCTACGCCCACGTCCTGCTCACCACCGCCCGCATCGACGCCGTCATCGAGCCCTACGTCCACGCCTGGGACGTCGCCCACCTCCCCCCCATCCTGGGCGAGATCGCAGGCCGCTACACCAACTGGCAAAACCAAGAAACCATCCACGACACCCTCGGCCTCGCCACCAACACCCACCTCCACAACCAACTGCTCGCAATCCTCACACCAACGATCGCGCACAATCCCCGCCCGCGCTGACGCCTCGGCGCACTTGCACGCTCCGACATCAGCACCCATCGTGCGTCCGCACAGAAACAGGCGCCACAGAGCACAGAGGCAAAAGTTGAACCACGGAGTTTCACGGAGTAAAGGACAAGAGTGCATGACGCCTCTCGGTCCCCAACTCCGTGTCACTCCGTGCAACTCCGTGGTCAGATCCTCGTTCTCTGCGCCCTCTGTGGTGAATCCCCTCTTGCGAATCCAGACTAACTCCCCACATACCGCGCATACACCGCCCGCGCCTGCGACTCATCAATCGCCCGCCCGATCACCGCCCGCCCATCCCCAAACACCGTCAGCTCCACCGCAAGCCCATCGTGCCCCCGCTCCCCGCGCAGCTCGCCCCGCACCAGAAACCGCGTCGCCGCGAACTCCCCGTGCGCCGCCAGCCTCCCCGCCATCGCCTCCAGATCGATCGTTCCATCCCCGCCCGAGATCTGATACGCATCCCGCCCGCACAGCGTCACCACGTCCGACGCCCGCCGCCCGTCCAGGAACGCGAAGTCCAAGAGCCCGCAACACGGACAATCCGCCCGCCTCAGCCCCCCCACCGCCAGCGACCGATGCGTGTTGGCGTGCAGATCGAACTCGACCAATGCCGCCGAGATCGCCGAGTCCCCCAAGAGCACCTTCAACCCCTCTCCCGCCTGCATCGCCGCGCTCACCACCACCGCCGGCCCGAACACCCCCGCCGTGTCGCACGTCTCGGTCGTCCCCGCCCCCGCCGGCTCCTCGAACACACACCGCAAGCACGCCGTGACCCCCGCCACGATCGTCATCCCCATCCCCCGAAACGCCACCGCCCCCGCGTACACGAACGGAATCCCGTGCCGCACCGCGACATCATTCAGGAGATACCGCGCCTCGAAGTTATCGGTCCCATCCAGAATCACATCGACCGCAGGCCGCTCCGAGCCCGCCAGCCCCGCGATCCGCTCGATGTTCCTATGCCCCGCGTCCGCGACGATCCCCTCGATCTCGATCCCGCTGTTGATCCGGCGCAGCTTCTGCGCCGCGGCGACCGCCTTCGGCGCGTGCTCGCGCACATCCGACTCCTCAAAGAGCACCTGCCGTTGCAGATTCGTCAGCTCCACCAGATCGCGATCGACGATCGTGATCCGCCCGACCCCCGCCCGCGCCAGCAGCTCGCTCGTCACGCACCCCAGCGCCCCACACCCCACGACCAAGGCGTGCGAAGCCCCCAGCCGCTCCTGCCCCGCCCGCCCAACCGGGTCCAGCAGCATCTGGCGGTGATATCGATGCAGCGGATCCTCGCCCATGCCCGATTGTTGCGCCCCCCGCCCCACGCGACCGCTCCCAGGCCCGCCACGCCGCCAACGTCGTGCGCCGTGCCACCGAGATGGCCGGCTCTGCGGCCTTCTCGGTGCTTCCCTACGAAACTCCTCGCACCCTACCGACAATCGCCCAAAGACCACCCCCGAGAGTTCTCGCCGACGCTTGGCACGCCACTTGTGGTTCCCCCCACGACGCGCCCCGTGCGCGCCAAGGAAACCCCCATGAACTACGGCATGTACATCTCGGCCTCCGGCGCTCTCACAAGCCTCTACCGCCAGGACGTCTTCACCAACAACCTCGCCAACGCCACCACCCCCGGCTTCAAGCCGTCGCTCGCCACCGCCCGCCAGCGCGACCCCGTCCGCGCGGAAGACGCCCTCGGCTATCTCCCCTCGAGCGACCTCCTCGAACAGCTCGGCGCAGGCGTCATGATGTCCCCCACCCAGATCAGCTTCAAGCAAGGCCCCATCAACGGCACCGCCAACGACCTCGACGTCGCCATCCGAGGCGACGGCTTCTTCGTCGTTCGCCACGAATCCGGCGAAGAAGGCGACACCCTCCGCCTCACCCGCGACGGACGCTGGACCCGAAACGACGACGGCGCCCTCGTCCGCGTCACCGACGGCAAGGCCATCCTCGACGACCGCCAACGCCCCATCCGCCTCCCCGACGAGGGCAAGATCACCATCGATCAACTCGGCACCATCCATATCGACGGCGTGCCCATCGCCCGTGTCGCCCTGCTCGACGCCGAAGACAAGTCCCAGATCCTCCCCGCCGGCGACGGCCTCTTCGAGGCCACCAGCAGCGTCCAGGGAAACCTCCAACAGGCCACCGGCCACATCCTCCAACGCGCAATCGAAGACTCGGCGATCAACCCCATCGACGCCATGATGCAGATGACCGCCGCCAGCAAGGCCGCCCAGTCCAACATCGGCATGATCACCTACCACGACCGCCTCATGGAGCGCGCCATCAACGGCCTCGGCCGCGTCGCCTGATCAGACAGATCCAGAAAATAGCAGCGATCCCAATAACCCCCCGGTCCACAAGGAACCACCGCACGACAGAGCGAATCCATCACATCGAACCCGCCACAGAGAGCACTGAGATAAAACACAGAGAGATTAGAGTTGAACCACGGAGTTACACGGAGTTACACAGAGTCGAAAGACAAGAGCTCGGAACACTTCTCGGTCTTCCACTCCGTGTCACTCCGTGCAACTCCGTGGTGAGATCCTCTTCTCTGTGCCCACTGTGGTGAATCAGAACGCCGCCAACTTCCACCGTCCAACTCGCCCCTGACCCGGGCGCGGAGACAACGAAATGGCCATCCTCGCCATGCAATCGGCCGCCAGCGGCCTCAACGCGCTCAACACCCAGCTCGACGTCACCGCGCACAACCTCGCCAACGTCAACACCACCGGCTTCAAGTCAAGCCGCGCAAACTTCCAGGACCTCCTCTATCTCGAAAGAGCCCAACCCGGCGTGGAAAACGCCCTCGGAGAGGCCCGACCCACCGGCCTCTTCGTCGGCCTCGGCGTCCGCGTCGCCGGCACGCAGCACGACTTCGCAGAAGGCTCCACCATCGTCACCAACCGACCCCTCGATGTCCGCATCGCGGGCCGAGGCTTCCTCCAGGTCCAGGGCGACGATGGCGCGATCGCCTACACCAGAGCCGGCAACCTCGTCGTCAACGCCGAGGGCAACCTCACCCTCGCCAGCGACCCCGGCCGCGTGATCGAGCCCGCCATCAACATCCCCGACAACGCCGAAGAAATTGAAATCTCCTCCGACGGGCGCGTCTTCGTCACCCTCGATGGCGACCCCGCCCCCCAGGAACAGGGCCAGATCGAGCTCGCCACCTTCATCAATCCCGCCGGGCTGCGACCCGTCGGCGAGAACCTTTTCCTCGAGACCGAGGGCTCCGGCCCCCCCACCATCGGCCCGCCCGGCGAGGAAAACCGCGGCTCGCTCATCAACGGCATGCTCGAAGGCTCCAACGTCGACCCCACGCGCGAACTCATCGAACTCATCCGCACCCAACGCGCCTTCGAGATGAACAGCCAAGCCATCCGCGCCGCCGACGAGACCCTCCGCGCCGTCGCCCAACTGAGAAGGTAAGCAAATGAAGCGACGAATCCAGCGACAGGTGCCGTGGTCTGAGCGAGTCCGCGAGCGAAGGCCACGTCCCCCGGTGGCGCCGGCATCCCTGCCGCCGATCGCGCAGCGATACCTCGCCACCCCTCGCGTCCTCGTGCTCATCATCTCCCTCCTCGCATCCCTCTCCCCCGCGAACACCCGCATCAACCTCCGCACCGTCGTCCGCGCGCCCGCAAACGCCCCCCTCACACTCTCCCAGATCGCCCACCTCACCGGCGACGACGCCGATTCCCTCGCAGACCTCGTCATCCTCGAAACCCTCGACCCCACAACCGCCACCGCCAACGGCTGGATCAACCTCGACATCCAACGCCTGCGCGAAATCCTCCAACAGCACAACCTGCGCCTCTCCACGCTCGAACTGCGCGGCGGATCTTGCGCCATCCTCCCCACAACCCCCACCAACACATCGCATCCAACCCTCGCGCCCGCCGAGCTCCCCGCGCCCGCACGCGCACAACCAACCACCCTCCTCCACGACCTCGCCGCCAGTGCCATCGCCACCAAACTCGCCGTCGCCCCCACCGACCTCCGCCTCACCTTCGACGACCGCGACCGCGACTTCCTCCACGCACCCACCCGCGGCCGAACCTACAACGTCAAGCCCGCCGGCGTCTCCGATCGCATGTCCATCGCGATCACCGTCTACCAGGGCGACCGCATCGCCGACAGCCGCACCATCCGCGTCGACGTGCTCATCCGCCGCCAATCCCTCATCGCCAACCGCGAGATCCGCCGAGGCGAGACGATCGCCGCCACCGACGCGGCACCCAAGGTCCAATGGCTCCCCCCCACCATCTCCCCCGCCAACCGCACCGACACCATCGGCCGCGTCGCCACACGCACCATCGCGCCCAACCGCGTCATCGAATCACACATGGTCGAGCCGCCCATCGTCGTCAAGCGGGGCGACATGGTCACTATCCACTGCCTCAGCGGCTCGATCCTCATCGAGATCCAGCGCATGCGCGCCCGGCGCGACGCCCGCGAGGGAGAGACCATCGAGTTCGAATCGACCGACGGCACGCGCAAACGCCTGCACGCCCGCGCCGACGCCCCCGGCCGCGCCGTCATCGTCGCCGCCAACGCAATCAGCCCCGGAGGTGGAGCATGAGAGAACTCACAGCCCTCACAACGTGTCTGCTCGCCAGCGCCGCCAGCGCCCAGAGCCTCTTCACCACCCCCGCCGAGCCCGAGCCCGCGCGCACGATCCCAACCCCCACCGGCCAGCCGCCCGCCAGCCTCTACGACTGGTCCATGACCGCCATCACCCCGCCGCAGCCCCGCGAGTTCCGCATCCACGACCTCGTCACCATCGTCATCGACGAGCAGTCCAAGAGCACCTCCAGCCAGAGCCTCGAAACCGAGAAGGAATACGAAAACAAGCTCGAGCTCGACAGCATCCTCGATCCCTGGGAGCTCCTTGAACTCCGCATCCGCCAGGGCGATCTCAGCGGCCTCGATCTCCTCGACGCCACCGCCAGCCGCGAGTTCGAGGGCGAGGGCGACTACGAACGCGCCGACCGCTTCACCGCGCGCATCACCGCCGAGATCATCGACGTCAAGCCCAACGGCACCATCGTCCTCGAAGCCAAGAAGCAGATCGTCCGCGACGCCGAGGAGACCCTCCTCGTGCTCAGCGGCGTCTGCCGCACCGACGACGTCACCAGCCAGAACACCATCCTCTCCAGCCAACTCGCCAACATGCGCTTAGAGCAACACAACACCGGCGACGTCAAGAAGGCCGCCAGCAAGGGCCTGCTCACCAACGTCCTCGACACCATCTTCAACTTCTGATGGATCCAGTTATGGATCCAGTGGCACGGGCGTCCCGCCCGTGCGCATCACAGGCCCGTCCGTCAGAGCGCTTTGCGTCAACAGGCGGAGAACTCGAACAAATGTGGATGACCGAGCGACGTGCCACCAGCCGTGGCTCTGCACGGCTGGTGCTTCTGGGAGAGCGCCAAAAAACACCAACCGCTCAAAGCAGCGGTTGGTGGCACGACGCTGGACACGCGCGCAAGCATCGTGCCGCGAAGCACAAGTGACAAACGACGCAAATAGCTCATCAGGAAGGGCGTCTACCACATCTTCCACTCCTCCCTCGTCCTCGTCGCGCCACGCACGCTCTACCACAAAGCGCCATTCGACCCATTCGCAACAAGCATCTTGGCACGCCATTCGCGGAAAGCACCTCCGACACGGAGGACGATCGTGCGCCACGCCCTCACCACCATCCTTACACTCACACTCCTCTCGAGCATCACCCTCGCCACGCGCGTCAAGGACGTCTGCCGCATGGCCGACCAGGGCGAATCCGTCCTCCAGGGCCTCGGCCTCGTCCTCGGCCTGCCTGGCACGGGCGACTCCGGCAAGGACCTCGTCCTCGCACGCCCCCTCGCCCAGGTCCTCGCCAACAACGGCGCACCCATCGCAAACTTCGAAGAACTCAAGTCCTCCCGCAGCGTCGCCCTGGTCATGGTCACCTGCAAAACCCCCTCCGCCGGCGTCCGCCTCAACGACCAGTTCGACGTCATCGTCACCGCCCTCCACAGCGCCTCCAGCCTCAAGGGAGGCCAGCTCTACCTCACCGCACTCACCGGCCCACGCCCCGGCCAGCCCGTCTACGCCATGGCCAGCGGCCCCATCGAGATCGACGACGAGAACATCACCACCCGCGCCCGCGTCCGAAACGGAGCCCAGATCGTCCGCCCCTTCCCCCAAACCATCATCGGCGACACCTTCGACATCGTCGTCGAGCCCAGCTTCGCGGGCTTCCAGTCCACCACCCACATCGCCGGACGCATCCGCGACGAGTACCAGCTTGCCCCCGAGGGCTTCACCCAGGCCGCCGACGCCATCGCCAGAGCCCTCGACGACCGCACCATCCGCGTCCGCGTCCCCAGCGGCTACCGCGCCAACCCCGCCCCGTTCATCGCCGACGTCATGAACACCGAGTTCGACCCCGCCCAGCTCAAGCTCCCGGCGCGCGTCGTCGTCAACCGGCGCACCGGCGCCATCATCGCCACCCAGGACGTCCGCATCAGCCTCGTCGCCATCGCCCACAAGAACCTCGTCGTCCGGCGCATCACGCCGCCTCCTCAGCCGAGCCCCGCCAACCCCCTGGTCTCCACCGAGTCCGTCGCCGGCGTCGGCACCGACCCCCAGGAACTCCCCCGCCTCGACGACCTCCTCAACGCCTTCAAGGCCCTCAGCGTCCCCGTCGAAAACCAAATCGAAATCCTGCACATGCTTGACAAGAGCGGCCGCCTCAACGCCGAGCTCATCGTCGACTGACCCCGATCACACCTGACCCATGACCGAGCCCACCCTCCAACTCGATCGCGAACCAATCGCCGGCCTCGCCCTGCTCAGCGAGAACCTGCGCCCCGCGGACGACGCCGCGCGAGACATCGACTTCACCCAGGCCCTCGCCCGCGCAACCTCCAACACCGATCCCAAGGACGAAACCCGCGAGGCCGCCGAGCAGCTCGTCGCCATCACCTTCATCCAGCCCATGTTGCGCGCCGCCCGCGAGGCCAACAACGCCGCGCCGCCATTCGCCCCCACCGCGATCGAGAAGCAGTTCGGCCCGCTCATGGACGCCCGCCTCAGCGATGCCATCATGCGCGCCAGCCGCTGGCCCCTCATCGACCGCATCGAACGCGACATGCGCGCAAACGGCGACACCCGACCAACAGAAATCGCCGACCGCCTCACACCGACCGCCCCCGAAACTCCCAACCTCCAGATCACAGGAGGAACCAACCCATGACCCAGTCCCATACCTCAGTCGCCATCGACGCCACAGAAGTCCTCACCGTCCTCGAAGACCTCATCGCCGCCCACCATCGCTGGCTCATCGTCATCAACGACCATCGCCATGCCCTCTCGCGCAGCGACACCAAGTCCTGCGAGCGCTGCACACTCGCCCAGCAGCAGATCATGGGCGAGATCGCGGAGCTCGAGACCCGCCGCCAGGACCTCCTCCAGATCGCGGCACTCGATCACGCCCGCACCGCCGAGCCCTTCACCATCACCGAACTCGCACACCACGTCGCTGAACCCCAGCGCGCAAAGCTCCTCGACGCCGGCGACCGCCTCCTCACGATCATCGACCAGACCCGCAAGGCCCAGCAAGTCCTCGCCCTCGCCGCCGGCGCGCTCGCGGCGCACATGGAAGGCCTCGTCCGCCAGGTCGCCACCAAGCTCCAGTCCGCCGCCACCTACTCCCCCGCCGGCAGCGCCCAAACCCCCATCTCCGCCGGCGTGGACATCACCCAATGAACCCGATCGCTGAGACCCGCCCCATCAACAAGAACCACGCCATCACCGAGACCAGCGCATGAGCCTCACCGGCGCCATCCAGATCGGACGCTCGGCACTGACCGCAAGCCAGATCGGCATCCAGGTCGCGTCCAACAACATGGCCAACGCCGCCACGCCCGGCTACTCGCGCCAGGCCCTCAGCCTCGACCCAATCCGCGGCGTCCGCCAGAGCCTCTCAGCCTTCGTCGGTCGCGGCGTCTCCGTCGGCGCGATCCAGCGCCAGGTCTCCGAAGGCCTGCGCACACGCCTCGAGGGCGCGATCTCCGAGCAGGCCGCCGCACGCACATCCCTCGACCTCTTCAGCGCCATCGAGGCCGCCCTCGGCGAACTCGGCGACGCCGACCTCTCCAGCGAGCTCAACGAGTTCTTCGGCGCATGGAGCGAACGCGCCAACCTCACCGAGTCCTCCGCCGTCGTCGTCCAGCGGGGCCAGCAGCTCGCCGGCTTCCTCAACCGCGTCTCGGCCGATCTGCGCGCCACCCGGGGCGGCATCGACGCCGACCTCGACATCGCCATCACCGAGTCCAACCGCCTCGTCAACGAGATCGCCGACCTCAACAACAAGATCGTCGCCGCCGAGGTCGGCGCAGCCATCGCCAACGACCTCCGCGACAAACGCGACAAGGCCATCGCAGAGCTCAGCCAGATGATGGATGTCAACAGCGTCGAGCAGGCAAGCGGTGCCAAAGACATCCTCCTCGGCTCCACACCCATCGTCCTGGGCGACACCGCGCGACCCCTCGCCGTCCAGCGCGTCTCGTCAGACGCCGGCGTCAACGTCGCCATCGTCGCCGGCGACAACCAGCGAGAGGTCCGTGTCGCCTCCGGACGCATCGGCGCGCTCCTCGAGTCCCGCGACTCATCCGTCGGCAGCACACTCGACGATCTCGACCGCCTCGCCGCACAGCTCACCTTCCAGATCAACCGCCTCCACGCCACCGGCGCAAACACCGAGGGCCTCACCACCGCCCGCTCCACCCTCGCGTTCGATTCCGAACAGCTCGCCCTCGCCCTCAACGACCCCGACAACACCGTGATCGCAGACCTCCCTTTCTCAGCGAAGAACGGCGGCTTGTTCGTCCGCGTCCGCCACGAGGCAACGGGCCAGCAGACCGTCCGCCGCATCGACATCGACCTCGATGGCATCGCCGACGACCTCACCCGCGGCACCCAGGACGACACCTCCGTCCAGGACATCATCAACCAGCTCGACACCGTCCCCGGCCTCAACGCCAGAGCAGACGCCCAGGGCCGACTCGAAATCACCTCTGACAACGGCTACACCTTCGAGTTCGCCGACGACAGCTCCGACACCCTCGCAACCCTCGGCGTCAACGCCTTCTTCACCGGCACCAACGCCCGCGATATCGCCGTCCGCACCGACCTCGCCGACCAACCCAGCCGCCTGCGCGTCGGCAAGATCGTTGACGGCGAACTCATCGAGAACGCCACCGCCCTCGCCATCGCCCAGCTCCAGGATGAGCCCCTCACCACCCTCGACGGCGAGAGCTTCCGAGGCTTCTGGCAGACAAGCGTCCAGCGCGTCGCCGGCAACACCGGCACCGCCATCGCCCGCGAGGGCGCAGCCACCATCGTCCGCGAAAGCCTCGAAGCCCAGAACGCCGGCATCAGCGGCGTCAGCATCGACGAGGAGTCCATCGACCTCCTCAACTTCCAGCGCCAATACCAGGGCGCCGCCCGCGTCATCTCGATCGCCGACCAGCTCCTCCAGACCCTGATGGCGATCGTCTAACCCGAACCCAAAGCCATGAGCACATTCCCCTCCAGCATCGCACGCGTCCCCAACCTCCTGCTCAGCCGCATGACCGGCGGCTCGCTCACGCGCACCAGCCTCCAGATCGCACGCCTCCAGGAGAAGCTCGCCACGGGCCTGGCCATCAACCGCCCCAGCGACGACTCGGTCAAGTCCGCCGCCATCAGCCTCCTCAATGAACGCCTCGAACGGGGCGACCAGATCCTCCGCAACCTCCAGCACGCCGACTCCGCCCTGCTCGAACTCGACACCGCCCTCGGCGAAGCAACCGACCTCCTCAACGAGGCCCACCAGATCGCCCTCAGCCAGATCGACTTCGCCGCCGGGCCCGACGAACGCCAGAGCCAGGCCGTCGTCATCCAGTCCATGATCGACTCCATGCAATCCATCGCAAACCGCCGGGGCGTCGCCGGACACCTCTTCGGCGGCACAACCCCCGGCGTCGCCCCCCTCGAGAGCTTCCTCGCCGGATACCGCTACCGCGCCGGCGCACAAGGCCTCCGCACAGACCTCGGCGACGGAAACGCCGTCCCCCTCACCCTCGGCTCCTCCGCACTCGGCTCCACCTCCGCAAGACACGTCGGCCTCGTCGACCTCGACCCCAACCTCACCCCCGACACACGCATCGCCGACCTGCGCGGCGCAAGAGGCCTCGGCGTCGAGCTCGGCGTCGTCCAGTTCACCTTCGGCGACTCCGAACCACGCTCCATCGACCTCACCAACGCCGACACCGTCCAGGACGCCATCGACGCCATCGAGTCCGCCATCCGCCAGTACGAGGACGACACCCAGATCGACGTCCTCGGCCCCGACGGTGTCTCCATCAGCGGCAAACGCATCGTCTTCGACGTCGTCGCCGACGCCGCCGACGGCTCGGACATCGACCTTGTCTTCTCCGACCAAGGCGCCGGCACCACCGCCAGCGATCTCGGCATCAACGACCCCGACGGCTCCATGGGCTTCAACCGCTCGGCGCCCGATGGCCTGGGCCTCAATCCCAAGCTCACCTTGACAACACCCATCAACGCCCTCTCAGCCCTCAGCGACCCGCTCGGCCAGATCCGCGTCCGCGCCGCGGGCGCTTCCAGCATCCTCGACCTCTCCCAGGCCACCACCGTGCAAGATCTGCGCGAACGCATCCAGGGTGCCGGGCTGGGTTTGCGCGTCGAGATCGACCCCGAGCAAGACCGCCTCGTCGTCGTCAACGAGGTCGCCGGCTCCCGCGACATGGCCATGGCCATAGAAGAAGTCCCGGGCGGCGCGGCAACCGCCGCCGCCCTCGGCATCAAGACCCTCGACCTCCAGACCCCCCTCAGCGTCTTCAACGACGGCAGAGGCGTCGACGCCCTCACCGGCAACGTCGACGAAGTCACCGGCCTGCCCGACCCCGCCCGCGACGTCGACTTCGACATCACCCTCGGCAACGGCTTCGAGATCGCCATCAACCTCGCCCCAGACGACCTCGCCTCCGTGCAGAGCCTGCTCAACGCAATCAACACCCAGGCCGACCAGCAGCTCACAGACGCCGCCCTCGACCCCGACCTCTTCACCGCATCGCTCAACGACGGCCCCAACGGCATCGCCTTCACCCAGGACACCGCCGACCCATCGATCACCGCCGGGGTTCAGGTCACCGCGCGCAACAACTCCACCGCCTCCTGGCAGCTCGGCCTCCTCGACGCCGCCTACGACCAGAACACCGGCACACTCCTCTCCGAGGACCGCTCCCGCATCCGCGTCAACAACGCCTTCAGCGATCTCATCGATCTTCGTGACTCCTTCGAAGACGATGACACCCTTGGCATCCAGTTTGCGACAGAGAACCTCGAACAGTCGCTCGCAAGGGCAACAGAGTCCCGCGCCCTCGTCGGAGGTTTCAACCAGCAAGTGCAACGCGCAACCAGACATCAGGAAGACAGATCGGTCCTCGACCAGACCATCCGCAGCCAGCTCCGCGATCTCGACTTCGTCGACGCCGCAAGCAGATTCACACTATTGCAGACCCAGCTCCAGGCAGGCCTGCAATCCGCGGCCTCCCTCAACCAGCTCTCCCTGCTCGACTTTCTCGGCTAGCAACCCGGCTAGGAACAGGGCGAAAGCCCGACCCGGCCCTTGGATTCAGCGCCCGCCGATGGATCGGCCACATCGGCACCGGCGGACAGGACGTCACACCCGGACGCGGATCGTCCGGGGAGTCTGCAAGACTCGGCCGACAAACGTGGAGCGGACCCATGGAAGTGCGGACCACTCGCTTCGGTGTCATCGAGATCGCCGACGACCGCGTCATCACCTTCGATCAAGGCCTCCTGGGCTTCCCCGATCGACAGCGATTCTGCCTCCTCGAACCGGGCGAGGACGCCTGCTTCTTCTGGCTGCAATCGCTCGACGATCCCGCCCTCGCCTTCGTCGTCACCGACCCGGCACTGTTCGTCCCGGACTACTCCGTCCCCATCCGAAAGGAGCAGATGGAGTCCCTCGCCCTCAACAGCCTCGACGACGCGCAGGTCTTCGTCATCGTCAACAAGGTCGACGGATTCCTCACCGGAAACCTCCAGGGACCGCTCGTCATCAACACCCTCCAGCGCAGAGCAGACCAGATGGTCATCGCAGAGAAGCGATGGACCACCCGACACCAGCTCGTCAAGGTCGAGACCGAAGCCCGCAAGTCGGCCTGACAAGCAACGCACCGTTTCTCTCGTCTCGCGGTCGCGCGAGCAATCGCCCGCGCCCCCGCACGGATGTCCCACGAACCTAGCGCGGCCCACGGATCGGGCCGCTCGCGAGACAGGAACACAACCAATGCTGGTGCTCAGCCGCCAACGCGACGAGACCATCATGATCGGCGATGAGATCGAGATCACCATCGTCGACATACGAGGCGACAAGGTCCGCATCGGGATCAACGCCCCCTCCAGGATCGCCGTACACCGAAAAGAGGTCTACGACGCCATCCGCAGCGAGAACGAGCAGGCCGCTCGCCTCGACGCCGGAGGCCTCGACGCACTCCGAACACCCATCAGCCCGGGCCCCGCGCGAAACCGCGTCGCCAACAACGGAAGATTGACCCCCGGCGCACATGTGCGACCGGACGAGAACGCCCAAGGAGGAGACTCCAAGCAGTCGGCCTAACGCGCATGGAACGCGCTACACGCCACGGTCACGGAGGATTGCCATGTCAAGAATCAACAGCAATATCCCCAGCCTGATCGCCCAGTCTCGCCTCGGGCGATCCAACGCCGAACTCGAGCTCAGACTCGAAAGACTCAGCACGGGCCTGCGCATCAATAGAGGCGCAGACGACCCCGCCGGGCTCATCATCTCCGAGCGCATCCGCTCGGACATCAAGGGCATCGAGCAGGGCATCAAGAACGGCGAACGCGCAAGCACCGTCATCGCCACCACCGAGGCCGCCCTCGCAGAGGTCAACGACCTGCTCAACTCCATCCGCTCGCTCATCGTCGAGTCCGCCAACACCGGCGCAAACTCAAAGGAAGAACGCGACGCCAACCAGCTCCAGATCGACTCGGCGATCGACTCCATCTCCCGCATCTCCAACACCGCGAGCTTCGGCCAGCTCAAGCTCCTCGATGGCTCCCGCGACTACACCACCTCCGGCATCTCCGCAAACGCCATCGAGACCGCAAGCATCAACAAGGCCAGCTTCGTCGGCACCGGACAGCTCGACGTCGAGGTCGACGTCATCGCAAGCGCTCAGAACGGAAACCTCTACTTCTCCGGCGACATCCAGCCCGTCTCAGGACAGCTCGCAAGCTCCGTCACACTCGAAGTCCGCGGCGCCACCGGCGTCTCCACCATCCAGTTCACCAGCGGGCAGACACTCGACCAGGTCGTCTCCGGCATCAACAGCCTCACCGCGCTCACCGGCGTCGAGGCCGAACTCATCAACGGAGACGCAAACTCAGGCGTCACCTTCAAGAGCGTCGGCTACGGCGCGAGCTCCTTCGTCTCGGTCACACGCATCGATCGCCCCGAGGACCCCGCAGACGACGGGTTCACAACCTTCCGCCTCCCCGACGGCACAACCCCCCCAGACCCCTTCGACTGGACAGACCCCAGCCTCATCAGCGCCAGCCGCGACATCGGCACCGACGTCACCGCACTGGTCAACGGCACCCTCGCCCGAGGCGACGGGCTCAACCTCAGCCTCAACACCAGCGTCCTCGGCCTAGACCTCCTCCTCGACGAGACCTTCGCCACAACACCCTCCCAGACAACCACCACATTCACCATCACCGGCGGCGGCGCCATCTTCCAGCTCGGACCGGACGTCAACGCGCTCCAGCAGGTCAACATCGGCGTCTCCTCCGTCGCCGCCTCCACCCTCGGCGGCGTCCTCACCGCCGGCACCGTCCAGTTCCTCTCCTCGCTCAAGACCGACGGCGCCAACAGCCTCGCTGACAGCCTCACACGCAACGACTTCACCGCCGCACAGGACATCCTCGCCAAGGCCATCGACGAGATATCGGTCCTCCGAGGACGCCTCGGCGCATTCGAACGCAACGTCCTCCAGACAAACACTAGAAGCCTGCAATCCGCCTTCGAGAATCTCTCGGCCTCCAGCTCCCAGATCCGCGACGCGGACTTCGCATTCGAGACCAGCCAACTCACCCGAGCCCAGATCCTCTCCAGCTCCGGCACCACCGTCCTCGCCCTGGCAAACCAACAATCCCAGCAGGTCCTCCAACTCCTCGGCTAAGGCAACAAGGCCCCATCCCGCGCAGAGCACAGACCACCGGTGCCCACGGACGCCGGATCTGAGGCTCTGCGAAGGTCCGGGCCAGCGCTCACCCGACTGCCTCCAACGCAGTGACAGTCCGCGACAACGACCTCCGACATCACGTTCTCGGACCCCCATCCACCCCACGCACCCGCCCAAAGCGGGTGCGTGGCCTCGTTCTGTGGCCCTCCTGACCCGTTCGCAACGGGATTATTGCCAAACCCGCTCTCCGGACTCAACCTCGCCCCGCACGCCGCCGATGGATGCCCTCGAAGCGTGGCGACGGAAGCCTCGCGATCAAGACCGGTCCGCAGGAGGCGGACCAATGGATCACCCGCACGTTGCGGAGGATCCTTGGAAGTCATGCCTCACGCGAGGCGCCAGCGGTTGGCGAACGGCTGAGTGGACCAAGGCCGTCCGGAGCTGTTCACGGAGGACGTCATGAGTCGCATCAACACCAACGTCAGTTCGCTGCTCGCTCAGCGCGTGCTCGGACAGAACAACTTCCAGCTCGCCACCAGCCTCCAGAGGCTGGCCACCGGCGTCCGCATCAATAGAGGCAAGGACGACCCCGCCGGCCTCATCGCCTCGGAGAATCTCCGCTCGGAGCTGACCGCCACGAACGCCGCGATCAATAACGCCGAACGCGCCGATCAGGTCGTCAACATCGCCGAGGGCGGCCTTCAGGAAATCTCCGGCCTGCTCACCGAGCTCCAGGGCCTGATCACCACCACCGCAAACACCGCCGGCCTGAGCAAGGCCGAGAAGGAAGCCAACCAGCTCCAGATCGACTCCATCCTCCAGACCATCGACCGCGTCAGCTCCAGCACCAACTTCCAGGGCACAAAGCTCCTCAACGGCACCTTCGACTACGCCACCACCAGCATCGACTCGGGCGTCGACACCGTCAACGTCAACGGCGCCAAGTTCAGCGGCTCCACACTCGACGTCGACGTCATCGTCACACAGTCCGCCCAGCAGGGCAAGCTCGCTTTCGACTTCGGCGGCGCCGCCGTCAACCTCCAGGGCGGCGCTACCAGTGCGTTCGTCTTCGAGATCTCCGGCGCCATCGGCGCCCGTGAGCTCCAGTTCAGCTCCGGCACCAGCGCCGCCGACGTCGCCGCCGCCATCAACACCTTCGCCGATGTCACCGGCGTCCAGGCCACCGCCAACGCCTCCGGCGTCGTTCTCAACAGCGTCGGCTACGGCGACTCCAGCTTCGTCAACGTCAAGGTCATCGACGATGGCAACATCGCCGGTGGAGGCATCTTCGGCTTCGAGGCCGCCGACGCCAACACCGCAAACTCCTCCGCTGAGTCCACCTTCGCAAACGCCACCAACGGCGTCAAGGACCTCGGACAGGATATCGGCGCCAACATCAACGGCGTCGCCGCAACCAGCGACGGCAAGACTATCCGCGTCAACACCGATGTGCTCAACATCGAACTCTCCCTCGACGCCTCCACCTCCCAGACCCTCGGCGCGATCAACGCCCTCACCATCACTGGCGGCGGCGCGGACTTCCAGCTCGGACCAAACGTCGATATCGCCAGCAAGGTCTCGCTCGGCATCGGTGAGGTCGCCGCCCGCAAGCTCGGCAAGTCCGAGGACGCCGACACCGCCGGCACCTTCTACTTCCTCGACGACCTCGGCTCGGGCAAGAACCTCAACGTCGTCGACGGCAGCCTCGAGAACGCCCAGAAGGTCGTCACCGAGGCCATCAGCGAGGTCTCCAGCCTCCGCGGACGCCTCGGCGCGTTCCAGAAGAACGTCGTCGGCGCGACCATCCGGAGCCTCGGCATCGCGGTCGAGAACACCGCCGCCGCCGAGAGCGTCATCCGCGACGCCGACTTCGCCGCAGAGACCGCGAACCTCACCCGTTCGCAGATCCTCACCCAGGCCGCCTCCAACTCGCTGATCCTCGCGAATCAGCAGCCCCAACAGGCCCTCGCGCTGCTCGGCTAAACGAGAACGCCATCCCCGACCCCCAACGCCCCGGGCAACCCGCCCGGGGCGTTTTCTCTTTGACAACCCCCCGCGCCGCCCGATCATCCAGTTGAGATGCCGCGCGCCCCCAGCCCACCCGACGCACCCCCATGGAGCGCGCCCCTCGAGCACGCCCGCATCGAGTTCGTGACCTTCCTGCGCATCGAGTGCGGCCTCGCCGCCGCCACCCTCGAGGCCTACGCCCGCGACCTGCGCGACCTCCTGCTCGACCTCACCACCGCCCGCGTCAAGGCCCCCAGGGACATCCGCCCCAGCCACATCCTCGAGCACGTCGCCAGCCTCACCCGCGACCGCAAGCTCTCGGGCGCATCCGCCGCCCGCCACATCGCGACCATCCGCGTCTTCAGCCGATGGCTGCTCGCCCGGGGGTTCCACGAGGAGGACCTCGGCCAACACATCGACGCCCCCAAGCTCTGGCGACGCCTGCCCGGCGTGCTCAGTCCCTCCCAGATGCGGCGGTTGGTCGAGGCCGCGGACGAGTCCGCCCGCGCCCCCACCAGTGCGCCGCTCTGGTTGCGCGACCGGGCCATGCTCGAGCTCATGTACGCCAGCGGCCTGCGCGCCAGCGAGGTCGGTGCCGCGGCACTCAGCGATCTCGATCTCAAGCACAAGACCATCCGCATCACCGGCAAGGGCATGAAGACCCGCCAGACGCCCATGGGCGAGCACGCCGCGGCGTGGCTCGCTCGATACCTCAAAGAGTGCCGCCCCAAGCTCCGACACCCCGAGGGGCTCGATCGCGGGCGGGTCTTCCTCTCGCGCACCGGGCGGCCCCTGGAGCGGGTCGCGGTCTGGCAGATCGTGCGGCGCTACGCCAAGCTCGCCGGGCTCAGGGACGTCCATCCGCACACCCTCCGCCATAGCTTCGCGACCCACCTGCTCATCGGCGGGGTGA
>JAJDDM010000150.1 GCA_029260315.1 Phycisphaerales bacterium | reverse complement strand
TAGAAGTAGAAAAAATACTCGGAGTCCACGATTCCGTCCGTGTCACCGTAATCTGGGTCCGCTGTATCGCTGGATCCGGTAAGATCTGCGGTGCAGAAAATCGGCGCAAATGCCGCGACCCAGGTCGATCGCCCCGGCAGCGTTCGGTTCGGTCCGGACCCGGCGAGCGTGTGATGCGCCCAGAACACATGGGGATTTGCGGCATCGATGTCTACGCGGGTGTAATCGGAGAACGAGCCAACGATATCCTCCGTGCTTGTGAGCACTTCCGAAGCTTCGCCGAACGTTGTCTCGGACGGCAGCTTCGCCGACGCGTACATGCCGACGGGAGTCGTCGCTCCGGTGACCAGGAAAACGACAACGGCGGTGCCGTACTTGTTCACATCGATGGATGGATAGAACGCACTCACCGTGGGATCCAGTTTCTTCAACGCCGTTGGCGGGGAGATATCCCCGGAGCGGACAACGCATGGTCCCATCGAAGGGACGACGGGCCAGCCATTGAGGTCGATCTGATACCAGCGAACAATGGATCTGTTGGTGTCGGCCTTGATCGTATGGACCAGCCAGAGGTTGTCGTTGACAAACTCGGTGCGGCTGCGGAAGTCCACCCAGGTTCTAGTCGTGCTGGAGTTTGTCGTTAGCACGTCCCGCTCGTGGACGACTGTGCTTATAGGCAGATCGAACTGCTGGGTGAAGTGGTTTCCGGGATCGGTGGTAAACACCGTCTCGGGGCTCTTCATCGCTCGTAGCCGAATCTTCTCCGCGGTTAGCGGAGTGGATTGGAGCAGCTGGGCAGCTAAGAGGTAGCTCTCTCCCTTGGGCATCAACGACGGCCCTGATCGTGATGTGATGGTCCCTCCGGCGAGCTCATCCTCGACGATTGCAGACGCGGGCGCGGGATCTCGGGCAACGACTGCCGCCTTGTCAACGACGACCGCAATGGTTGTCCGCGGGAGTGCGCTGGTGTTCACGCTCCAGACTAGAACGGTGTCGTCCTGGATCGTCAGATTCGGCTGATCGATCGTGAACACGCCACCGCTGCCGATGGCGAAGCTGTAGAACTTCCAGTCCGAATCGTCATCCGGCACGTCGCCCAGAACTCCGAGAAAGAAGTTGGGAGTGCTTGACTGCATGATGACCACGAAGTACTCGCCGGATTCCGGGTCGTACACAACCTCGGGGTCTTGCAATACTCCTTGCACAGAGACGAGGTCTTGGAAGGTGATCTCTCTCAGGATCGATCCATCTTTGTCTTGTACGATGAGCGAGGAGTTGTACACGAGCACGACATGGTCTGGCCCGGCGGCCATCTCGGGGTCACCCGCTCGTTCGAGAGTCAGCGTGTCCTCGCCGACGAAAGAGCGGATGGGCGGCGTGGCGGCGGACCGGACCGGAAGCAGACTGCTCGTCGCGGCGGCCAGAACTGTTGCGGTGAGTATGAGGCGCATTGTTCAACTCCTGCCTTGTGTCATCGTGAGAGACCAAGCCGGTGCATCGGCACCGGCGGGGCGGTGTTTGCTGACTGTAGACAGGAGCGTAGAGCGTCAGGATTTGAGCGTGCGTTCGAGGTAGTGGATATCCACCCCTCCGTGCTCGAACGCCGCGTCCTGCATGAGGCGGCGGTGCAGGGGGATCGTCGTTTTGATCGGCCCGACCTCGAACTCGTGGAGCGAGCGCTCCATGCGCCGGATGCACGCGACGCGATTCTCGGCGTGGACGATGAGCTTGCCGACCATCGAGTCGTAGTTCGGCGGGACGCGATAGCCGGGGACGACGTGAGAGTCGAGGCGGACGCCGGGGCCGCCGGGGGTCTGCCAGGTCTCGATGGTGCCGGCGCTGGGCATGAAGTTGCGATCGGGATCCTCGGCGTTGATGCGGCACTCGATGGCGTGCCCGCTGACGCGGACGTCGCGTTGGCGGAATGGCAGAGGATCGCCCGCGGCGACCTGGATGCTGAGCTTGACGATGTCCAGGCCCGTGACCATCTCGGTGACCGGATGCTCGACCTGGACGCGGGTGTTGACCTCGAGCATCGAGAAGTTCTGCTCCTCGTCCATGAGGAACTCGACGGTTGCCGCGCCCGCGTAGTTTGCGGCCTTGATGAGGCGGGCGGCGGACTCGCAGACGGTGTTGAGCTTCTTGCGATCGACGCCGGGGGCGGGAGACTCCTCGATGATCTTCTGGTGGCGGCGCTGGAGGGAGCAGTCGCGTTCGAAGAGGTGGACGGCGTGCCCGTGCTTGTCGCCGATGACCTGGACCTCGACGTGGCGGGCTTTCTCGAGGAACTTCTCGATGAAGACCGCGCCGTTACCAAACGCGGCGAGGGCTTCCTGCTGCGCGCCGCGGATGTTGGATCGGAGAGAGGCCTCGTTACGGCAGACGCGCATGCCGCGACCGCCCCCGCCGGCGGCGGCCTTGATGATGAGAGGATAGCCGATCTTGGAGGCGACCTCGACGGCCTCGTCCTCGTCCTCGATCGCGCCGTCGGAGCCGGGGAAGATGGGGACCTTGGCCTGCTTGGCGGTCTTCTTGGCGTCGACCTTGTCGCCCAGCAGGCGCATCGCCTCGGGGCTTGGGCCGATGAACTCGACCTTGCAGTCGCGGCAGACCTCGGCGAAGTCGGCGCGCTCGGCGAGGAAGCCGTAGCCCGGATGGATCGCGTCGACGTCTGCGATCTCCGCGGCGGAGATGATGCGGCTGACGTTGAGGTAGCTGTCCTTGGCGGGCGCGCCGCCGATGCAGATGGCGCGATCGGCCAGGCGCAGGTAGGGCGCGTCGCGATCGGCTTCGGAGTAGACGCAGACGACCTCGACGCCCAGCTCATGGCAGGCGCGCAGGATCCGTAGGGCGATCTCACCTCGGTTTGCGATCAGGACTCGTCGAAACATAGCGGGGCACTTGGCACCAGGCACTCGGCACGAGGCGGGGCGGACACGCCGCGACGTGACACTAGTGCCTGATGCCTAGTGCCTCGTGCCATTGCGAGCACTAGCTCGGCTTTACCAGAAAGAGCTTCTGACCGAACTCGACCGAGTCGCCGTTCTTGACGAGGACGCGGGTGATGCTGCCCGAGCACTCGGCCTTGATCTCGTTGAAGACCTTCATGGCCTCGATGACGCAGACGACCGAGTCGGCGCTGACGGTGTCGCCAGCCTTGACGAAGGCGGGCGAGTCGGGGTTGGGCGACGTGTAGAACGTGCCGACCATGGGGGACTCGATCGCGACGAGGCCGTCCTCGTCGCTGTCGGGCGCGCTCGCGGCTCCGTTGGGCGTGGGATCGCCCGCGGGGGCGGCTGCCTGGGGTGGCACCATCATGGGCGAGTGGATCATCGGGACGCCCTCGCCGCCGCGCTTGATGAGGACGGTCTCTTCCTTATCGCGCAGGTCGAGCTCGGCGAGGTCGTTCTCGACCATGAGCTTGACGAGCTCTTTGAGCTTTCGGATATCGATCATGGCCGACTCCGCACTGACAACCGGCCGGCGTTCGCGCCGGCGAGGATTGCGATGATAGCCGATTGTTCGCCCTGTGCCGACCCGCAAAGGCGTGTCGAATGCACGTCCGGGCTCGTCTCAATGGGCGAACCGACGCGTGCCATAGACTCGACAGATGCTCCGATGGCTCGTGTGGCTGGTGCTGGTCGCGCTCACGCTGGGGGCGAGCGTGCCGGTCGTCGCCGCGCTTGCGACACTCTTCGTCGATTCACCGGGGACGAGCACAACGGGAGCGCCGAGCGGGCCGGCGATCGGCATGGCGCTTGTGACGGCGGGGGCTTCGGCGCTCATCGGCGGGCTGGCGACGGTGCTGGCGTGGCCCGTCGCGCGCGTGACGGCGAGGGCCGGCGGCGGCTGGGGCGTGTTCGTCGTGCTGCCGCTGCTCGTGCCCATATATCTCGTGCCGGGCGCGTGGCGGACGCTTTTGGATCCCACCTCGGCGATCGGGTCGTGGCTGCTGGAGGCGTCGATCGAGCGCGGGTTCAACTTCCTTCGCCTCGCGGACCAGTCGCTCGCGATCGTCGGGTTGGCAATCTGGGCAAGTCCGATCGCGTGGATCATCCTGCACCTCCGCCTGCGATCGCTCGGGGCGGTGATCGAGGCGATGCGTTTGGGAGTCGGCGGCGCGGCGCGGCGAGAGATCGCGCTGGCGAATCTCTGTCGCGGCGCGATCGTGCGCGCGATCGCGATCGTCGGGTTGGTGATGCTGGCGCAGACCGTGCCGTTCGATCTGGCGCAGATCGAGACGATCTCCAATGGCGTGCGTGTCGCGGTCAGCCTGGGACGCACCGGCGAGGCTTGGGTGATCGCGAGTCCGGTGCTGGCTGTTGCGCTTGGCGTTGGCGTGTGGCTCGCGTGGGCGCGGACGCCGCGCGTGGTTGCCGGAGAGTCGGGCCGGCGAGGGGGCGGCGTTGGCATATTGCTCGTCCTCGTGCCGGTGGTGCTGGGCGTGGTGCTGCCGATGGTGGTGCTGGCGGGGTCGATGCGGGATCTCGGGGCGATCGAGCGGTTTGTGCGCCGTTCGAGCCGGGCGATTGGCTGGACGGTGCTCAACGCGTCGGTCGTGGGGGCGCTGGCGCTGGTGCTGGGTGGCGCGATCTGGATCGCATTGCGCGAGCACCGGCGGGCGGGCGGGATCGTGCTGGGCGTGTTCGCGGCGGTCAGCCTGGTGCCGGGCGTGCTGCTGGGGGCTGCGGTGGCGAGCGCGGTCAACGCGAGTTGGGTGCCGGCGTGGCTTGGGGCGTCGTCTGTGCCGCTTTGGGCTGCGCATCTGGGGCGGTACGGCGTGGTGGCGTGTCTGGGGGCGATGTGGCTGCGGGCGATCGAGCCCGCAGCGTTCGATGATCTGCACGGGCTGCGCGGGCCTTCGGCGCGTGGGTGGTTCTTTGCCGATCTACCGCGACTTCTGGCGGGGCTCGTCGGGGTCTCGCTTGGCGTGGCGGCGTTGTCGGTCCACGAGATCGAGGCGGCGGTCCTGTTGCAGCCGGTTGGGACCGACGGGCTGGCCCGGTTCATGCTCGAACTGCTCCATTATCAGC
Organism: Phycisphaerales bacterium; assembly: GCA_029260315.1. GTDB lineage: Bacteria > Planctomycetota > Phycisphaerae > Phycisphaerales > UBA1924 > S146-42. The sequence goes on along the minus strand of JAJDDM010000150.1, from coordinate 10,444 downwards.
GGCGGGACGATCTCGGCGCGGGCGTGCTGCTGATCGGGGGCGTGTCGCTCGTGCTCGCGGTCGGGAGCGGAATCCTCATCTCTCGGGGACTTGGGGCGAACTCCGGGCGATCAGGACTATTACGATCAGGCGATGCGGCCTGACCGGAAACCCAGCCTCGCGGTCCTGCTCGGCGTCATCCTGACGCTGAGCGCGTGCGATGGGCGGCAGTCGCGTCCGGGGGAGGCGTTGGTCGCGATCGACACAATCGGGTCGGTCGGCAGGGATCCCGGGCGGTTCGATTACCCGCGCGCCATGGATATCGGCGAGGGCTCACTCTGGGTCGTCGATAAGTCGGCGCGGGTCCAGCGGATCGATCCGCAGACCGGCGAGTGTCTGGCGTGGTTTCGGATGCCGAGGTTCGATCGAGGGAAACCCACGGGGCTGACGATCGCGCCGTTTCTGGATGGGTCGCCGGTGATCTACGTCGCCGACACGCACGAGCAGCGGGTCGCGGTGTTTGCGCTGGCGACGGGGATGCGCGAGCGGCCCGAACTGCTCGCGAGCTTCGGCGGCTTCGGCGAGGCGGGCGGGCGGTTCATCTTTCCGACCGATGTCGCCGTGTTGGAGGATGAGACCGGGCGTCCGGAACGGATCTATGTGAGTGAGTACGGCGGGAACGATCGGGTGAGCGTCTTCTCGGCGGACGTGCTACGAGGCGAGGATGGATTCCTCTTCAGCTTCGGGCGCAACGGCTCTGGGGAGGGCGTCGAGTTCAATCGCCCGCAGTCGCTGGCGATCGATTCGGAGGCCGGCGAACTGGTGGTGACCGACGCCGCGAACCATCGCGTGGGGCGGTTCACGCTCGACGGCGAGCTGGTTTCCTGGATCGGAACCCCCAATGAGGCGGGAACCGGGGCGTTCGACTACCCATATGGCTTGATGTTGCTCGGCGGCGGTCGCGCGCTGGTGAGCGAGTTCGGCGCCTCGCGGATCGCACTCGTCGATCTCTCGGCGGGCGAGGTGCACAGCCGGTATGGTGTGCCGGGTCGGGGCGCCGGCGAGCTGTCCACCCCCTGGGCCATCGACGCGATGGGAGGAACGCTGTTCGTGCTCGATTCGGGGAACAATCGGATCCTCGGTTGTCGCCCTGAGGGTCTTTCTGCGACGGATCTGGCGGGGCCTGGTCCATGAGCGGGTGGACCCAGTTGCTCGGGTCGCTGGTCATCGGGCCGGTGCAGTTCGATCACCCGCAGTGGCTGCTGCTGGCGGCGGTGCTGCTGCCGCTGGTGGTGCTGATCGGGCGATCGAGCTTGGCGGGGTTGGAGGGGGCGACCCGCTGGATCGTGTTCTTCGTGCGGATCGTCGTGGTGGTGGCGCTGGTGGCGGTGCTGGGCGAGCCGAGCCTTCGGCGGGAGGCCAAGGACGTCGCGGTGACGGCGATCCTGGACGCGTCTCGCTCGGTGCCGGTGCGGTTGCAGCAGGAGGTCGATGCGTTCCTGGAGACGGCGATGGGCGATCGGCGTTCGGGCGATCGCCTGGGCGTCATCACGGTCGCAAAGGACGCGTTCGTCCAGAATCTGCCGACACAGGGCGTGCGCGATGTCGAGCGGACCTACACGGGTAATGTCGAGGCGACGGATCTGGCCAATGGCGTCAATCTGATGATGGCGACGAATCCGAAGGACGCCGCGGCGAGGGGGCTGCTGGCCTCCGACGGCAACGAGACGGCGGGGAGTCTCTTGCAGGTCGCCAGCGCCGCCAAGGCCGCGGGAATTCCGATCGACGTGCTGCCCCTGCGGTACAGCTACGACCAGGAGGTGAAGCTGGACCGGATGATGGCGCCGGCGACGGCACGCCAGGGGCAGGTGATCAACGTCAAGGTCGCGATCACGGCGACGAGCGAGGCCCGTGGGCTGATCTACCTGACGATGAACGGCGAGCCGATCGACATCTCGCCGGATCATCCCTCGCTGGGTTCGCCCGTGGCGCTGGAGCCCGGGCAGAACATCTTCAGCCGGCAGGTCTTTGCGGGCAAAGCCGGGCCGAAACAGTTCGAGGCGCGGTTCGAGCCGGAGATCCGGAGCGGGCGGCCGGTGGGCGACACGCTCATCGAGAACAACCGGGCGCTGGGCGTGACGTTCGTCTCGGGCGAGGGCAAGACGCTGGTTGTGCGCGAGGATCCGAGCGAGTCCGAGCTGCTGGTGCGCGAGCTGCGGGCGACGGGGCTGGGGATCGAGGAGATCACGGCCGACCGGCTCGCGGGCGATCTGACGGGGCTGGCGGGCTACGACGCGATCATCCTCTGTAACGAGCCGTCGTACAACTTTTCCAATGCGCAGATCGAGAATCTGAAGCGGTATGTGCATGACCTCGGCGGCGGGCTGGGCATGAGCGGCGGGCCGGAGAGCTTCGGGGCCGGCGGCTGGATCGACTCGGGTATCGCAGAGGCGTTGCCGCTGCGGCTGGATCCGCCCAACAAGCGCCAGATGCCGCGCGGGGCGCTGGTCATGATCATGCACTCGATCGAGATGCCCAACGGCGTCTATTACGGGCGTCAGGTCGCCAACGCGGCGGTGGATGCGCTGAGTCGGCTCGATCTGGCGGGGATCATCGAGTACAACCCGATGTCGACGCGCTCGGACGACTGGGTGCATCCGCTGGGGGTGCTGGGCGACAAGAGCTCGATCAAGCGGTCGATCAATCGGCTGGCGTTCGGCGACATGCCGAGCTTCGATCCGTCGCTGCGCAAGGCGCACAAGGGCCTGACGTCGGTCAACGCCGGGCAGCGCCACGTCATCATTCTCTCGGATGGCGACCCGACGCTGAACCGCACGATCATCGACGACTTCGTGGCGGACAACATCACGATCTCAACTGTCGCGGTCAGCACGCACGGCGGGTACGGGCTCGGCCCGATGCGGTACATGGCCGACCAGACCGGCGGCAAGTATTACAACGTCGGCACGAACTACGCCGACGTCGTGAAGATCATCTTCAAGGAGGCACAGCTCATCCGGCGGAGCCTGATCTGGGAGGGCCCGCAGATCCAGCCGAGCGTGATTCCGTCGGGCAGTGCGCCGATGCGGGATATCGGCGTGGTGCCGCCGATCACGGGCTATGTCGTCGCCGCGGATCGCGAGGGGCTGAGCGTCGTGACGCTGCGCGCGGGCGAGGAGAACGATCCCGTAGCGGCCCACTGGCAGTACGGGCTGGGGCGCGTGTTCTGCGTGACGACCGACGCAACCAATCGCTGGGCGGGGGCGTGGACCGACTGGCCGGGCTATCGCAAGTTCTGGGAGCAGCACACGCGCTGGGCGATGCGGCCCAGCGGCTCGGCGAATATCCGGGTGATCACCGAGAACGACGGCGACCGGACGCTGGTGACGATCGAGGCGCTGGACGGCGACGGCGAGCGGCTGGCAACCGGAGCCTTCGAGGCGCGGGTGGCAGAGCCCGATGGCGGGTCGGTGCCGCTGGAGCTGCGCCAGGTCGGGCCCGGGCGGTGGGAGGGCTCGTTCCGCTCCGATGATCCGGGGACGTATGTGCTCGCGGCACGCTTTGCGGCGCCGGCGGGCGATGGGGGCGAGATGATCCGGGGCGTGGCGCAAGCCGCGGTGACGCGTCCGTTTGCGGACGAGTTCCGGGCGTTGGAAGATAACAGCGCGCTGCTAGTACAGGTGGCGGAGATGACGGGGGGCAGGGTGCTGGATCCGAGCTCGCCGCAGAGCGCGGAGTTGTTCCGGCGCGAGGGGCTGACGATGCCGGTGGCGACGCGGGCGATCTGGCTGCCGCTGCTGCTGGCGGCGATCGGGCTGTTCCTCGCGGATGTCGCGGTGCGGCGGGTGCGGATCGAGCCGGCGGCGATCATGGCGGCGCTGCGGCGCGGCGTCACGTCACGCGATGAGACGACCACGACGCAGGTCGATGCGCTGCGGGCCGCGCGGGTCAAGGCCAAGGAGCGCTACGGCGAGGATGACAGGAAGGTCGCCAAGCGCCGGTTCGAGGTGGATGAAGAAACGCTTGCGAAGAAGCCGGTCGGCAACGTCGCGCTCTCGGGCGAGGCCGAGAAGGTGGACCCGGCCAGCCGCAGCAGGCCCAAGGTAGCCAAGGCCGAGTCGGGCGACGGAATGAGCCGGCTGATGGCGGCGAAGAAGCGGGCGCGAGAAGAGTTGGAGGAAGACTCGTAGGAACTGAAACACGGAGGGCCACAGAGGGCCACGGAGATAGGCGAAATCCATGGACAAGACAGAGACACAAGCGCGACGCGGGAATGCCATGCTTTGTGGCTGGGCGTTTGTCGGTCTTCTGATCTTTGTATGGAGTGTTGGAAGAAGCACAGAGCCGGATCAATCGGGGTCACACTCACTTGACCTCTTCGTCAACTTCTCCTTGGTCAGCATGGTAATCATCTTCTTCACCAACATTGGATTGATCGCGGCATCTTGCTTTCTGCGGCAATCCGGCCGCGATTCTTCGAGCAAGACGGCGATTCAAGATCCAAGTTCAGATTCCTGAACTCCGTGGCCCTCCGTGGCCCTCCGTGGTTCACATCCGTTGGAGTACCGAATGTCAGAAGAAACCCCGGCAGCCGTCAAAGCCCAATGCGAGGCTTTTCGCGCAACGTTCAAGCAACTGTCCGACGAGATCGGCAAGGTCCTCGTCGGGCAGCACGAGGTGATCGAGGGGGTGCTCACATGCCTCTTCGCGGGTGGCAACGTGCTGCTCGAGGGCGTGCCGGGGCTGGGCAAGACCCTGCTGGTGCGGACGCTGAGCGAGACGCTGCACCTGCCGTTCAGCCGGATCCAGTTCACGCCGGATCTGATGCCCGCCGACGTGCTCGGCACCAATATCGTTATGGACGATCCCGAGACCGGCCAGCGGAAGTTCGTCTTCCAGAAGGGTCCGATCTTCGCCCAGGTTATCCTGGCCGACGAGATCAATCGCGCGACGCCGAAGACCCAGAGCGCGTTGCTGGAAGCGATGCAGGAACAGCGCGTCACGATCGCGGGCAACAGCTATGTGATGGATAAGCCGTTCATAGTTCTCGCAACGCAGAACCCGATCGAGCAGGAGGGGACGTACCCGCTGCCCGAGGCGCAGATGGACCGGTTCCTGTTCAAGATCAACGTCGGGTACGCTAAGTTGAACGAGCTGATGGTTATTATCGATCGCACAACCGGCAGCGAGATGCCGAGCGTGAGCGCGATCATCGACGGACCCAAGATCCTCGAGGCCCGCGAGCTGATCCGCGGGGCGATCGTGGCGCCGCACGTCAAGGAGTACGCGGCGAGGCTCGTGCTGGCGACGCATCCCGAGGGACAGTTCGCGGCGGGCGGGCAGGCGGGGCCGACGAATCGGTATGTCCGCTGCGGGGCGAGCCCGCGCGGGGCCCAGGCGCTGATCCTGGCGGGCAAGGTCAAGGCGATCACCGATGGGCGGTATCACGTTTCCAATCGGGATATCCAGGACGTGGCGCTGGCGGCGCTGCGGCATCGCCTGCTGCTGAACTTCGAGGCCGAGGCGGACCGGATCGATCCGGACAAGCTGGTGAAGCAGATCCTGGAGCTGACGCCGACCGAGCCGGTGGGGGTGGGGGTTTGAGGAATCACCGCGGAGAGCGCGGAGGGCAGGGAGTTTGAAACACGGAGGGCCACGGGAGGGCCACAGAGAAGGGCGGCAAGAGTTATGAAGACGAATGAGCGTGCATCACAGATCTGGTTTGCTCTCGTGGCCGCGGCGGCTGATACGCGAACGGTAACGTACAAAGAAGCTGCCACATGGACCGGCACCTCGGCTCAAAGCATGGGACAGTTTCTCCGGCCCATCCAGAGTTACTGTGAATCAAAGCAACTGCCAGACATCTCCGCGATCGTCGTGAATGTCGGGACTGGCCAGCCGAGCCCGGGCCACGGCAAGGCGGATGACGTTCCCACAAAGCAACGGGCGGTCTTTGGTCACGACTGGCTCCGAACCCGCGCACCCGTACCCGAGGACTTTTCGCAAACATAACTCGTTTCCGTGCTCCGTGGCCCTCCGTGTTTCAGTTCTCCTCTTTCTGATCTCCGCGGCCTCCGCGCTCTCCGCGGGAAATAAATGCAACGAACCAAAGACATCAAACGCCCCGCCACGATCGACGAGCTGCTCGACAACGAGCTGATCGCAAAGATCTCGCGCCTCGACCTCGCCAGCCAGAAGATCTTCGCCGGCAAGCTCCGCGGCGAGCGGCGCTCCAAGAAACGCGGAGAGTCCGTCGAGTTCGCCGACCACCGGCCCTACGCCGTCGGCGATGACATCCGCCACATCGATTGGAACATCTTCGCTCGCCTCGATCGGCTCTTCTTGAAGCTCTTTCTCGAGGAAGAGGACCTCTCGCTGCACCTGGTGCTCGACGCCAGCGGCAGCAGCGACTGCGGCGAGCCCAACAAGTATCTCTTCATGCAGCAGGTCGCGATGACCCTCGGCTACGTCGGCCTGGTCAACTTCAACCGCGTGAGCGCGAACATCATGGGCGGCATGGGTAGATCGGCTCTCCGAGCCGATGCGGGTGGACAGGGGTCGCGAGCCGCTGCGATGGACACCGAACGAAGCGGCGAAGACATCGGCTCGGAGAGCCGATCTACCCAGGAGCTGTCCAGCATCCGCAATCTGCGCGGCCGCCGACGCACGCACGATCTCGCCCGTTTCCTCTGCACGATCGAGCCCGGCGGGGCGAGCGATTTTCGCGAGCACGCCAAGCGGATCGCGCTGAGCCGCACCGGCAAGGGCGTGATGGTCGTGCTCAGCGATTTTCTGATGAAGGAGGGGTACGAGGACGGGCTGCGCTTGCTCGCCGGGCGCGGCTACGACCTGTTCTGCCTGCAAGTCCTGAGCCCGCAGGAAGTCGATCCGGACGTTCGCGGCGACCTCCGCCTGCGGGATATCGAGGATGACGATTTTGCCGAGGTCACGATCTCCGCGCCTTTGCTGAAGCGATACAAGCAAGTATTGGGTGCGTACACAGACCAGCTCCGCACATTCTGCGCTCAGCGTGAGATGACGCTCCTGACCGTGCAATCCAACACGCCGATTGACACGCTTGTGCTCGACTACTTCCGGAAGCGAGGGCTGCTCACATGAGCGATCAAGCGATCAAGCGAGCGAGCGAGAGAGGGGAGAACCGCAATGTCGTGCGGACGTTTGAGGATCTCATCGCGTGGCAGAAGGCGATGCGGCTCGCAGAGGAGATCTACAAGCTGACTCGGTCCTTGCCCGAGAAGGAACGGTTCGGATTGTGCAGCCAGATGCGCCGAGCCGCCGTATCGGTTCCCTCCAATATCGCAGAGGGTCACGGCCGAGGTTCTCGCCAGGACTATATTCGGTTCCTTCGTACAGCTCGTGGTTCAATCAACGAGTTGCGAACACAGCTCATGCTCGCTTCCCGGTTGGAGTTGGTGAGTGGCAACCCCGCAATCGATGACCTGGCGCGTGAAGTCGCAGTAATCCTCCAGGCGCTCATCCGATCTCTTGAAAAGAAGAAGGGCTAACCCATGCAAGAGCCCTCTCTCGCTCTCTCGCTTTCTCGCTTGCTCGCTCTCACATGGCTCACCCCAGGACTCGCCGCGCTGACCGCCGCGATCGCGGTGCCCTCGCTCATCATCCTGTACTTCCTCAAACTCCGCCGACGCCCTCTGGAAATCTCTTCGACGCTGCTCTGGCGCAAGGCAATTGAAGACCTCCAGGCCAACGCCCCATTCCAGAAGCTCCGCAAGAACATCCTGCTGCTGCTCCAATTGCTCGTGCTCGCGGGCCTGCTCTTCGCCCTCGCCCAGCCGCAGTTCAGCGACGACGCCCAGGTTGATGATCGGCACGTCATCCTCATCGACCGCTCGGCGAGCATGCTCAGCGAGGACGGCTCGGGCACGTCCCGCCTGGACGCCGCGAAAGAAGAGGCCATCGCCCTGGTCGATTCGCTCAGCGAGGGCAACTTCTTCAGCCGCCTCGCCGACAAGCAGCCGCAGGAGGCGATGGTCATCGCCTTCGATGCGACCGCCGAGGTCTTGAGCACGTTCACGTCCGACAAGGCCCAGTTGCGCCGGGTCATCGAGTCGATCCAGCCGACGCACGCGAGCAGCGGGCTCAAGCAGGCCATGGACCTCGCCCAGGCCCACGCCCCGATCCGCCGGATGCAGGACACGTTCGTCAACGAGGCCGGCCAGACGCAGACCCAGAGCGTGGAGACCCTGCGTGCCGGCATCGGCACCGTCCATATCTTCTCCGATGGGCGCCTGCCCGACGCGACCGAGGTCCTCGCCGGCGTCGAGGACGAGCTGATCTACCACGACCAGGGCGACGACACCCAGACCAACATCGGCATCGTCGCGCTGCGGGCCGAGCGCGGCTACGAGGATCCGACTAGGCTCAGCATCTTCGTTGGCCTGCAATCCAACGCATCTATCGAGCGCACGGTCGATGTCCAGATCCGCATCGACGACAACATCCGCATCTATCCGGTGACGGTGCAGGCCGCAGGCGGGTCGTTCGATGATCCCGTGGTCCGGGCCGAGGGGATCGAAGATGACGGCACGGAAGTCGCGACGGGCCCGCTCACGCCCGGCACCGGCGGCACGCAGATCGACTTTTCGATGCCCGAGGCCGCGCTCGTCGAGATCCGGCTGATCGGCGACGCGATGGAGAACGACGCCCTCGCCGTGGATGACCGCGGCTGGCTCGTGGTCCCGCCCGCGCGTCGGCTCAGCGTGGTCCTGGTCACGCCGGGCAATCCGTTCCTGCGACAGTGGCTCAGCACGCTCAGCTTCGAGCGGTTCGCGACGATGTCATTGGATGAGTACGAGGAGGCAATCGCTGCTGGCGAAGCCGGGGCGTTCGATGTCGCCATCCTCGATCGCGTGCTGCCCGCGAGCGACGGTGTGCTCCCGCCCGGGCGCTACCTCATGCTGGGTGTCACACCGCCGACGGGCGTGACCGTGGGCGACACCAAACAGGGCGTGCAGTTCGTCGACTGGTCGCGCCAGCACGCCGCGACGGCGTCGCTGGCGCTCGACACGATCCAGATCGTCGCGTCGCCGATCGTCGAGGTCGACCCGGCCTCCGGCGTCGCGGTGCTCGCCCGCACCGACGCGGGCCCGGCGATCCTCGAGCTGATCGAGCCCGAGCTGCGCGCCATCAGCGTCGTCTTCGACCCGCTCCAGAGCACCTGGCCCTTCGACGTGAGCTTTCCCGTCTTCGTCGCCAGCGCGATCAACGATCTGGGCAACGAGGGCGTCGCCTCGACGCTCGCGCGTCAGCTCGCGCCCGGCGAGGTCCTGAACGACCGCCTGCCGCCGGACGCGAACCAGGTCTCGATCGTCCCGCCGGATCGCCAGACCGGGGCCCCGACAGGTTCGAGCCAGCGTCTGGAGCCCGCCGGCGACGGCAGGATCATCTTCGGCCCGGTCGATCGCACCGGCATCTACAAGGTCCGCTGGGACGGCTCGGCGACCGCCAGCGATTTTTCCGATGGAGCCAGAATCGCCCGCTTCTACGCGGCGAACCTGCTGAACCCCGCCGAGAGCGATATCACGCCCGCGCCGCAACTCACCCTCGCCAGCGACATCGTGCGGGCCCAGGGCACGACGCGCCAGGAGGTCACGCGAAGGCTCTGGCCGTGGCTGGTGCTCGCGGCGCTGGCGATCGTGATGCTGGAGTGGTGGGTGTATAACCGGAAGGTGCATGTGTGAACTGTCGGTTCGCGTTTTGTTTGCAAAGGTGGCTACCCTGTCAACAGTCATGCACACGTTCCCTAACGACGAGATCAACCGTATTGCCTGTGAACTCGAGGCATTCGAGGCCAGCGAATCTCGGGCTCGGACGGGAACGGGTAGTCGTCGAGAAGGCGATCAATTTGAAAAACTCGCCGCTACCATGTGGCAAGAAGTTGCTTTGTATTTGAAGGCCAAAACGAGCGACGTGGAGTTGGTACGCGGGCCTCGATCTCGATGTTGGGCACATATTTCAACTGGCAATCGCGGCCTCTATTTGCCGACAACTCAGATCGAGCACCGTGCTTCCGAAGCACCTAGCGGGTGGTTGGATCTCGATTTCGGTGTTCCAGATATGGTTGACAGATTCCCTGGGACAGCCGAGGCCATCGCGAGGTATGCCCCCGAATCCGGCCCATTCGCCGGACAAGACTATCCGTCGATGTTCTCACGGATGAAAACCAAGTTTGATGACACAATTGTCTTTGAGAAAGACGATGTGCTTTGCGAGAAGCTCCTTCTGGAATACAAGACTGCAAAGTCAAGCGCCGGCAGGCAGATCGACGGTAACGCACACGAGCGGCTGGAATCTCTGATCAATAGCGCCACCACACGCTCTTACGACGGTATCTTGATCGTGCGGGGCGTTGCCCGCCGCCAGGAGGCGTGATGGCGATCAGGAAGAACCGGGAGATGGGCTTCGCGGACATGATGGTCGGCGACGG
>JAJDDM010000149.1 GCA_029260315.1 Phycisphaerales bacterium | reverse complement strand
CAAGGCGCTGGTAGCGGTATCCACCGTCGTGCCATCGAAACACGTCGTAGACCAGTTCGCTGGTCTGGCGAATGAGGGCATGTCGCAGGTCATCCTGGGTGATATATCCGAGTTTCACTAGGCGTGCTCCGAGATGGCCGCCCGCCCCCTCCGTCCGCGCAAGCAGCTGGTTCAGGTCCTCGCGGCTGATGAGTTCTTCCTCGAGCAAATAGCGTCCAAGCAGGAACTCGCGTGCGCTTTCGCGACCGAGGGCGATGTCGACCTTGCCCTCCCGTAGCCAGATAGAGACATTGCGGCCGTCGTGTTCCACGGAGAGCACGCCCGTCTGGCGCTGGAACTGCAGCATCTGAAGGATCTCACCGAGCGGTACATCCACCAGGCGCCCCTCAAGGGAAGCGCCGCCGCGGCTTCCAGCCTGGGAAGCGCCGATTACGGCACAGGTGGTACCGTCGGCGCTTAGCAGGGTGGCGATCGACGCGTCGTTGAGCTGGCCCTGGGCGGCCAGTGCGCGCAGACAGGGCCCCAGTGATGCCGCAAGCTGTTTGGGCCATGCGTCTGCCGGCGAGATGGGCGCCCGATGCTCGGGAAGAATCCCCGAGTCTGCCCTGCTTCCGGCGCGTTCAAGCGCGTGGGCGGTGACCGCGAGCAGGGCCTCGGGGCCAAAGGGCTTGGAGATGGCATCGACCGCGCCCGTGTCGCGCATGAACGATTCCGCCAACTCGTCCGCCCGGGCGCTCATGAGCACGATTGGGAGATCGTTCAGATTGGCGACGGCGCGTACGCCGCGGGCGAACTCCCGGCGGGGATCAAGCCGAAGCGTTCGAATGCGACGCCGAGAAACGCGCCGGCGGTTGCGCCGAGAAACAGGCTGGGCGCGAAGACGCCGCCGGAACCACCCGATGCGAGCGTCAGCGTCGTCGCGATGCCCTTGAAGAGCAGCAGGATCCCGAGCAACGCGAGCGAGAGGGGAAGCTCGTGCATCTCCTGTTCGACCTCGGGCGGCTCCGCACCACCGGCCTCAGCCGGTGGTGCGTGGCCGGCCGATTCGATCCGGGTCTCGGCACCTGCCTCTGAAGGCATCGATTCGTTGGTTTCGCCCGCCGGTTCGTAGTAGGCCGGGTCGATCAGGGTCTCGATGGTGGTGTATCCGTTCCCGAAGAACGCCGGAATGCTCGCCTGATGGCCCTTGGCGCCCCAGACGCCGGCGAGTGCCAGGTAGAGCGCGCCGATAGCGGCGAGCAGTGCCGCACCCATCAGGGGCTTGACCAATGGATGCACGCGCACACGATCAAAGACATCCTCTCCAAAGTGGAGGAGGCGGTTGAAGCCGACGGCGACGATGCCGCAGAGCCCGCCCAGCAGGATGAACGTGGGGAGCTCGGAGTACAGGAACTGCGTGCCCTCCAGCGACGCGCTCGCCTGGAAGATCGCGTTATTCTCGCCGCTGAACGCGTGCGTCGCGACGGAGCTGAACACGCTGGCGACGACAATCGGCGTGAAGGTCTTGACCGAGAAATCACGAAGCAGGATCTCGAGGACGAAAAAGACGCCGGCGATGGGCGCGTTGAAGATAGAGCTGATGCCGGCGGCGGCGCCGCAACCGACGAGGGTGCGGAGCTGGTCTCGGGTGAGGCCGAGGCGTCCGCCGAAGACGCTGCCGGCGGTCGCGCCGATCTGGACGATGGGGCCCTCTGTGCCCGCCGAGCCTCCGCTGCCGACGGTGAGAATGGAAGCGATGACCTTGACGATGCCGACGCGTGCGGGGATCACCCCACCCTTGTCAATGAGTGCTCGGATGACCTGGGGGACGCCGTGCCCGCGGGCCTCGCCGGCGTAGAGGTGGACGAGCAGGCCGGTGAGGCCCATGCCGAGGACGGGAACGAGGAGTATGACCCATGAAGCGGGTCCGTCTGCAAGGGATCCGACCCTGTGGGCGACCCATTCGAGGGTGCCGCTGAAGGCGAGTGCGCCGAGTGCGGTGAGGGTGCCGAGGACGGCGCCGAGGACGATGAGCGTCCAATCTCTATCGAGGGCGAGGCGGGCAGTGAGCCTGGCGAAGATGGAGCCTTCTCGGGTGGGCATGGAGGGGGCGGAGTGTAGGAAAAACAGACGTTGCCAATGGGCCTCTCGGGTTGTTTCGGGGCAGAATTTCAGGTAGTGTGTAGAGTCTGGGCAGACTTTGGCATCTGGGCAGACTTTGCAGGAGGGCGGCAATGACGCGATTCAGACAACTTTCGGTCGTGGCGTCGGCGGGGCTCGCGTTGTCGGCGAACGCCCATGACGACGATATTCTCGTTGGCGTGGACTTTGTCACGAATGAGTTGGAGCTGGGGTTCGACTGGGATCTCGAGCAGTTCGCGGATTTTCTCGTGCCGGGCCACCCCGGCTGGTGGCACAATGATGTGAGGTTTGAGGAAGATTTCGAGGGTGATCCGCGCGAGGACCGGATCCCGATCGACCCGGGCGCGGAGATCGTCATGATCTTCGAGAACTGGCACCCCGCGCTGTCGCTCCGTCCGGGCGGCGACCTGGAAAACGTGTATGACCGGGAGGGGCAGGAGCTCTTCCTGGGTGTCGGCGGAAGCGGGTTCGGGATCCGGGCGTGGTGGTACGTCGATTCGACAAGTCCCGCGTACGACCCCGATCAGTCGGTGTATACGGTCGATATGCGCGTGATCGATCGGACGGGAGCCCACCTGCCGAGCGCCGCGTATACCTTGCTCGTTTCGGTGGATCCCGAGCCGTGCGTGGCGGACATGACCGGCTCGGACGATCCGAACAATCCGGATTATGGGGTCCCCAATGGGTCGCTGGATGTGGACGATTTTTTCTACTTCCTCGACCGGTTCGCGGCGAGCGACGACGAGGCGGACCTGACCGGCAGCAGCAACCCGAACGATCCCCAATACGGGCGACCGAACGGGGAGATTGACTCCGACGATTTTTTCTACTTTCTGGATGTATTTACTGGGGGTTGTCGGGTATTCTAGGTGTATGCGTTTGCACGGTGTTTGGATGCCCGAGCATGCCCGAGCATCGTTGACGGGGTTGGTGTAGGATAGATTCAGGTCACTGCGATAGACGCGTCCCCTGCGCCTATTGGAACATAGAGAGGTCGGCTCGCCGCGGCGTCGTCGCGGAACTCCGGAGTTGGCCGGGAGACATTGGATGCATCGAACAAAGCGGCGTCACGGTTTCACGCTGATCGAGTTGCTGGTCGTGATCGCGATCATCGCGCTTTTGATCTCGATCCTGCTGCCGGCGATCGGGAAGGCGCGTGAAACGGCGAAACTGGTCATCTGCGGAAACAACCTCAAGCAGATGGGCAACGCGCTGGGCAGCTATCTGAACGAGGAGTCGGAGTATTACCCCGGGGGGCACTACCAGCCGATGCGCGGACAGGGCGGTAACTGGTACTTTACATGGCCCGCGAGGCTGCGAAACCACATGAGCGAGGACACCGGCGCGTTCTGGTGCCCATCGTCGTTCCCGGACTTCAAGTGGCGTCCGGTCTACGAGAGCGGCAACCACGGGTTGTCCAATGTCTTCGACCAGCCGAAGCACTACGGTGTTTACGACGAGACCGAGCGCCCGATGTTCTGGAACGAGGTGTTCTTCACATACGGGTACAACGAGTCCGGCGTGCAGGAGTTCCAGCCGAACGGGCTGGGCGAGCATGTGTGGAACGCGGACCCGGACGTGCGGAGTGAGATTCGCTCGAATCGGTTTCGGAATGCCTATTGGGGCGAGGTGGCGGACCGCGAGGTGCTTTTCCCGTCGAGCATGTACGCGATCATGGACACGCCGCCGGACGGTGAGTCGGACGCGCTGGTCACGCCGGGGCTCAACCGCGGGCACGCCCTGAATCGCCCGAGCCGGCGTCACTTCGCGCGTGACGCGGAGCGCCGGGAAGTTATGGACGATCCGCAGCGGGATCCGTGGATTCGGAATACTGGAAAGAGCCAAGTGCTGCACGCGGACACCCATGTGGAAACGATCACCTACGAGAATCTGGTTAAGCCGACGCTTGAGGCCCGCGCCAAGTGGAATCGCGATGGCACACCCCATCAGGAAATCTGGCACGACTGATCGGTCGGCGCTCTGCGCACAGGCTATCACGAAGACGCGGCTTTGCGAGCCGCACGGAGAGTTCCATGACCGCGAAGAACGTCGTCCTCACGATCATCGCGCTGGCAGCGCTCGGCGCAGCGGGCGTGATGATTGTCAATCAGTCCTCCGGCGGCGTGCCGAGCGAGGAGGATCCAAACCGCCCGGCGTATCTGGTGTGCCAGAACCCCGAGTGCAAGCACGAGTTCGAGATGACGCATCGTCAATACGCCGCGGCTCGCGCATCGGGCGGGCCGCCGGAATGTCCGGAGTGCGGGCAGCGGAAGAACCGCCTCGGGCATAAGTGCGAGAACTGCGCACGGATCGTGATGCGTGTCGGACATTCCGAGTTGCCTGCCGAGTGCCCGTTTTGCGGGCACGACTTCGTGAGCGATGTCGAGGGGTACAAAAAACTCGAGGAAGCGCACAACGAGCTTCTCGGTTCGGATGCCGACGGCGGCTGATTGATCCGGCTGATCATCCGGCCAGGTCGGCGACCTGATCCAGGAGTCGCTCTGTATCGTCTTGCGAGGGCGATTCGGCGATCAGCCGCAGGATCGGCTCGGTGTTGCTTGCACGGACGTGAACCCAGCGGTCGGGCCAGTCGATGCGCACGCCGTCCTGGGTGTCGATGGTCGCCTGCTTGTCGCTCTTGAACGCCTGGATGATCCGGTCGATCGCCGGGGCTGCGTCGCCCTTGCTCGCCAGGGGCTGCTTGCGCTTGACGATGGCATAGGCGGGGATGTCGGCGACGAGCTGGCTGACCGTCTTGGCGGTGCGGGCCATGAGCGCGAGGGTGAGGGCGATGGCGCTGAGGCTGTCGCGGACGTAGGTGACTTTCGGCCAGATGACCCCGCCGTTGCCCTCGCCGCCGAGGATGACGTCGTGGCCCTCTGATCGAAGCTCTTTCATCATCTCGACGACGTTGGCCTCGCCGACGGGCGTGCGGACGATGCGTGCGCCGTGGCGCTGTGCGACATCGTCGATCATGCGGCTGGTGGAGAGGTTGACGCAGATGACCGGAGTTTCGAGGGAAGGCTCTTCGAGTGACGAGTCCGACGCGCGAGCGAGGGGCTTTGGAGAGAACGAGGATTCGGGTGAATCCTTCCCTCGTTTGCGCGTCGGGCTCGCAGGCGCGCGGGCTTGGAGAAGGGCTTCTGCCGCGAGCACGAGCGTGTACTCCTCGCCGATATATGTGCCGTTCTCATCGACAATGGCGAGGCGGTCTGCGTCGGGGTCCTGGGCAAAGCCGATGTCGGCCTTGAGCCTCGGAACGGCGTCGCAGAGGCCGCCCTCGCCGGAGAGGTTCTCTTTGGTGGGCTCGGGAGCGTGGGGGAAGATGCCGGAGTTGTCGCCGGCGAGTTGCACGAATCGAACCGGTGTGCCTTCGAAGAAATCTCGCACGGTCCACGAACCCGAAGCGTTCACAGAATCGACGACAACGCCCGATACCGTGCCGCCGCCAAACATCGCCTCCTCGTTGTGACCGCCGAAAGTCGCCTCAATCGCGTCTTTGACCTTGAGGCAGTGCGAGTCTTCCACATCGTGCGTGACAGTCGAATCGTGAAGCTCATCCTGTGCGAGTAATGACACGCGGCCAGCATCGAAGGCGTCGATGATCTCCTGCGCGATCGCTGCGGAGGGAGCACTTGCCTCAGGCTTTGCATCGAGTGGGGAGCCTCGCCCGTCGCTCTCGGCTCCCCACGCTGCCGGTCGAGTTAGAATCTTGAGCCCGTTCCACTCTTGCGGATTGTGGCTTGCGGTAACAATCAAAGCTGCGTCAGCATCGCGCGAGTCGATGAAGACTCCTGTGCTCGGCGTCATCGCGACACCTTGACGTTGGACTCTGCATCCAGTCGCGAGCAGGCCACTAATCGCTGCGGTGTAGATCGCCTCGCCACCGGCACGGCCGTCTCGGGCAACATGTACATAGGGGTTGCGATTCGTCTTGGCCCACAGCCACGTCCCGAACGCCGCGGCGTAGCGCATCGCCACCTCCGGCGTGAGGCTCTCACCGACGATGCCGCGCAGGCCGCTGACGCCGAGCATGAGGGGGGCTTGGGGCATTGGGGCTCCTTCGGCGATGATAGTGTCAGCGGACATGGGGCATGGAGGCTCCGTGGTGTGCATTGACTCGCGCGCCGCGAGGGGCGCGGCGGGCCGTGCTCGCGAGTCACGCCGGGCAATCGCCAGGTCCATGGTCCGCGTGCTCACGCGCGCGGCTCTGATTCACTTTGTGGGCGGGAATGCAGCGCCTCCGGATGGACTCGCGACCGGCTGGAAGCCGGTGCTACCGAGGCTTGGGCATCGGCTCGGAGAGCCGATCTACCCGGGGGGTATCGGCTTGGAGAGCCGATCTACACTGGGGCGTGTACTCGATCGCCGTGCATCGTGAGTTCTGTGCCGCCCATGCGCTGATGATCGGCGGGAAGTTGGAGCCGCTGCACGGGCACAACTGGCAGGTCGAGGCGGTGATCGAGGGGGCGGAGGTGGATGGCGACGGGCTGCTGTGCGATTTTCATGCGGTCGAGCGGGTGCTCGATGAGATCCTCGCGCCGTTCAATAATCGGAATCTGAACAAGACGCCGCCGTTCGATCGGGTGAACCCGTCCGCTGAGCATGTGGCCCGCCACATCTGCGAGCGGCTGGCGGCGGGGTTGGAGTTGACCAGTGGACCGGGCGGCGGATCGGACATCGGCTCGGAGAGCCGATCTACCCGTGTGGCGTCGGTGAGCGTGTCGGAAGCCCCGGGCTGCGTCGCGACGTATCGTCCGTAGATGAAGACCCCGGAGAAGCCGAAGAAGAAGCGCAAGAATGCCCGCCCGGTGGATCTGGACCGCTTCGCCGAACAAGGCGAGTCGATGCGCGTGCCGCCGGAGCTGTTCTTCAACCGCGATCTGTCGTGGCTGGAGTTCAATCAGCGGGTGTTGGCTCAGGCGGCGCAGGAATCGACGCCGGTGCTGGAGCGGGTGCGGTTCTGCGCGATCTTCGCGAGCAATCTCGACGAACTGTTCATGAAGCGGGTGGGCTTGCTCAAGCGGCTGATCGACGAGCACTCGGGCGCGACGAGCCACGACGGGATCGGGCCGATGGAGCAGTTGCAGCGGATCCGCGAGCGGGTGCTCTCGCTCCAGGGCGAACTCGACGAGATCTATCACGACGGCGTGCTGCCGACGCTGCGCAAGGTCGGGATTGAGATCCTGCGGGTGGCGGATCTGGACGACGCGGATCGCGAGCGACTGGACACATGGTTCCGCTGGAACGTCTTTCCGATTTTGACGCCGCTGGCGGTGGATCCGGGGCACCGGTTCCCGTTTATTTCGAATCTTTCGACGAGCCTGGGCGTGCTCCTGGGCAAGCCGGGCACTGCTGAAAAGCACTTCGCGCGGCTCAAGATCCCGGGGGTGATCCGCAACCTGGTGCCGGTGGCGGACCCGGCGGGGGCGATCGAGAGCCAGTCGCGGTTCGTGTTCCTCGATGACATCGTGGCGTCGAACCTGGACGATCTGTTCCCGGGGATGGAGATCAGGGAGGTGCTGCCGTTCCGGGTGACGCGCTCGGTGGCGGTGGAGATCGAGGACCAGGAAGTGGCCGACCTGCTCGAGCATGTGGAGCAGGAGCTGAAGATGCGCCGGTTCGCGGACTCGGTGCGGTTGGAAGTGCCGAAGAATCCTTCTGGTGAGATCGTCGAGATCCTGCGCAAGGGGCTGCACCTGGATCCCGAGGACGTCTACGAGACGTTCACGCCGCTGGATTACACCGATCTGTTCCCGCTGGCGGATCTGGACCGCCCGGATCTGCGGTACGAGCCCTGGTCGCCGGTGACGCCCAAACGCATCGGCGAGGCCAAGGGCGATCTGTTCAGCGAGATCAAGCGCGGCGACATCCTTGTCCACCACCCCTACGAGAGCTTTAAGGCGAGTGTCGAGAAGTTCATCGGCGCGGCGGCCCGCGACCCCGATGTGCTTGCGATCAAGCTGACGCTGTACCGCACCAGCCCGGACGCGGCGTTCATCCCCTCGCTGGTGCGGGCGGTCGAGGCGGGCAAGCAGGTGGCGGTGCTGGTGGAGCTGCGGGCGCGGTTCGACGAGCACCGCAATGTCCGGTTCGCACGCCAGCTCGAGAAAGCGGGGGTGCATGTTGCCTACGGCGTCGTCGGCCTCAAGACGCACTGCAAGTGCGCGCTGGTCGTGCGGCGCGAGGGCGACACGCTGCGGTCCTATGCGCACGTCGGCACGGGCAACTACCACCCCAATACGGCGCACCTGTACACGGACCTGGGCCTGTTCACCGCGGACTCGGCGATCACCGAGGACGTCGTGCAGCTCTTCAACTACCTGACCGGGCGGTCCACGCAGCTTGTGTTCGATCAGCTCGTGGTCGCGCCGGACAAGATGCGCCAGGAGTTCTGTGATCTGATCGATCGGGAGATCGAGAACGCCGGCAAGGGCCTGCCGGCGCGGATCATCGCGAAGATGAACTCGCTGGAGGACCGGGCGATCACGATGAAGCTGTACGACGCCTCGCGGGCGGGGGTGGATATCCGCCTGTTCGTGCGCGGGTTCTGCTGCCTCAAGCCGGGGGTCGAGGACGCGAGCGAGAACATCCGCGTGACCTCGGTCGTCGGCAGGTTTCTCGAGCACTCGCGGTTCTTCCACTTCGCAAACGGTGAGGCGGAGCCGCGCGACGGCGTGTGGCTCATCGGCAGTGCGGACTGGATGTACCGCAACCTGAATCGGCGGGTCGAGGCGTGCGTGCCGGTGCGCGATGAGCGGGCGCGTGAGCAGCTCGCGTTGCTCGCGGAAATCCTGGAGCGCGACCGGGTCAACGCATGGGATCTGAAGCCCGATGGCGGCTACACGCGCAGGGAAGCGACGCCCGAAGCCGAGGCGGACTCGCCCGAGTCACTCGGCACGTTTCGAACACTGCTGCGTCTGGCACAAGGTGAGTCGGTCGTGTTCTAGAGCGAACGCAATCAACGTGTAGCGGCTTGAGGCGAGCCGCGGCACGCAGGCCCGACCGTGAGGGAGGGCGCCTACCGGCTCTTCTCACCCTTCCATGCTCGTTTCTCGGCCCTGCCCAACACGCAGGGCTCGCCCCATTCGCGCAGATGAACGAGGCCCGGTCGAACGCGGAGGCGCGCTCCCTCACGGTCGGGCCTGCGACGGACTCATCGAACCCACGCCACACGACTACTGACTCCGGTCTAGAGCCAATCCCGACACGCCGAAGAACGATTTCACCACAGAGGCACAGAGGAGCACAGTGCTTGAGAAGAACAAGAGAGGA
Organism: Phycisphaerales bacterium; assembly: GCA_029260315.1. Taxonomy (GTDB): domain Bacteria; phylum Planctomycetota; class Phycisphaerae; order Phycisphaerales; family UBA1924; genus S146-42. The sequence goes on along the minus strand of JAJDDM010000149.1, from coordinate 29,630 downwards.
AGAAGAAGGTTAGAACCACGGAGTCACACGGAGTTGCACGGAGCCCGAAACCGAAGCATTGGCTCTCCAGCCCTCCAAACTCTGTGGAACTCCGTGCCACTCCGTGGTGAACTGTCTTTCTCTGTGTTCTCTGTGGTGATTCTTCGGCCTCGGAAAAGCCTCGAATGGTCCCAGCGCCGCCTACTCCAACGCCGCGGCACCCGAGACGATCTCGGTCAGCTCGGTGGTGATCTGCGCCTGGCGGGCGCGGTTGAAGTCGCGGTTGAGGCGGTGGCGCATCTTGCCGGCGTTGTCGGTCGCGGCCTTCATCGCCACCATCCGCGCGATGTGCTCGGAGACGATCGCGTCCTTGAAGAGCTGGAAGAGCAGGGCCTTGGCCGCGGCGGGCACGACCCGGCTGAGCAGCTCGTGCTCCGACGGGCTGAACTCGTACTGGGCATTGGACTTGGTCTCGTTCTCGTCGGTACTCGCCTTGAACGGCAGCAGTTGCATGACCTCGGGCGTCTGCTTGCCGGCGGTAAAATAGCGCATGCTCACGACGCGGACCGCGGAGATATCGCCGGCGATGAACCGGTCGATGTAGCCCTCGCAGAGCTTCTCGACGTCCTCATAGGCGGGGGCGTCGCCGAAGTGGGTGTGGTTGGCGTGGATGTTGATGCGGTTGAACTTGAGTGCCGCGGCGCCCTTCTTGCCGACGACCTCGAGCGTGCCGTTCTCGGCCTTGGGGTTTGCGCGGATGTGAGCGAGGGCGGTACGGATGACCGAGCCGTTGTAGGGCCCGCACAGGCCGCGGTCGGAGGTGATGAGCAGCGTGAGCTCGGGCTTGTCGGTCGCGACGCCGGAGAGCAGCGGATGGTCTGCCTCGGAGGCCTCGGCGAGCTCTCGGACGAGCGTGAACAGCGCCTCGGTGTAGGGCTTGCCCGCCTGAGAGGACTGCTGGGCCCGAGCGAACTTGCTCGTGGCGATCATCTGCATGGTCTTGGTGATACGCCGAATGTTGTCGACGGCCTTCAGACGCTTCTTGATTTCGCGTGACTTGCCCATGGGACGGCAAGGATAGGCTCGGCGCGGGCTCGCGACCCGTGGAATGGGCGGGCTGAAAGGCGGCCGAGGCCGATCGGAAGGACCCGCACCGGGAGGGATCTTGCATGAAACCGCGGATGGTGCTGTTGATCGGGATTCTGGCTTCGCTCAGCCTGGCGGCGACGAGCCCGGCGTGGGCTCAGGCTCAGGCGCCCGAGGCTTTCCAGGAACCCGATCTCGCCGCTCGGATGGCGTGGCTCGTCGAGCGTTTGGAATCTGAGCGGGTCGAGCAGCATGTGCCGGGACTGGCGATCGCGGTGGTCAAGGACGGCGAGGTCGTTTTGGCCACAGGGCTGGGAGAGCGGAACATTGAGCAGGGCTTGACGGTCGATGAGCACACGCTGTTCGCGATCGGGTCGTCAACGAAGGCGTTCACGAGCACGCTGATCGGGATGCTCGTCGAAGAGGGCGTGATCGCCTGGGACGACCCGGTCTCCAAGCACCTGACGTGGTTCACGCTGAAGGATGAGGAGCGGGCGGAGAGGCTCACGCTGCGCGACGCGTTGAGCCATCGGACGGGGTACACGCGGATGGGGTTGCTCTGGGCGGCGAACCGGGTGAGTCGCGAGCGCATACTGCGACAGGTGGCGCGGGCCGAGCCCGTGGCGGGTCATCGCGAGCGATTCATCTACAACAACGTGATGTTTCTCGCCGCGGCGGAGGCGGCGGCCGCGGCGGTTGGAGCAACCTGGGAAGAGCTGCTCGCTGAGCGCCTGCTCGGGCCGCTGGGTATGGAACGCGCGACGACGGATATCAGTGAGATGCAGCGCGACGACAACCACGCGCTCGGCTATCGGTGGGACGAGGACGGAGATTCGTTCTATCACATGGAGCAGCGCAATCTCACGGCGGTCGCGCCCGCCGGGGCGATCAACGCCAGCGCGATGGAGATGACGTATTGGCTGCGGATGCAGCTCGCCGGCGGGGAGTTCGAGGGCACGCGGATCGTCGAGCCGGCGACGCTGGAGGCGACGTGGAGCCCGCAGGTGCCGCTGGGGCCGAACGCCGCGTACGCGCTGGGGTGGTTCGTCGGCAACTGGAACGGGCACCGCGTCGTGCAGCACGGCGGGAACATCGACGGGTTCGCGAGCACGATCGCGATGCTGCCGGACGACGGCGTCGGCTTCGTCCTGCTCCAGAACGTCACGGCCTCGCCTCTTCAATCTTCATCGATGGACCTTGTGTGGACGGCGCTGCTCGGCGATGCCGACGAGCTGGCACCGGCGAGCGAGGCGGCGGGCGGTGAGGCGCTGAGCGAGGAGGAGCTGGGCGCGTTCGTCGGCAAGTATCACTTCAAGCTAATGGATCGCGACCTCACGGCGTCGATCCGCGACGGGCGGCTCGCGCTCGATGTGCCGGGGCAGACCGAGTATGTCCTGCAATGGCCGGACGAGCGGGGCAGGTGGGTCTTCGAGCTGACCGACGAAGTTGAGGTTGCGTTCAACCGCGAGGATGGTCGCGTGGCGTCGATGACGCTGTATCAGGCCGGAATGGAGTTCGTGCTGCCCAGATTGGATGAGACTGCCGCGCCGATCTCGCTGGACGAGTTGCTCGCATTGCGCGAAGCGTCGGGCGAGGCCCCGGAGCGTTTCCGCCTGCGCGGCAAGGCAAGAGCGGTCAACCAGGGTGTCGAAGGCGCCGTCGAGATCATCGTCGCGGGCGATCGCTACGCCCAGCACCAGGAGTTCGAGCCGTTCGGCTGGTTCCGCCTGGGATACGACGGCCAGCGGGTGTGGAGCGAGTCGGTCTTCAGCGCGACGCTGGAGCCGAACAAGGCCCAGAGCGAGCAGATCCGCCATCAGCACCCGCGCACGCTCTACGGCGATTGGCGCAGCATCTACAGTGACATCCGCGTCGTCGGCGAGGACGAGGTCGGCGGCGAGCGGGTGTATGTCGTCGAGCTCTCGGGCGAGCACGCGCCGACATCGACCGTGTTCGTCAGCGCCGGCACGGGTCTGGTGCTGCGCGAGCGCATCACCTCGATCGCGATTGCGAACATCCCCCTCGTCAGCGAGATCCATTACGAGGACTACCAGCCGCTCGGCGGGGTCATGTTCCCGCGACGGATCACGACGCACAACGACGCGATGGGCGAGCTCATCCTCGAGTTCGACAGCGTGGAGCTTGATCCGGCGGTCGAGGACGGGGACTTTGCGCGTTCGGGTCGTTAGGGTTCGCCCGTGCCCGCGAGTTCGAGGCCGTCCCAGGCGAGCTGGATGTCGTCCGAGAGAGCCTCGTTGGTCGTGCGATGCGGCAGGTCGTGAGACATATGCACGAGCCAGGTGCGATCCGCCCCGATGCGCCCTGCGGTTTGGACCGCCTCGTCGAGCGTGAGGTGCGTCGGATGGCGGCGGGTGCGCAGCGCGTCGAGCACCAGCGTCCTGAGCCCCGTCAGACGCGCCCAAGATTCCGGCGGGATCGCGCTGACGTCCGTGCAGTACGCCATCGGCAGCAGGCCATCGCTCGCCGACTGGAGCGAGGGATCGATCGCGTCGATGCGGAAGCCGAGGACCGGCAGCCGCCCGTGCAGCAGACGGATCGGCTCGAAACGCAGGCCGAAGAGATCCAGCGGACTCGCCTCCTCGATCGTGCGGGGGATCAGATCGGCGACAAAGCTGTCGTTGCGGTTGCGGGCGCGATGGAAGATGTGGCTGTAGACCGTCTCCAGGCTCCTGCGCGTGTGCTGGTTGGCGTAGACCTCGATGGGCGTGCCCATCGAGACGTTGAACCGCCGGACCTCGTCGAGGCCCCAGGTGTGGTCGACGTGGTTGTGAGTGAAGAGGATGGCGTCGAGGCGGGTGAGCTCGGCGCGCAGGGCCTGCTGGCGGAAGTCCGGGCCGCAGTCGATGAGGATGGTGCGGTCCTGTCCCGAGGGGTCGGTGAAACGCAGGCAGGCGCTGGTGCGCAGGCGATTGTCGCGAGGGTCGTCGCTGGTGCAGACGGCGCAGGAGCACGCGAGGGCGGGCACGCCCGCGCTGGTGCCGGTGCCGAGGAAGGTGAATCGCATCTTCAAGGGTAGATCGGCTCTCCGAGCCGACAACGAGCCCGATGTGTGAGCGAGGGATGGATGCACCTTGGGCGCATCGGCGTTGTTCTTCCTCGCTCGCGCGTTGGGCTGGTAGGCCGATGGGCTGGGGCTGGTCGAGTTGCTCGGGAGTCAGCGAGCGGCGGCGATGGATCAGCTCGCGGATGGCCCATGTGTGCGACTCGTGTTGAGATTCAAGCAGTTGCCTCATACAAGCGCCAGTAATGCATGCACCAGTCTTGGAAACAAACTGCGGCAAATCATCTGCCGTACTCTGCGCACTTCTTCGCTACGTCACGCTTACCGTGGCGCCCCAAGTGGTTGCAATCGATCGCGAGACAGACGGCATAGCGTCGAAGACTCTCACAGGAGCACGAATAACGCGCCACCGCGGCACTTCAAAGACTCGCCCAATGACGACGACGGCATAGTCTTCGCCCATCCGGTCGGCAGTCCGCCATTCCAAGTCCGTGAAAAGGATCTTCCCAGAATCCGCACGCATTCCCTTAACTTCAATCGCAATCGAGGACTTGCCTAGTTGGCCAAAATCAAATCCACACGCATCGTCCCGCCGATCCACAAGCTCGCCAGAAGGAACTCCAAGTATCTCGGCGGACTGCTTATAGAAGATCCGCTCGGCTTGTCGGCCCGTTCGCAATCGTTCTGCGGCGTTGCTGGTCTGTGTCGCCCGAGCGATCGGCCATACGATGTCGTCCCGGACTTGCTTATCACTGATCAGAACTCCGTCCACGATCTGTAATAATACATAATCGCAAACATCTGAAAACTCACCCAAGACTCGCTGCCTGTTGGGTCGAATCGGACGCCCCTCCCAGCCTTTCCGTTCGTTCTCGAAAAACGGATCGAACTCGTCACGAAGGTTTTTGATGCTCGTGGCTTTCACGTCGAGCGATTGTCCGACTTCTTCGAAGGCCTGTTTCCACGACCTCCATTGACGGTGCTCGAGCAATTTACGATCGAGTCTCGACATCGCGTAGGCGACGATGATTGCCTCGGTTCGAATAAGTCGCTTTGGTCTATCGAACATCGAACGTAGCACCTCAATCGATAACATCTTCTCGTTGCACCTAACCCCCCTCACTCTCCCGCAGCTTCGCCAAGACAGAATAATCCTCCAGCGTCGTCATGTCCTGGTCGGCGTCGGCCTCGCCCGAGGCGATCGCCCGCAGCAGCCGCCGCATGATCTTGCCGCTGCGCGTCTTGGGCAGAGCGTCGGTGAACCGCACCTGGTCGGGCTTGGCGATCGCGCCGATCTCAGAACCGACATGCCCCCGCAGCGACTCCTTGAGCGCCGCCGCGGCGTCGGCGTCGGCGGGGGTGAACAGCGGGTCCAGCGTGCAGAACGCCGCGATGCCCGTGCCCTTGATCTCGTGGGGCATGCCGACGACCGCCGCCTCGACCACCGACTCGTGGCTGACCAGGGCGCTCTCGACCTCGGCGGTGCCCAGGCGATGGCCCGAGACATTGATCACGTCGTCGATGCGGCCCATGATCCAGAAGTAGCCGTCGTCGTCGCGCTTGGCCCCGTCGCCGGCGAGATAATAGGGCGGCGTAGATCGGCTCTCCGAGCCGATGCCTTGTGATTCCGGACCATTCGATTGCGCATCACTGACGCGCGGCCGGTCGTCCAACATGGCGGCTCGGAGAGCCGACCCACCCCATCTGGACCAGTAGGTATCGATGAAGCGCTGGCGGTCGCCGTGGATGCCGCGGAGCATGCCGGGCCAGGGGCTGCGAATCGCCAGCAGCCCGCCGGCGCCGTGGGGCCGCTCGTTGCCATGCTCATCGAGGATGGCGGCGTCGACGCCGAAGAATGGGAGCGTGCACGAGCCCGGCTTGGTGGGCGTGACGCCGGGCAGGGGCGTGAGCATGTGCCCGCCGGTCTCGGTCTGCCACCAGGTGTCGACGATGGGGCAGATGTCGCGCCCGATGTGTTTACGGTACCACATCCAGGCCTCGGGGTTGATCGGCTCGCCGACGGTGCCGAGGACTTGCAGGCTGGAGAGGTCGTGCCTGGCGGGGTGCTGTGCGCCCCACTTCATGAACGCGCGGATGGCGGTCGGGGCGGTGTAGAACTGCGTGACCTTGTGGCGGCTGGCGATATCCCAGAAGCGGTCCGGGCCGGGATGGTTCGGCGCGCCCTCGTACATAAGCGTCGGCACGCGGTTCGGGAGGATGCCGTAGATGATGTAAGAATGCCCGGTGATCCAGCCGACGTCGGCGGTACACCAATAGACCTGGCCCTCATCCGGAATCAGGTTGAAGACGTACTTGCTGGTCAGATAAGTGTGAACCATGTAGCCGGCGGTGGTGTGTTTGATTCCCTTGGGCTTGCCGGTGGAGCCCGATGTATAGAGCAGGAAGAGCATGTCCTCAGAGTCCATGGGCTCGCACGGGCAGTCGTCGGTCGTGTTGCGGGTGATCTCGTGCCAGTCGTGGTCGCGATGGTTGTGCCAGGCGACGTCGTTCATGCATCGCCGGAGCACGACGACGCTCTTCACGGCGTGCCCCTGGTCGCTCAGCGTGTTGCAGGCGCTGTCGACGTTGTCCTTGAGCGGCACGACCGTGCCGCGACGCCAGGCGCCGTCGCAGGTGAGGATGACCTTGCTGTCGGCGTCGATGACGCGATCGACGATGGCCTGGGCGCTGAAGCCGCCGAAGATGACCGAGTGGGCCGCGCCGATGCGGGCGCACGCGAGGCAGGCGATCGCGAGTTCGGGCACCATGCCCATGTAGATCGTGACGACGTCGCCCTTCTCGACGCCGAGGGATTTCAAGGCGTTGGCGAAGCGGGCGGTCTCGAGCTGGAGGTCGCGGTAGGTGAGGGTGCGGGTCTCGGGGCTCTCATCGGCTCGGAGAGTTGATCTACCCCGGCTCTCATCGGCTCGGAGAGCCGATCTACCCAGGGGTTCGGCCTCCCAGATGATGGCGGGGTCGTCGCCATGCCCGGATTCGACCTGGCGATCGCAGCAGTTGTAGCAGAGATTGGTCTTGCCGCCGAGGAACCATCTGGCGTCGGGCGGATTGAACTCGACGACTCTATCGAACGGCTCGAACCAGAACAACTCGCGGGCGATCTCGCCCCAGAAGCCCTCGGGGTCCTCGAGCGATCGGCGATGCATCGCGCGGTACTCGTCCATCGACGAGATCAGCCAGCGCGGGGCCCCCACCGACTCGGCGCTCGCCGGCTCGAACACGCGAGGCTCTCTCAGAATCGACTCGATCGCGTCGGACATCTGGCCTCCTCGATGCTGGATGATGGAGGATAGCTGTTTCCGCCCGCCCCCGGCCTCGTGCTGGATTTGATAGGCTTGGGACCAACGATTGGCCCCGAGGAGACGCCGATGGATACGCCCATGGACATGGAGATGGAAACGCGCCCAACCGCGGGCGGCAACGGGATCGGGCTGGCGGGCTTCATCGTCTCGCTGGTCGGCCTGGTGAGCTGCGGCCTGCTCTCGCCCGTGGGCATCATCCTCTCGATCTTCGGCCTCTTCAAGGAGCCCAAGGGCTTTGCGATCGCGGGGCTCATCATCGGGCTGTTCGGATCCCTGGTCATCGGCGGGGTCGTCGCGCTCTTCGGCCTGGCGATGATCTTCGTGCTCTTCCAGTTCGGCTTCAACGTCGGCGTGCTCATGGACGTCATCGAGATCCAGGAATCGATCACCGAGCACTACGAGGCGACGGGCTCGCTGCCGGCGAGCCTCGATGAGCTCTCGCTGGGCCGGGACGCCCTGATCGACCCCTGGGGCAACGCCTATGTGTACACGCCGAACGAACTCGAGACCGGCTATTCGATCGTGAGCGCCGGCGAGGACGGGCAGTTGGACACCGATGACGACCTGGATGTCAGCTTCCGCGCCAACGGGGATTTCGATCTGGAGAACTGACGGCGAGGCGCGGCAGATCCCGCGGCACTCACGATCAGCCTCTACGACGCTTCCTTGGTGATCCGGAGGATCTCCTGGACGCTCGTGTCGCCCGCCGCGACCTTCTGCATCCCGTCGTCACGCAGCGAGACCATGCCCCGCTCCAGGCACATCCGCCGGAACTCGGCGACGTTGGGATTGCGCGCGATGATGTCGCGCAGCGCGTCGTCGACCACGAGCAGCTCGTAGATGCCGACGCGCCCGGCGTAGCCGGTGTTGCGGCACTTGTCGCAGCCGCGCGGCTCCCACAGATGGTCCACCGCCAGGCCCTGCATCTCGAAGTACTCGAGCATCTCCGGCGTGCCCTCGCCCTGCTCCTTGCACTTGGCGCACAGGCGGCGAGCGAGGCGTTGGGCGAGCACGCCGTTGACCGCGGCGCCCAGCAGGAACGGCTCCAGGCCGATGTTCACCAGGCGCGTGATCGAGCTCGGCGCGTCGTTGGTGTGCAGCGTGCTCAGGACAAGATGGCCCGTGAGCGCCGCCTGCACCGCGATCTGCGCGGTCTCGAAGTCGCGGATCTCGCCCAGCATGAGCACGTCGGGATCCTGGCGCAGGAGGGCGCGCAGCGCGGCGGCGAACGACATCCCGATCTTCTCGTGGGTCTGTGTCTGGGTGATGCCCTCGAGGGAGTATTCGACCGGGTCCTCGACCGTCGAGACATTGAGCTTGTTATTGTCGAGCTGGCGGAGCGAGGAGTACAGAGTGGTGGTCTTGCCCGAGCCGGTCGGTCCGGTGACGAGCACGATGCCGTGCGGCGACTTGACCTGCTGCCGCCAGAGCTCCAGCGTCTGCTCGCCGAATCCGAGATCCTCGAGCTGCACGTTGATGCTCTTGGTGTCGAGGATACGCATGACGGTCTTCTCGCCGAACGCGGTGGGCAGGGTGCTCACGCGCAGGTCGAGCTTGCGCCCCTGGACGACGCACTTGATGCGCCCGTCCTGCGGCACGCGGCGCTCGGAGATATCCAGATTCGCCATGATCTTGAGGCGGCTGATGATCGCGGCGCTCATGCCCGGCGGGGGGTTCATCATCTCAAACAGCGTGCCGTCGATGCGGTAACGGACGCGCAGCTTCTTCTCGCCGGGCTCGACATGGATGTCGCTGGCCCCCTCCTTGATCGCGGTCTGGATGATGTAGTTGACGTAGCGGATGACCGGGCTCTCGCCGGCGCGGGCCTCGAGGTTGTGGTCGTCCTCGGATTCCTTCTTCAGCTCGACGTCGACGTCCTGCACGTCGGCAAGGATGTCGTCGAGGTCCTCGCCCGCGTCGTCGTCGCCGTCGTCCATGTGCTCGATGGCGCCGCGGACGTCGCCGGGCGCGACCATCACGAGCTTGACGCTCGGCACGCCCAGCGACCGCTTGATCTCGTCGAGCAGGAACACGTCGTTGGGGCGCGTCGCGCCGATGACCACCCGCCGCCCATCCTTGCGCAGCGGCAGGACCAGGTGCTTCTTGCAGAACTCCAGGCCCAGGCGCTGGGTCATCCCGCCGTCGAACGAGTCGAGGCCCTTCTCGTGCTCGATCCGCTCGAACGGGACACGCGCCAGCTCGGCGATGGCCCGCTGGATCTCAACCTCGTCTGCGCCCTGCTCGATCAGGATGTGCGAGAGCGTCGAGCCCGGCGTCTGCTTGAGCACCTGCTGGGCGACGGTCATCTGCTCGGGCGTGACGACCTCTCGCTCCAGAAGGATCTCGCTCAGCGCGACCTGCTCGACACCCGCGCCGTCGCCGGGGTCGAAGAGTTCGTCGACTGCGCCGGGCGCGATCTCCTGCCCGCCCTTGTAGACCGTGGGCATCCCGGGGCGGGCGGCGCGCACCGGCAGGCGCGCCTTCGGCGCCATGATCGACTTGTCTTCCGGCTTGGCCTCCTGCTGCTCGCCCTGTCCGTCGGGAAGTTCCCTGGGCGCACTCCCGTTCTCGGGGTCCATGCCCAGGCGATCCAGAATGTCGTCGATGCTGTACTTGGCCAAGGCTCTCTCCGCTCTCCGGGCGGCCCCTAGCGCCGGGCTCCGGGCCCGTGGGTCTGGGGCGTGATGGTGTACGGCACGCCGTCGGCCTTCAGAATCACCGCCTGCGCCTGGATCTCGGTCACCGTGAAGAACTCGCCGACCCTGTCGCCCACGCCCACCACGCGATTGTCGATCGACGCCCGCGGATCGCTGGAGAAGAGGATGGTGCCCAGGCGAAGCCTTGCCGCCCCATCGACGATCGTCTTCTGGCGGGCCTCGTCGGCGCGACGCTGCTCCTCCTCCTTCTTTCGGCGTTCACGCTCCTCGCGAGCGGCGGCCTCGGCGGCGCTGGTGTCCTCCTTGACGATCCCGATGAAGAACGGGTTCGAGCCAGAGTCCGCCGCCGCGATCTGCACTCGCGAATCGCTCTGCTCCAGATCGCGCAGCACGCGCTGGAACCGATCGTGGTCGGCGGGTGAGTACTGGCTCTGGAACGCGATCGGCTCGGAGTTGAAATCCATGCCGGACTTCATGCCCGTCTCGCGCATCCAGTAGATCGCGCCGCCGCCCACGGCGAGCACCAGGGCAACGGTCACCTGCGTCGTCACCCGCAACCCGCGCTTGGAACGCCCGATCTCGGTCGGATCGGCGTCGTCGCCGAGGTCGCGGAACATCGCGTGCGGCGGGACCTGCTCGCCCTCTGTCGGGTCCTGGTTGACAAGCTGGTCGTCGCTCATGAAACGCTCCCATCCTGGAAGTAGATGCTCAGCGTGAAATCGATCTCGAACTCCCCGTCGTTCTTCGTGTCCCGCTTCAGCGTCATCGACGGGATCCGCGTTTTGCGCGGCAGCCTCTCGACCGCCAGCAGGAACTCGTAGAACCCGCTGTCTCGCCACTTGCCCGAGGTCATCATCTCTAGCGGCTGCTCGTAGTACAGGCCCGCCGGGACCGGGTCGTCGCTCTTGAGCGCGGGCGACGCCAGCCCGGAATCGACCGCGAGATCCGAGACCTGCCGGACGATCGAGTCCACGCCCTTGTTGCTGGGAAGCTGGGCCTCGACCTCGGCGATCCGCTGCTCGAACTGGTCGATCGCCCGCTCGAGATCGTCGGTCCGCGCCGTCTGTTCCTTCAGCTTGTCGAGCGTCCGCTCCTTGTGCTCGATCTCCTTCTGCGCCCTCTCGATCGCCTTGTTCTGCGGCGTGAAGACGAGGAAGTAGCTCGCCACGGGGATCGCCAGCAGCACGACTAACAGCACCAACTCGCGCACTCCGAACTTCATGGCTCAGTCCTCCTTGTCACCGAAGGCCGCGAAGATCGATCGCAGCGTCATCTCGCCGTCGCTCACCTCGTCGTGCGGCGCGTTCGCAAGGTCCCGGCCCTCAGACGACGCATCCTCGCCGGCCTCGCTTGAGTCCTCGTCGCCCGAGACCGTCTCGACGCCGCCCGAGCGATACCGGGCCAGATCCAGCGCCTCGGGATCGACGTTCTCGACGAGCTTGGCGACGATCTCGAACTTCCGGAAATCCTCTTTCTCTATCACCGTCTCCTCGATGGTCTTCAGCTCGACGTCCCTGAGCAGCGCGCTCTCGGCGAGCGACGCGAGATAGTCCGTGATCGACGCGTTGTCCTTGCTCACGCCCACCAGCTTGAGCGTGTGCTCATAACGAGGCGGCTCGATCCGCGGGCGGCTCTGGGCGTCCGCCTGGTTCTTGTCGTTCACCGACGCCGACTGTGACAGGTTCCGCACCTGGCTCTTGGCCTGGGCCTTGGGATCGCCGGTGGCGGCCTTCAGCCGCTTGCCCTCGAGCTTGAGCTCCAGGATGTCCAGGTCGTCGTTGGGCCTGCGGGTGTTGATCTCCGCGAGCAGCACCGAACGCCCGTAGTGCTCGTGCAGCGCGTTGACGATCTCGGCCTTCTCGGCGATCTCGGCCTGGCGATTCTCCAGCTCGTGGAGCTGCTGGATCTTGCCGGCCTCCCGCTCGTAGGCCAGCGTGATCTGCTCGTCCTGGGCACGCACCGCCTGCCAGCGACGGTTGGTCACCAGGAACGCCGTCACCACGCCGCCCATGATGATCATGAACATCAGCACCGCGAGGAAGTTCGCGCGATGCTCCGCCCTCGCTTCGACGTACTCCGTCGGCAGGAACGAGCCGCCCGCCGCGGGATTGGAAGACTTGAACATCCGTGCGCCTCCTTAGAGATCCGACGGGCTCAGGCACGCGCCCAGCACTGCGGTCCAGCCCGGTTGGGCCGACTTGAACTCAACACCCTGGATCGGCTCCTTGCCGGTCCTCGCGACGCGGGCCATGGGATCCGCCGCGTGCCCGGGCAGACGCAGCGACCGCGCGATGTGCGCACACAGCACCCGATGACGCGCCTCGCCCCCGACGAACACCACCCGCGCGACCGCACGATCGGGGAACACCGACGCGTGGTAGCGCAGCGACATGTTGATCTCGTCGGTCAGCATCTCCAGCGGCTCGGCGAGGTCGACCCGTCCGCCCGGCGCCGCGACGGCCGTCCCGCCGCCCGACCCGACGGCCGCGTCCAGCGCCGCCATGCCCGTCGCCGATCCGCCCGAGGGCGCCGAAGCGACCAGTTCTTCGAGCGAACGTCGATACGCGCCCGCCTTATCCAGATTGAATCCCAGGCGATCGCGGACGACCTCGTCGAGCTGTCGCCCGCCCATGTCGATAGCGCGGGCGAAGACCAGGTCGCCGCCGTGCGCGATCACCACGCGGGTCGCCGACCACCCGAGATCGACGTACATCGTCGGCTCGGACTCGGCGATGCCCACGCCCGTGAACGCCCGGAGCAGCGCGAGCAACTCCGGATGCAGCCCGACGACCTCGAGCTTCGCGGCGCCGAGGGATTGCATGATCCGCCGGACCAGCTCCCGGGGCGTCGCGAGGCAGATCAGTTCGGTCCTGCCGCTGGCGTTCTTGGGCGCCATCGCAACCTCGTGCGAGCGGATCACGATGGCCTCGGCCGGGCAGTTCAGCTCCGCGGGGATCGCCGACGCCAGAACCGCCTGCACGTTCACCCCCTCGCCCAGCGCTACCTGCATGTGCTTGCAGAACGTGCTCGAGGACGGAATCAGACAGGCGACCCGTCGTCCCTTGAACCCGCCCTTCTCAATAAGCTTCGGCAGCTGCTCGAGCTGGAACGCGAGCCGCTTGGATGTGTTGAACAGATACTCATCGGGCGTGGGCAGCATGAGCGCCGCCACGAGCGTGGGCGGATCGCCCGGCCCGACCTGGAGGATCTTCAGCGCCCGCACCCCGAAGTCCACGCCGATCGGGCGCGTGCTGTTCACCCGTCCGAGAACACTCTGCTTCGCCTTGTCCTTGAACAACATGCTTGGCCCCGATCTGGAGGCGCACGGGTGCGCGCCTGCTTCACGGGGTCATCGGCCCTCCATCGCGCCGCGTTGAGGGCGCAATATCCGACGGTGGGGCGAGCACCCCGCACAGAGTGCTCAATCCGCACGCGCGTCAGCGGCCGACCCAATCAGCCGATCCGCCAGGTCCGCATTGCCAAACAGCTCTTCCAGACGCTCCAGAGCGCCGGGGATGTCCCAACGCTGGTTATCGCGATCACCTGTCGTATTGCTGATCGTGCGAATCTCGGCAAAGGGGCATCCGGCTCGAAAGGCCGATAACCCGCAACCGGCCCCCTCGCAGGCCTCGGCGACGGCACCGGTCCGTGCGGCGATCTCCCGGGCCTGGGCGTCGGTGCTGGAGCAGGTCGAGACCGTCGCGATACCCCCTTCGACTTCGACCAGCTCCGCGAGGACTTCGGCCCAGCCGGCGAACGGCTCGATCGCGTCGCTCTGATCAACGATCGGGAATCCCGCGTCGGCGAAGGTCCGAAAGCCGTCCGGAGAGAGAATCCCGTCATCGCCGAAGACGCTGCGCGTCGCGAGGACCGCTGAGCCCAGCCCCGGACCTTCGCGGGTCTGGGGCAATAACCCGGCGATTCCGGCGTTCAGCACCCCGGCGTGGCGATCCGGATCCAGGACGCACGCGACGCCTCCTGCCGCGTTCGCTTTCCCCACGCCGGTAAGCACGATGTCGAATCCGCCCGGCGTCGGGTGGAGAACCCACGGTTGGAGGTCGGCGGCGGGCGCCGCGAGCGGTCTGGCGAGGGCCGAGGCTTCTTTGCGAGTGGCGATGGCGACGAGAATTCTCGACCTTCGCGAGGCTCGATGCATGGACTCAGCGTATGGACACGCGCATGATTCGTCCGGGTTCGCCTCGTGTGTGAGAGCCGAAACTCAGGGTTCTCTGAGCGGTAGGAACAGGGTGGTAGGACTTTGTGGGGATACTCCCCCTTGTGAGGTGGTTGGATGGCGCTATGCCTGGGGCATGTGCATCGCAGACGCGGGTCGGTGACCAAGATCACGATCGCCTCGGTAGTCGTGGTCGGGCTGGGTGTCGGCGGGCTGCTGCTGGCAACCAGCGGGTCAAGCGCCGGCGCAGAAGGCGTGCGCAGCGCGGACCTGGGCGTCGTCGAGTTGATGGATTTCGATATCACGGTCACGGCCTCGGGCGAGCTGGAGGCGAAGAACCAGCTTGAGATCAAGAACCCGCTGGACACCAACTCCAGGATCGCCGAGCTGGTCGATGAGGGCGAGATGGTCGCCAAGGACGACCTGCTGCTGCGTCTGGACACCGACAACATCGAGCAGCAGATCCGCCAGGAGCGCCTGAACGTCATCACGGCGCGCAACGACTTCGATCAGGCTGGGGCGAACGTCCGCCTCCAGATTAACGAGAACGAGAGCGATCTCCAGGAGGCGCGACTCCAGGTGGAACTGGCCGATCTCGCGCTGAATCGCTGGCAAGAGGGCGAGGTGGCCAAGCGGCGCGAGCAGCTTCGGATCACCGCCGAGAACGCCGAACGCGAGCTGAGCCGCCTGGAAGAGAAGCTCCGTCGCACGAAGATGCTCTTCGAGAACGAGTTCAAGAGCAAGGACGAACTGGAGCAGGTCGAGATCCAGTATCAGCAGGCGATCGCCGACGACGTGATCGCGAAGCTGGATATCGAGATCTACGAGGGATTCCAGCACCCCGAGGACGAGAAGACCAAGCTCGCCGACGTTGAGAAGGCCGACGCGGCGCTCGAGCGGACCAGGGAGCAGAACGACATCAATCTGCGCAACAAGCAGGCGATCGTCGAGACGCGGACCGAGCAGCTTCGCATCCGCGAGGAGCGCCTCGCGGAGCTCGAGGAGCAGTTCGAGGCCGCCACGATCCTGGCCCCGAAGAACGGCCTGGTCGTCTACGCCTCAAGCCTGCGTGAGAACTGGCGGGGCGGCGGCGAGCCGTTCGATGTCGGGACCGACGTCTATCCCAACCAGACCCTGATGATCCTGCCCGACACAAGCGAGATGGTCGCGTCGGTCAGCGTGCATGAGAGCCTTGCCGGGCGCGTTCGTCCCAACCAGCGGGCGAGCGTCAAGGTCGAGGCGGTGGACCGCACGTTCAACGGCACCGTGCTGTCGATCGGCGTGCTCGCCGAGACCGGTGGTTGGCGGGACCCGAATCGGCGCGAGTACACGGTCAAGATCGCGCTGGACACCGCCGACGGCATGGGCGATCTCAAGCCCTCGATGCGTTGCGACGCGACGATCTATCTCGATCACGCACGCCAGGTCCTCGCGGTGCCCGTCGAGGCGGTCTTCAGCGAGGGCCCCGTTCAGTTTGTCTACTCCACGCGCGGCGACCGCGTCGTCCGCAAGCCGATACGCCTGGGCAAGCGATCGGATCTCTACGCCGCGATCGAGGCGGGTCTCAGCGCCGGGGACACCGTGCTTATTCGCGAGCCCCGCGCCGGCGAGGCCCCCACCGATCCCTGGGACGAGAGCCAGCTCCTTGCCGCGGGCTATCAGATCGGCGAGAATGGTGAGCCGATCGCCGGTTGGTCTCGCGGCGCTGGAACGCTCGCGGCTCCGGCGATGAACACCTCTCGCAAAAACGGTCAGGCCAGCGGGAGTCCGGGTTCTGACCAGAGTGCCCGGCGGCCGCGCGGCTGAGCTAGGCCGATCGCCTGGCCGGCAGGTCGGACGACGGTCTCATCGCGGCCGCCGCCAGATCGAACTCGCCGGGCGTCGCCGGATCGAATAGATCCTGGCTCACGTCGCAGCCCTCTGCGTGGGTCACCGTCAGGTCTCGCCGGGCCCGCAGATCGATCGCCGGCGCAGCGGACATGTCATCCGGATCGAAGCTCGCCACGATCCGCACGCGGGGCCTGCACGGCTCCAGCGGCGACCAGCCGACGACGACCGCCTCATCGCCCGAGCTCAGCGTCACGATCGATCCCGGCGCAAACGGCGGTACGACGTTCATCAGCCCGATCCACACCATCGGATCGATGCGCGCGACATACGGAGAACGCCTGAGCATCGACAGCACGCGCACCACCGGCAGCGGCTCTGCGAGCGTGTCCCGCTGGTATCGCAGGCGGTCGAACAGATCCGCGGCCCCCACGATGCGCGCGAACACATGGATGTCCGATCCCCGGAGCGCCACCGCCTCGCCCCTGGCGTTGCGCCGGGCGGGAAAGCCGGTGCCGTCAAAGTGCTGGTGATGGTGCAGCACGACCGCCGACGCCGAGGCATCGACCGAGCCCCGCACGAGTCGATAGCCGAGATGCGCGTGCTCCTGGTAGGCCTCGTCGGACTCATCGCCGACGTGCTGCCAGCGCCGGATCACGTCGTCGTCGAGGCGCAGCATGCCGAGGTCGTGGAGCATCGCGCCCACGCCGAGGCTGGAGACGTCGCGGGCCCGATGGGCCGGCAATCGTGTGCGTTCCTGCATGAGATAGAAGTCGAGCTTCATGCCGATGAGCATGCTGAGCATGCTGACGTTGCTGGCGTGGCGCAGGGCGGGGCGGGCCGACGAGACGATCTCGTTGGCGAAGATCCCCGCCGTGGGATGCTCGAGCAGGTTCTCCAGCAGCCCCTGGATCGCGTTGCGGTATCGCAGGAAATCGAGCCTGGGACGCCAGTTGTGGAGCACCTCGCTGAACGCGCAGGAGATCTGCGCCGTGACCTGCGCGTGCTGCTCCTGGATCTGCGGCTTGACGTAGTCGCGGATCTCCTCCAGGGCCGGGAACTCGATCCAGACTTCTCGACAGGAGATCTCCCGCAGGCGGGTGATGAGCGTGTCGGTCAGCTCCACGCCGTCGCGCAACAGCACGGTGTCGGCCCGTTCGGGGTGCTGCACGGGCATGGCCAGCGTCATGCCCTCCTTCGCATGGATGATCGGGACGCGCAGCATCGTTCCTCCGCCCTTTCGATCGGCACGCACGCCCCAGGCGTTGTGCCCGGAGGCTCAGATTTGTGTCTTGGGGGGTTCTCCGCGCAAGCGGGTTCCGGCTGGGCGGTCTGGGTGGGGTCGATTCTCGGACGATCAGACGGTGAGGTCGGCTCAGAGGAAGATCACGACGACGTAGACGAGGTAGGTCACGAACAGCACAGCGCCCTCGATCCGGGAGATGCGGTGCGAGGTGCCGAGAATCGGCAGGCACGCCGCGCTGACGAAGAGCATGATCCACGCGTCGCGCGACATCGTCTCCGGCGGGACATCCAGCCCCCGCACCAGCGACGCCGCGCCCAGCACACAGAGCAGGTTGAAGACGTTGGAGCCGAGGATGCTGCCGACGGCGAGGTCCGCCTCGCGCTTGAACGTCGCGGTGATGGTCGTGACAAGCTCGGGCAGCGACGTGCCGAACGCGACGACGCTGAGCCCGATCACGGCGCTGGAAACGCCCATCGCAAGCGCCAGGCCCGTCGCGCCGCGCACGAGCAGCTCGGCGCCGATCGCCAGCGAGATCAGTCCGACGATGATCCGAACGACCATGGGCGCCGCGCGGGCCTTTGGCGGGGCGTCGTCGTCCTCGCCGAGCACCTCGCGGGCCATCGCGGCGGCTTCCTTCTTGCCCGCGACGAACATGAAGCCCGTGAACACGAGAATCCCCGCGAACAAGAGCGCACCCTCGAAGCGCTGGACCCTGCCGTCGAGGAACGCGAGCATTGCCAGCACCGTGACGAGGAGCATGATCGGCACGTCCTTGCGGACGACGCCCGATCGCACCGGCACCGGACGGAGCAGCGCGGTGAAGCCGAGGATCAGGCAGACATTGGCGATATTGGAGCCGACGATGTTGCCGACCGCCAGCGGCCCCTCGCCGGCGGCCGACGCCCGCACCGACGCGGCGAGCTCGGGCGCGCTCGTCCCGAACGCGACGACGGTCAGGCCGATGACCAGCGGGCTGATACCCAGGGCTCTGGCGAGCGCCGCCGAGCCCGTGACGAGCCACTCCGCGCCGAAGACCAGCAGCAGCAGCCCCCCGACGAGCATCGCCGGATCCACGAGGGCGAACGCCCAGAGCACCAGCGCCGCCGACGAGGTGAGGACGATCGAGAGTTGTCTGATCACCTTGGCACGCAAGGACGCATCCGGGAGGGTCTAGGGATTGAGCAGGGCAAAGTCCGCCGGCGGCGACGCCACCAGCACCACCACGACGCGCAGCGGGCTCGAACCAGCAGCATAGGACGAGCCGTTCAGCATCGCCTCGCCCAGCGTCGGATACACGCTCGGGCCGGCAACCGGAAACTCCACCCGATCATCCGGCGGGGCCGGATCGCCTTCCTCGCTCTCGTCCTCCTCGCCCGGCTGCTCGCTGGGCTCGGGAGCCCGCGCTTCGCTCGCGAGCTCCGCCCAATCGACCGCCGGCGACTCCCCGATGAGCACGATCGCCTCGGACCCATCGCTCAACAACGACAGCACCAGACGATCGAACACCTGCCCCCGATCGACCGGCGTCGGTTCGCGCTCCGCCTGGATCTGGAGCGGCGATCGCTCCGGTAGCGGCTCGGCGTGCTGCGGTGCCAGCTCGATCCGCACCCGCGCAACCACCTCGCCCGGTCCCTCCGCCCCGACTGCTGACTCAATCGCCGGCTCGATCCAGGAGCGGACCAACAGGCGGACGTTGCCCGGCCCTACGTCCAGCAAGCCGCTGTCAAGCTTCAGCGTGCGGTCGGCGAGATCCGCACCGGTCGCGATGGGCGTCCACGCCGTTGCCTCGCCCAACTCGCGAACCTCCGACGGCCCGCCCACCGGCAAGCTCGCGCGCAGGGACGCGACGCGCTCGATCGGCACTGCCAAGACCCGCAGCCCGTTCTCGCGCCAGAGCGCCGCGGACTCGCTATCGAGCCACGTCGGCGGCGCATCCAGATCCGCGAAGACCCGCGCCACCGCATGGTCCCCGTCGCGGATGACCCACGACTCGATGGCCAGCCCGACCCGAGTGGGTGCGCTCGGCGCCAGCGCATCGTCGCTCCGCGCATCGCCCGCCGCGCAACCGCCCATCGCGAGGGCCGCAGCCGCGACGCCGAGACACGCGTGCGTCGCAACGCGCCTCATGCCGGCTCGCACTCGTTGATCCGATCGATCAGTTGCCGAACCATGCCGAACTTGTAGCGGGTGTGCGTGAAGGCGAGCCTCGGCAGGTCAAGATTCTCGTCCTCGACGTCATAGGGCCCGCGCTGGCTGAACCCGCCGCGCTTGATGAGCACCCGGAACTCCTCTTCCAGACGCTCGACATCCTCGTCGCGCAAGCGGTTCTTCAATCGGATGATCAGGTCGTCGCGGACGTAGCGCGAGGAGTGGTAGTTGCGATAGAACCGATCGATGTGCTCGGCGGCCTCCTCGGGCGAGTTGGCGATGTGGTACAGCGAGCGATCCTCCGGGCTGATCAGCCCGCGCGAGAGCAGGCGCGTGCTGGCGAACTCGTCCCACTGCTCCCAGTAGTCGCTGCCCTTGCCCTCGAGCAGCACGATCGGGATCATGCTCGCCTTGCCCGTCTGCACCAGCGTCAAAGTCTCGTAGGCCTCGTCCATCGTCCCGAACCCGCCGGGGAACAGCACGACCGCGTCGGCCTGGCTCAGGAACATCAGCTTGCGGGTGAAGAAGTACCGGAAGTGGATGAGCTTCTCGTCGCCGGCGATGACCTCGTTGGCGGTGGTCTCGAACGGCAGGCGGATCGCCACGCCGAAGCTCGCCTCGCGACCCGGGCCCTCGTGCCCGGCCTTCATGATCCCGTCGCCGGCGCCCGTGATCACCATCCACTCGCGCTGGGCCATGAGGCGCGAGAACTCGACCGCCGCGATGTAATCCGGGTGGTCGCTCGGCGTGCGAGCCGAGCCAAAGATCGAGACCTTGTAGCGATCGGGATATTGCCCGAACACGCGATAGGCGTAGCGCAGCTCCTTGACCGCCGCGGCGATGAGCTTGAGCTCGCCCGTGTGGCGCCCGTCGGGGATGAGCTTGAGCCCGACGGTCAGCAGCTCTCGCACGAGCCTGCCGTCGAAGCTCTCGGGATCGCCCCCCACCTCCCGGATGGTCTGGTTCAATCGCTCGACGATCTCCGGGTGATCGGCCTTCCTCTGCGAGGGCGTCTCGGGCGGCGTATCGGCCTCGGCGGGGGTCGATGAACTGGTCGCGGGGTTCAGCTCCTGGCGATGCGGGTCGTGGGTCATGATGGCGTGAAGCCTCCTGCGGTCATCCTACGGCTCGATCCCGCCGACCTCCGTCCCGACCTTGCTCGAGAGCGACCGTGCCCGATCGGTCATCCGCAGCAGGCGAGACCGGCTGCGCTCGGCTTGGCGCTCCACACGCTCGAGCAGCAGGTCCTCCTCGCTCTGGGCCCCGGTCACCCGGCCGATCAGCGAGAACGTCCCGCGGAGCGGCTCCGCGGCGACCTGCCGATCCCGCACCGTCCCCCGCACCCGTGCGGTCATCAGCTCCCGATTGATGCTCTCCAGCAGCGCGCCCACGACGGGGATCGGGCTGGCCGAACGCGGCACAAACCGCAGATCAAGCGAAAGATCGGGCATCGTCATGGTGCCGAACCCGAAGATCTCGACCGGACCGGCGAACGCGCTGAGGTCTTCGAATACGACCCGCGGGCCGTCGAAGTAGAACGACGCGACCGCGAGATCGACGACCTCGTTGGAAGGAAGCTGGAGGTTCGCGACGCGCACGAGCTGGAGCAAGAGCGGGAGATCGACGACGCGACCGCCGAAGATCCGCGCTCCGCCCCTTCCGCGCTGAGATTCCAGATCCCCGATCTCGCCAGTGAGCGTCAACTCGCCGAAGAGCACGCCGCGATCGGGCAGGCCGTGCTGCTCACCCTCCGGCGGCTTGTCGCCATTGGCCAGATCGTCGAGCAGCGGCGCGACCTCCATCTCGCCCAGACGGAGCACCAGGGAATACTGGGCCGGATCATCGGTGCCGATGCCCTCGAAGATGGCGCTGCCGGCGAATCGCCCGCCGTGGCTGGACGCGCTGAACTCCGGGAGCCAGAGCGAGCCGCCGTCGCGCGACTGGATCCGCACATACGCGTCGCTCGAGCGGATGCCCTCGACGAGCAGCTCCGGGGCGCTCAGGATCGCGCTGATCCGCAGGTCGTCGTTCTGATCGCGCCGGATCGCGTACTCACACGCGATGTCCGCCTGCTGGATATCCACCGCCGCCGAGAGCGACGCGTCGGCGAGCTCCGCCCGCCCGTCGATGGCGAGTTCCTGCAACGCGCCCTGATCATCAAATCGCGCGCGGATCTGTGTGATTTCGAGCGACCCGGGGCCGCCTCCTTGCAGGCGGATGGCCTTTGCCGTCTCGATCGCGCCCTCAGAGAGCACCCCCAGCACGGCGTCGGTCAGCGCCGGCCCGGAGCTGAACAGCTCGCCGGTGAGTTCGACGCCGCGCTCATCGCGCAGCAGCGAGCCGCGTGTCTCGATCTGCCAATCCTCGAGCGTGCCCCGGACGTCGCGGACAATCAGGCCGCGTGCGTCGAAGTCGATCTCGCCGGACATCTCGTCGATCCGGTATCGCCGATCGCCCTTGCGGAACGAGACCCGCGAGGGACGGAGCGTGCCCCGCGCGGCCGCCTCGCCGCCGGACTCCTTGCGCAGTATCAAACTCGCGTCGGTGAGCCCGGCGAGCTCGAGCGACTCGACCCGCTGCTGGGTTTGCGCATCGAGCCCGCGCGCGATCGCGTCACGCGCCAGGGCCGCGCCCACACGCAGCCCCGACGCCTCGATCACCAGGTCGAAGTTCGGCGTCGGCTCGGACAGATCCAAGACGCCGTCAAGCGTGATCCCGCCCTGGTCCCGCCCATCGACCGCGACGTCGCTGGCGAACGACTCGAAATCGATCGCCTCGCGCGTGGACCAGGTCACCGAGCCCTCTGAGTGGTCAATCGAGACCCGCCCGAGCGATTCGTTGAACTCCATGTTGCGGGCGTTGGTCAGTTGGACGCGCACGGTCGGGTCATCGCTGGCCGTCTGGAGCACGATGTGGGTGTCGATATCCGCGATGCCGGTGGGCTGGCGCCGCTCGCGCAATCCCTCGACGCTCCTCGCCGCGCCTCGCGCAAACGCGCCGATCACCTGCTCAACCGGCAGCTCCAGATCCGCGCCGGTGGCGATCGTCCGCGAGTCGACGCGCGGCTCTGCGCCGCCGAACAGCACCGTCGTCTTGGAGTCCACCATTGCCTCGCCCGAACGCCCCTGGGCGTCGATCTCGACATGATACTCGTCGGCGACGACGCGCCCTGTAATATCGGTCACGCGCAGCTCGCCCGCCTCGGGATGCCCCGTGGGCGTCATCGTTGCGCCCTCGCCCCGCACCTCGGCGGTGTACCCGATCGAGCCGCTCTCGCGACGCATCACCGCGACCTCGGCGTCGAACCGCCCGTCCAATCCCAGCTCCTGAATCATCCGGCCCGTCCAAGGGCGCTGACGCGTGTGCGGCTCGCCCGCCTGGGAGATGGCCCACATCACTTGCGGCGTGGATCGCGCCCCGCGGACGATTACGTCCAGGCGCGGATCGAACGCAATCGCCCCGTCCTCGCCCCGAGCGATCTCGACCCGCCCGCTCAGATCGACCTCGTCGCCGCTCAGCGATGTGAACCGCCCCGAGCGGATCTCCACGAGCTCCGTCGACGCATCGATCACCAAGCCCTCGGCGTAAAACGGCAGCGGGAATCTGTCCGGCAGCATCCCCGCCTTCTCGATCCGCATGGTCGAACTGAAAGAAGTCTCCGCCGGCCCCGAGACAATCGTCAGATCCAGATCCGTCGTCGCGCCCAGCGAGAAGGTCTCCAACCCCTCGTCCAGGCTCTTCGCACGCAGCTCCCGCAAGCGCGCCTCGCTGAACAACTCATCGAGCAGTCCCGCACGCTCCTCGCCGAACGCCTTGCGCAGGTGCTCGTCGATAGAAACGCCTTGCAGCGAGGCCTCCAGACGAAGCGTCGCGTTCTCTGTCAACGGCGAGATCGTGCCCGACAACGTGGCCGTCGCGCCCGATGCGCCTTGCCCGCGGAAATCAACAAGCTCCGCGCCCTCGGCGTCAAACCGCAACTCCCCGCTGATCCCCTGAATCTCGTACGGAAACTGCACATGGCTCGCACGCATCTCGTGCACGCGCACCAGACCCGATTGCAGCTCCACCGATCGGAACTTCCCGTCCGGCGCGACGACGCCCGCGATCTCGATGATCGCGTCGATCCGCCCGGTCGGCCTCGAAAAGTCCTCGATCGCTTTCTCGATCGCGACGGGCACATAGGGCACCAGGCGCGGATGCTCCTCCAGCAGAAAACCCTCGGTCGCCATCGTCAGTGTGAACGCGTCGCCCTCGGGCGCGTCGTGACTCTCCAGGTGCGCAACATAGCTCAGATCCTCGATCGTTCCCTCGAGATCCGCCTCCAACCCCTGGCCCGAGACAGAGATCGAGCCCACGACTCCGGTCATCCGCGCCAGATCCTTCGGCTGAGCAGAGAACGTCCCGTCGCGCTCGAACGGCACATTGAGCGCTACATTGTCGAGCTCGGCCCGCGCGACGATCCCCGTCTCCTTGGTGTAATCCAGACGCAGCGACGGGACATCGCCCTGCAGATCCATCGACAGCATCACGTCGCGGATCGACGCCGGCATCGACTCCGGACCGAACCTCCCCAGCGACACGCCGAACATCTCCAGCGACGCCCGACTCGGCGTCACCTCCCCGGCCATGTGCATCGGGCCCGATCGCTCGCTCAGGGCGAGGGCGAACCCCGATCGCCCGTCCAGCCGACGGAGCTGACCATCCAGCAAGAGCTTCTGGAGCAGCTCGAAGCCGTCGCCATCATGCTCGCCGAACTCGACGCTCGCCTCGTGCAGCACGACGCCCGGCACGTCGAAATCCTGCCCGCCGCCGGACATCGCAAACAGCGGCTGCAAGTTCAACGCACCCGTCTCGCGATCGACGCTCACCCGCACGCGCGCCCCATCCAGCGCGATCTCCCGCACCCGCACCCGCGCGCTGAACAGCGTGCTCCAATCGACATCGACCAGGCACACCGGCACGTCGAGAATCGGCCCCGCCGGATGATCCCGTCCCCCGACGCGCAGGTTCTCGATCCGCACGATCCCGTCCCGCCCGATGCGCACGCTCACGCACGAGGCGTCCAGCGGCACACTCTTCTCGATCGCACGCATCACCGCCCATCGCGTCAGCGGAGAGCTCGTCACCAGCCACCCCGTCAGCACGACCAACAGCCCCAGCACCAGAACCGCGATCGCGATCCGCTTGGGCCGGCATCGGCACCAACGGGGCAGCCTCCTGCGCGTTTTCCCTGGTTCGCTCTGGCCTCGATCGCTCAACTCGCCTCCGCGCTCTGGTCGCCGGGCCCCACATGCAGAATGCTACGGCCTCTACCCCTCATCGGATCCACCCCCAAACATCCGCCCAATATGCCCGCGTACGCTCCCGCCATGGCCCACTCCAAAGCCAAGCCCAAGGCCGTCTTCCGATGCCGATCCTGCGGCGGGGTCCAGTTCAAATGGATGGGCAAGTGCCCCGACTGCGGCACCTGGGACGCCCTCGAAGAGGAGCAA
The DNA here is from genome assembly GCA_029260315.1 of Phycisphaerales bacterium. Lineage (GTDB taxonomy): Bacteria > Planctomycetota > Phycisphaerae > Phycisphaerales > UBA1924 > S146-42. Next base: position 4,679 of record JAJDDM010000149.1, on the reverse strand, counting down.
TCCTCCAAAGGCGCCTCCCGAGACCGTCAGAAGGGCCTCGTCGAGGGCTGGCACAGCGGTCCCGACGCCGCAACTGCCGAATCCCCCCAAGCCCTCCCCATCCCCGACATCCCCGCCGAGATCGACGATTCCACCCGCCTGCGCTGCGGCCTCTCCGAACTCGACCGCGTCCTCGGCGGCGGACTCGTCGCGGGCTCCGCGGTCCTCGTCGGGGGCGAGCCCGGCATCGGCAAGTCCACCCTCATGCTCCAACTCGCCGGCGGCCTCGCGCGCGCCGCCTCCCGCGTCCTCTACGTCTCCAGCGAAGAATCCGCCCAACAAGTCCGCCTCCGCGCAGAACGCCTCGCCGTCGACAATCTCAAAAACCTCCTCGTCCTCGCCGACACAAACCTCAACCGCATCGTCGAACAGGCCCGCAAAGCCCTCCCCGATGCCCTGGTCATCGACTCGATCCAGATGGTCTACCGAGGCGACATGGACTCCCCGCCCGGCACGATCACCCAGCTCCGCCGATGCGCTTCCGACCTCGTCTACCTCGCCAAGGCCTCCGGCATCGCCGTGGTCATGGTCGGCCACGTCACCAAGGACGGCCAGCTCGCCGGCCCGCGCCTGCTCGAGCACGTCGTCGACGCCGTCGTCAGCTTCGAGGGCGACCGCACCCACGCCCACCGCGTCGTCCGCGCAACGAAGAACCGCTTCGGCACCACGCTCGAAGTCGGCCTCTTCGAGATGACCGGCACGGGCCTGCAAGAGCGCGACGCGGGATTGTTGATCGAGGCGCGAGGCGACCCGCGCCCCGGCTCAGTCATCTGCCCGGTCATGACCGGCACCCGCGCCATGATGGTCGAGCTCCAGGCCCTCACCGCCACCGGCTTCCTCGGCGCCGCCAAACGAAAAGCCTCCGGCATCGACGCCAGCCGCCTGGCCATGCTCGTCGCGATCCTCGAACAGCACGCGGGCCTGCGCCTCGCCGACCGCGACCTCTTCGCCAGCGCCGTCGGCGGCGTCCGCGTCACCGAACCCGCCGCCGACCTCGCCCTCCTGCTCGCCATCGCCGGCGCAGAACGCCGCAAGTCCATCGGCCCCACCACCTGCGCCCTCGCCGAGGTCGGCCTCGGCGGCGAGATCCGCGCCACCACCCACCTCGAACAACGCCTCCGAGAAGCCGCCCGCCGAGGCTTCACCCGCGCCATCATCGCCCGAGAACCAGACGGCAAACCGCCCAAGCTCGATATCCAAAACATCGAACTCGTCCCCACCCGCGAAGTCGCCCACGCCCTCGAAGAACTCACATAAGAGGCCCTGGCGCAAGCCTGGGCTTGGCTTCTGCCGAGGACAACCCCAATCGCGCCCTCAACAGACCGGGGTGGCGGGCACCGCAATCGCCGAAGGCGATAGTTCATCCCCCACTCCCCAGTGGCACGGGCGTCCCGCCCGTGCGCATTCCTACGAGCCCGAAGCGCAAGCGAGGAGTAATCGCCCCCCGTCCTTTACAATGCCCGCAAGCCGCCATGCCCTCGACCACCCCCACTCCGATGCACAACGCGCACGCAAACGACGATCCCGAAGCAATGCGCACGCGCTGGGACCGCTTCCACCCCATCGAGCGACGCATGCTCTCCTACGAGTGCGCCTGGTCATCTCTGCAAGCCGAGCGCAATGACGACAGCATCGATCGCCTCCGCACCGAACACCGGGATCGAGTGAACTACTGGTCGAAAAGGATCGGCATGCGATGTGAGCTGATCGGTCCCAACAGGAGAGGTTTCGTCTTGCCGCCGAAGCCGTCGTGGCGCTTGGAACTGGTTTCCCTTGCGCTTCTCCTCACATGGGCAGTCCTGGGCGGCTTGTTCTTGCGATACAACCTGTTTCTCCTCTTTGTCGTCGGTGGGCTGGGATTTGCGGCGCTTTCCTATTTCCTATTCCGAACACACCACCGCCGCGACAAACTCCACAACAACCCTCCCTGGCAAGTCCGCACCCTCATCAACCCCGCCTGCCCCAACTGCAACTACGACCTCTCCAACTCCCCTGATGCCATCCCCCCCGACAAGCTCGACGGCTGGTGCACCGGCCCCCGCCAATGCTCCGAATGCGGCGTCCTCTGGCCCCTCGTCCCCAGCGGCGATATTGAGAGGCAGCTCCGCGACACACGCGCCGACTCCAAGGCGCACGGGGTCTGAGGAGGCTCAGCGGGCGAAGGCCACGCGATCGGTCACCACTCCCCCAACCACGACGCCCCCGGTAGCACGGGCGTCCCGCCCGTGCGCAGCCAACGAGCCGCGACCGCAAGCGACACAACCGATTCGCACCCACCAAGCAGGTCCTCACCGGATTCCAATCCTAGACGGTGATTACTGGTCACATTCCGACAAGCACACTCGCCAGGCATGCTTCAAAGATGATATATAATCTACGATTGATTGCCCGTCGGAGGATCCCCGAGCACCAGCCGCCACGGGTCGTAGAGCGTAGAGCAAGTTATTTTTCCGGAATCGAACCCGGAAGCCTGCAGGCGACTGGTTATGTCGGCTCATTGTGTACTGTCCATCTTGGGCGCGAACAGGACACTATCGATGAAGTCGGCGGGTGTGATGCGGATCGCCTTGAAATCACCATCATTACCCGGATCTGCCACAAGGGCGCGAACCTCGTATTCGTACGCAAACTCAGTCCGTTTGATCAAGAGCACCTGGGCCATCCCGTCACCATTCGGACTCATAAGCCCGTGTCCGTACTCGAGACATCCTTGGAACTCTGCCTTGAGCGCGTCATCACTGAGATACCTGACTTGTCCCACAAAGGTCCTGAGCAAGGGCGAACCGTCGTTGCCATCCCAGATCGCCCGAATCAACTTCTCAGCTGTCGTCTCAATCCGCACGCCGTCATCAAGCTCTTTGCCACAGTAACTTCTCCAGAGACCGTCGCACTCCGCTCGCAACGTCCAACACTGACCGAAGAAGTCATTGGTCAAGTTGAAAGCAATCGGCTGGCCATCCTTGACGAAGGTAGTCTTGGAAAGAAAGTTTTCGAAGGGATCCTCCCAACGGCTCGGTCGGCACAGTTCAAATCCGCCGTTACGGACCAGTTCCAGGAAGCGCTTTGTCGAGAGGAATCGAAAGAGAGGAGTGCTGGGCTCCACGCCATTCAACAGGTTCGCATTCGGATCGCCTGGATCTGACCACATGTCGGAGAACGGGAGAGGACTGCGGGATACCGCCATACCCAAATATACCTGTCCGATGTCGCAGAGTCTTGGCTTGGTACCACGGAAAAACCTCGTCCACCGGTGCCGAGAGGGCCGGGCAGGTGGGACCGGGCACTGATGACTGGACCCTGGCACACTTGGCTTCAGGCCAGTGCGTTCGCCGTCTCAACTCGCGACCAATCGCCACCTACCTCCCCGCCCCGGAGAGGCCCCTGTCACCTGCCCCGGACACCAACCACGCAACCCCCGAACCCGGACAGGCGAAGGTGCCCGCCGCAAGCTTAACCGGACAAAATCCAAAACTTCTCTTGATCGAACCAATCAAATCCCGTACACTACCCTTGTGCCCGCCGAGACCCACAATCTCACCCCTCTCCAACAGGCCACCCTCCAAGCCCTCCTCGAATCCCCCCATCCTCCTCCCCACACTCGCGGCCGACCTCGGAATCCCTCTCACCGACCTCCTCAAAGAAATCGAGGCCCTCACCCCCCATCTCGAACGCGCCCAGCACATCGCGGCCAGCCAAACCTCCCTCCACGCCGAGCCCGCCCGGCGCATCGCCATCGAAACCCTCGCCGACATCGCCGCCGATCCCGACAACGACCCCATCGAACGCCGACGCGCCGCCACCGCCATCCTCAGAGCCACAAACCCAGCCCGCCCGCCAGGCCCCCACCCCCGCGGCGACCCCAACCCAGAACCAAGCCACGAACCGAGCCTCGAACCCAACCCCGACGGCCCGTTCCCCGAGAACAACTACACCGACGCCGCGCCCACCAGCGCCCCCAACGCCTCGACCATTCTTCAATCCGAGCCCCGCGCAACGACTACGTCCCCATCCGGTGCCACTGGTGGCTTGCCCACCAGTGCGATCCACCCACCGCGCACATCGCCGCCGAGCCACGCCGAAACGACTCGCCCTTCGAATGCCGAATGCCGCATGCCGAGTGCCGCCCACAAACCCATCCAAGCCGGCTTCCCGTGACGGGCTCACGTCCCCCGCTTGGCCAGCACCCTCTGGATCACCGCTTCAACCCCCTCCAACCCCTCATCACTCGTCGCCCGCGTCAGCACCTCGCCCGTGCGCGGGTCCACGATCTTCACCACACCCGTCTCATACCCGATCGGCAGATCCAGCACCCCCTCCACGCCCAGGCAACTCACCATCGCCTGAGCCCGCGACGCATTGCGCTCCGAAACGTCCACTATGCGCGCCGGCGATTGCACCCCCCACGCAAACCAGGATGCAGGAACTGCGAGCCCGAAGCGCGAGCGAGGTTGGGGCGTTCAAATGTCAGTAGAAGGCCTCGCCTCTTGGGAGAAAGCCTTGCTCGCGAGGGTATTGCGCGATTATCGCCCACCAGCTTGCGCTTTTGCCGCGCTGCGTCCATGCTCTTTGTCTGCCAAGACAAGGAGGAACGGCATGGAACGCAGCATTTTTCTGAGGATCAAGCGGGTTCTTCGGGCTCT
>JAJDDM010000148.1 GCA_029260315.1 Phycisphaerales bacterium | reverse complement strand
GGGATTCCCCAACCAGATGCCGCCCTACCGCGGTGTCCTCGACGACCAGGAGATCGACGCCATCATCGAGTACATCAAGACCATCGAAGGGGATGCTCCGTGAACCGCGGCATCCATCCCAGAGTGAGCTCGGGCGCCGGTGCGGCATCTGGAGGTGCGCCATCTCCCATGACCCCGGGCGAATCCGCTACAACGCACGACGGGCCCGGACGCCCCTCCGATCCCGGGAGATTCGGGCGAGCGCGCGGGGCCGCGGCGCTCCTGTGGACATGCGTTGGCACGAGCGATCATCGCCGGATCGCTCGACGCAACCTTGCGCTCATCGTGACGCTTGCGGTCGCTCTCGGCCCGCTGGCCTTCCTGGGGCAATGGTCAGATCCGCCCATCGGAGTGTCGATCCACCTCGCGGGAACCCCGCAGATGGCGTTTGCGTTCTGGGTGCTCGTGCCGCTGCTTCCCGCGACGATCGGGATGCACCGCCTGCCGATGATGATCGGTGCCGAGCGGTTCGCCTTTCCGAAGTTGAACTCTTTTGCCTTCTTCTTTTTTCTCGTGTCAGCCGCGCTGCTGGCGTCGGCCCTGATAGAAGCGAGGTTAGAAGCGGGATCCGCCGGGCCGTCGGACTCCGCGGCAGCCGTGGATGCAACAGGTGATATGACGCCCGCCGCCTTCAGCTCGCTCTTTGCATTCGCGCTGTTGATCGGCGCCGCAGGGATGATCCTGCTGAGTATCAATATTCTGGTCACGACGCACATGTGCCGGGCGGCGGGCGTTCGCTGGCTCGACCTGCCGAGCTTTGTGTGGGGCTTGTGCTGCGCGGCCCTCGTCAGCCTGCTGACGCTTCCGGTGGGTTGTCTTGCCTTGCTCTTGCAGATGTCCGATCGCTGGATGCACTTCGGCCTGTTCGACGCCTCACTCGGCGGCTTCCCCACGCTCTACGCCAACATGCTTTGGTTCGCCGCACACCCGACGCTCCACAACCCGGTGCTCCCGGCAATCGGGATCATCGCGGCAGCGCTGGGGATCACCGCACGCGGCACACCCGCCGCGCATCGGATCCTGGTCTTCGGGATCACATCGCTCGCCGGGCTCAGCGTGCTTCACTGGGGAGCTCAGGCGACCGTCCGGGCCGACTCCCCTTTGCCTGCTGTGGCCTCGGCCATGGGGTTGCTCAGGTTGATACCGGCGGCGGTCATCGTCGCCGCAATCCTGCGCGCGGTCCTGCGCAACGGCCTCCGCGTGACGATCCCGCGCCTCTATGCCCTCTCGGCGATGTTCTTCGTCGTTGTCGGGATGTCATCGGAACTCCTCCTGCGCACCCTCTCGATGGGCTCGCTGCTTGCCGACAGCTCATTTGCCGGCGCGCACCTGGGCGTGCTGCTCTTCGGGGCGGTTGGATCCGCCTTCTTTGCCGCGATCCTGGAGAGGCAGCCGCGATCCCGAAGCTGGATGTCCAGCGCCCTCTGGACCTCCGCCGCGGCCTTGCTCTTCTTCGAGGGTGTCAACCTCGCGTTCTTCCCGGATTACCTGATCGGGATCAGGGGCTACCCGTCGCACGTCGCCGCTTCGCTCGGGATGTTCGATCGCCTTCAGCGGATCGGAAGCGTCGGTCTGTGGCTCATTGCGCTTGGCGTCGTGGTGCAGGCTCTCGTTCTAGTCCGCACTCGGAGTGTGAGCTTCGCGGCAGCTTGGCGAAGCGTTGAGGCGCCCCTGCCGCGAGACAAGTAGCGCATCTTCATCAACCACATCGTCCAGTCTAAGAGCTCAGTCCATGAGGCCGCATCGCCTTTTGTTCTCGCGGATGAACTCGATCTATCCGGCTGCAAGGTCTCTGGACGTGTCTCTCCTCATTCGAACCTCGCCGGTTCTGTGCGCAAGTATCGCTAAACTGCCGCAAAGGAACCAGCAACGCGTGATCGAACATCTCAAGAAAGAAGAGGAGGAATCTCAAGCTGCAGCTTTGCCAGCTTGCAAGGCGCTACAGCAAGACTCCAAAAGCCGTTCCCGGGCTCTAGAAACGGCGATTTTGCAAGTGGGCTCCGGTCGATTCATCGACCTATGCCATGCTGAATCGACCAGATTTGTAGTGCAAGTTTTTTTAGGCGACCAGTCGATTTGGCCGTCATCCGGAGATGTGGACTCCTCAAGAAACTCGGCGCGGACGGCAACTCGGTCATTGAACGAAGCATCGCGCCGCGCCGATCGACGCCCCGCACTGTGACGCACACTCGCGAGCGAAAGTTCCATTCCGGGACTTTAGATATAGAATCTGAAATTGTGCCTCCATCGTGACCGAGGCGCCTCCGGATTAGCGAGAAGAATCTCCCCGATGCGATCCGAATACTTGACCGTGATGGGCTGGCTCTCTCCGAGCTGACACGAGTTGTAGTTGAATTTTGTGAGACCAAGAATATCCCGAGCGACTCGCACAAGATCTGCCTCGCCATGTTGCACCGTTATCGAGAGCGGAACTGGTATCTCCCAACCGTCATATGAGGCGATCCGCGGCTTGAACCCGCTCGTGAAGAGCAGACCATGGTGTTCTGTCCGCTGCCAGAACATCCCTCGGAGGACCGGATACTTTCCCCGGCGTGCCGGCTCAGGGTGATCGTCGTGCCGAAAGAGACGAGGCCCGAGTCGGTCTTTTCGAACCCGGATGCCGACGAGTTCGACGCCGGCTGGACAAGCGTCTTGGAACCCTTCGATTTCATTGTCACTCAAACCTGAACGGGCATGGAGGAATATCTCTTTCAGCGCTCTGCCATCCTGCTTCATGTACGTCTTAATACTCCCGCGGAGCAGCGCTCTCGCCGCACTTCTGCTGAGATGAAACTCCTTGGTATCATCTGAGTACCATGGCCCGAACTCGCCGACAAATACAATGCCGTCTTCACTGTCAAGGAACATTTGAGCCGCACAACATGCGGAGCGACTATCTCTTTGATCTCGGCGATAGGCCAATCCTATATAGCACACACCCTCGCGAGCCCAAGGAGTTGTCCATGGCTTGCGACCGCACTTGTAGAACAATGCTGTTCCCATATTCCATAGGCGATCCGATAGCGGACTGACACCTTTGAGCCCTTGCCGAACTTGATCAGTAACCGCCAGCGTTGACTCCCGGACGATCTGCACTGGAAGGTCGTGCTCCATTACACGAGCTTTGATCTGCCGGCGAAAGCCCGGTGCCATCCCGTACTGCTCGAGATTTTTAGAGCCCCTAAAAGAACATTGATCGACAATGGTCTGTGGCGCCGATGAATCTTTGATCGCAGGACGCGATCTGGACTGTCAAGGAGGAGATCATGGCCAGACTCATCGTCGGCGACGACCTTTGGAACCTCATCGAGC
>JAJDDM010000147.1 GCA_029260315.1 Phycisphaerales bacterium | reverse complement strand
CCCAGCATGGGCAAGACGGCGCTGGCGCTCAACCTCGCCGAGCAGGTCGCGATGGGCGGGCGCACCCCCTGGAGCCCCGACCACGGCCAGCCGCCGGTCCCCGTTGCGTTCTTCAGCCTCGAGATGACCAAGCAGGCGGTGACCCACCGGCTCATCAGCTCCTACTCGGGCGTGAGCGCCCAGAAGTTCCGCGAGGGCAAGCGCCTGCACGAGGAGGAGCTCGAAAAGGTCTTCGACGCCTGCAACAAGCTCAGCCAGGCGCCGATCTTCATCGACGACACGCCCGCGCTGACGGTCATGCAGATGCGCGCAAGGGCCCGCCGCCTGCACGCCCAGCACGGCGTGCGCGCGATCCTCATCGACTACCTCCAACTCCTGACCGCTCCCGGCTTCGGACGCGAGAACCGCCAGATCGAGGTCAGCGCTATCAGCCGCCAGATCAAGGCGCTGGCCCACGAGCTGTCGGTCCCCATCGTGTGCCTCAGCCAGCTCAACCGCGCCAGCGAGGATCGCAAGGGTAATAAGCCGCGTATGAGCGATCTCAGAGAATCCGGCGCGATCGAGCAGGACGCCGACGTCGTCATGCTGCTGCACCGCGAGGAGTACTACCACATCGGCGACGACGACTGGTTCCACGCCAACCCCGACAAGGAGGGCGAGGCCGAGCTCATCATCGCCAAGCAGCGCAACGGTCCGACCGGCACCGTCCACCTCCAATGGGACAACGACATCACCCGCTTCATGAACCGCGCCCACGACGGCGGCTACGACCACGCCCACGACGCGCGCGGCTACGAGCCCAAGAGTTCGTTCCACACGGGAGCGCCCACCGGCCCGGCTGAGGACTTCCGCGACGGCGGCGGCCCGCCCTTCGAGTAGCCCCGGTCCTATCCCGAGAAACTCACCACGGAGTGACACGGAGTTTCACGGAGTTCAGATTGGGATGAGATGCCTTCATATGTGTCGGATTGGGTCTTCTGCGATGGGCCGAGGCTGGTTCGAGTCGATACAGACGCCGCTCCTCGTTCCTGACTCCGTGCGACTCCGTAGTTCATTCTTTCTCGCATTTCTCGATCCTCTCTCTGTGCCCTCTTGTGGTGAGTCACTCCCAGCGGAAGATCTTGAGGGCGACGACGAAGCAGAGGATCGCCCAGACGCCCATGACGATGAGCTCGGGGATCTGGGTGGCGAGGGATTCGCCGTCGAGCATGACGGCGCGCAGGGCGTCGTTGACCGCCGTGAGCGGGAGGAGTTGGAGGATGGGGTGGAGCCAGTCCGGGAAGCGCTCGTAGCTGAAGAAGACGCCCGAAGCCAGCCACATCGGCATCATGACGAGGTTCATGATACCGCTGACGCCCTCGATGGTGCGGGCGCGGGATGCGACGAGAATGCCCAGGCCGCTGAAGAGCATGGCGCCGAGGAGGCAGATGAGGAGGTAGGCGATCAGCCCGCCGCGGAAGGGGATGCCGAGGACCCAGACGCCGAAGGACGTGAGGAGGATGAGTTCGAGGAAGAGGAAGACGAGGCGGGAGTTGATGAAGCTGAGCAGGAACGAGCTCTTGCGCATGGGCGTGACGAGCAATCGGCGGAGGAACTTCTTTCGGCGGATGTCGGCGATCGCGAAGCCCACGCCCCACATGCCGGTGCCCATGAGGTTCATGCCGATGAGGCCGGGGAAGAGGAAGTCGATGTAGCGCGAGCCGGTCTCGGTGACGGGCTCGAGGTCGATGGGCGCGTCGGTGCCGGGGCTCTTCGCGAGTGTGAGGGCGCGCTGGACGCGCAGGCGGGCGGTGGTCGCCTCGGCACGGGCCTCGTCGTAGGCGAGCCTCGGCGGGTCGTCGGCCTCGCCCCCCTCCATGATGAGCCCGTCGACGGCGCCCTTGCGGAGCTGCTTGAAGCCCTCATCCCAGGAGGGGTAGGTCTCAAGATCGATCTGCTCGTCGGATTCGAGGGCCTGGGTGAGCATCTGCGAGGCGGGCTCGATGAGGCCGATAGTCGAGGGCTTGACACCGGCGGAGCGGAAGGCGAAGCCGAGGACCGCCGCGAGGATGATCGGAAACGCGAAGACCCAGAAGACAGCCTCGGGCTCGCGGAGGAGGCCGAGGACGCGGACGCGGGTGAGTTCTTTGATCTCGGGGAGGTTCATGAGATGGGGTCTAGGGGCTGGGGTCCAGGTCAGAGTCACTCATCGCGGAGGGTCTTGCCGGTCATGGAGACGAAGACGTCTTCAAGGGTCGGGCGGTGGGTGCGGAGGTCGTCGAGGAGGAGGTTCTGGGTGCGTGCGGCGTCGAAGAGCTGGGCGATGACCTCCTGCGTACGAACGACGGTCAGCACCATCGACGCGCCCTCGCGCCGGACGGATTGCACACCCTCGAACGCGGAGAGATCCTGCTCGCTGAGGGCGTTGCCGTCGCCGAAGGTGAACTGGACGACGCTCTCTGCGCCGAGGGTTGCCTTGAGCGATTCGGGCGAGCCCTGGGCGATGACCTTGCCGCGGTCGAGGATGAAGATCTCGTCGGCGAGGCGTTCTGCTTCTTCCATGTAGTGGGTGGTGAGGAGGATGGTGCCGCCCTTGGCCTTGAAGTCCTCGACGACTTCCCAGAGGCGTCGGCGTGCCTGGGGATCGAGGCCGGTGGTGGGTTCGTCGAGGAAGAGGATCTCGGGGTTGTTGAGCAGTGCGCAGCCGACGCTGAGGCGTTGGCGCTGGCCGCCGGAGAGATCCTTGACGTAGGCGCCGCGCTTCTCGGTGAGGCCGATGGTCTCCATGATCTGGTCGATGTCCGCGCCGTTCTGGAAGAAGCTGCGGAAGAGACGGAGGACCTCGAAGACCTTGAGCTTGTCCTGGAACTCGGCTTCCTGGAGCTGGACGCCGATGCGTTCCTGGATGTCGCGCCGGTCGCCGTTCCAGGTGCGACCTAGGACGGTGATCTCGCCGGCGTCGGGGTTCTTGAGGCCCTCGAGCATTTCGATCGTGGTGGTCTTGCCTGCGCCGTTGGGGCCGAGGACGCCGACGCAGGTGGCGCGGCGGACGTCGAGGTCGATGCCGTCGACGGCGACGGTGTCGGCGTAGCGCTTGACGAGGCCTCTGGCGCTGACAGCGAGGTCGGTCGCGGGCGCGGGGCTGGGCGCTTGGGGGGTGGCCTGGGCGGTGGTCATGGGAGGGCGATGGTATGGCGGGAACGCAGAGCGGCGGAGGGTGCCGTGGTCTGAGCGAGTCTTCGAGTGAAGGCTACGACTGTCAGAGACTCCCGATTTCTACCCGGCTGGAAGCAAGGACGCATAAGGTGCCGAAAGCGTGGCCTTCGTCGCAGAGCCTCCTCAGACCACGGCACCGGGCGTGCCGCTGCGCGAGCACTGAGTTGGTGCTAACTGTCCTGTGCCGCGGCGTGCTGGAGGGCGATCAGGGAGTAGGCCGTAATGAGGACGGGGTTGTCCTCCATCCAGCGGTCGTCGACGCTCTTGAAGCTGCCGTCGTCGTTCTGGAGCGTGGCGAGTTGGTCGATGAGGTCGTTCGCCCAGTCGTGCTGCGAGGCCTTGATCGCGTCTTGCAGGCCCTTGGATCCCTCGTCGGGCAGGTCGGCGGTCTGGATGGTTTGCTCGCCGAGGGCCGAGAGCGCGCGGGCAAAGGTGAGGTAGTAGTAGTACAGACCGTCGGTGCCGACGCCGGGGTTTTCTTCGAGCGTGTAGTTGTGGCGAATCCAGTCGAACGTGGCCTGCACGCGCGGGTCGTCACGGTCGAGCTCAGCGTAGAGGTAGCTCTTAAACCCGGCGTAGGTCATGCTGCCATAGGCGCGCAGGCGGCTGACATTTGTGCCGTCGTCGGTGGTCTCCTCGATCATGCCGGCCTTGGACTCGCCCTGTCCGATGCGGACGCTGTCGGGGCTGGTCGCGTAGATGAACCCGCCCTGGCTCGAGCCGTCGGCGTAGGGCATGTCGTTGACGTGATCGAGCATCTGCGTGCGCTCGAGGAACTTGAGCGCACGCTGGAACGCCGCGTGGTCCGACTCGAGCCCCGAGTCGTGCAGCGCCTGGAGCATCAGATTCAAGTTGCTGTTGTCAGGGCGACCGTGCTGGCCGTAGCCGATGCCGCCGTAGAACGGGTGGTTGGATGTGACGCGCTGTGTCGTCGAGCCCGCCTCGCCGGAGGTGCTGGCGTCCTCGCTGTATTGCAGGCTGATGAGGAAGTCCTGGGCGGCCTTGATGATGTCCTGATCGAGCAGCGACGCGCCGAGTTCTCCCGGGTCGTCGGCGGCGTGGGCGATCGCCGAGAGGCAGATGGCAGTGTTGTAGCTGGGGAGGATGCGGTCGTAGATGCCGCCGTCGGGCTGGCGGAAGCTGAGGATGTAGCGCAGGCCCTCGCTGGCGTCGGGGTCGCTGGCGTCGATGGCGGGGTCGAGGATCATGCCTGTGACGACGAGGCCGGAAATGGCCGGGAGATTGGGTCCCCGGGGGTTGTGGGCCCATGCGCCGTTGTCGTCCTGTTGAGCCCGCAGGTAGGCGATAGCCTTGGAAGCCATCTCGCGGGCCATCTCGCGGTGGGCCTCGTCGATGGCGATGGCGGGGGCGGCGAGGCCGGCTGCGAGAACGCACGCGAGCGTTGGCGCGAGGCGACGGCGAATGCGGGTCTTGCTCATGCCCAAATGCTACCCGGCGATCGGCGGCGCGATGCGGGTCGAGGGGTTGCGTCGGTGGGAAATCTCGGTATGCTGCCGCAGAACCCCTTGGGAAAGGAAAGTCATGGGTGGCGGTGGTGGAGCGTTGGTCATGCTGGGTGCTCTCGTGCTGGGGCTGATCCTTATGCTGGCCATCGGCGGGATCCTGCTGAAGGTCGCTCTGAGCATGGTGGCGAAGATTGACACTACGCTGGGGCACTCGATGGTGACGGTGCTCTTCTTCTCGATCCTGGGCGGGGTGCTCTCGTGGCTCACCCAGGCAGGGTTGACGGCGCCGCTCGGCGGCGTCGATGAGGACGGACTTCCGCCGCTCGGCGCTCGGCTGGCCGGATCGTTGATGTCGCTGCTCGTGATGGTCGCGGTGATCAAATCGCGGTACGAACTCTCGTGGGGAGGGGGCATTCTGACGGCGATCGTGATGTGGGTGCTGTACCTCGTCCTGTTCTTCGCGATCGGCGCGATCATGGTCGCGGTGTTCGGGATCTCAGCCGCCGCGGGCCCGTGACATTGCGCTGGCCATGACGATCGCGCCGGCGGCGCAGCAGGCGGTGTCGATGCGCATGGTGAGCGGGCCGAAGGTTGCGATGGTCGCGCCCGCGTCGCGCGCCTGGGCGAGCTCGTCTTCGGTCAGGTCTCCGACGGGGCCGACGAGCAGGCGGATGCGCTCGGAGGTCGGCGCTCCGAGCGGCTCGCCGGTCATGTGACACACAACGATCTGCGTGCCTTCGTCCGATCGCAGCGCGTCGGCGAACTCGGTCCGCTCGCCGATCTCCATCGCCCAGACGCGACCGCACTGCTTGGAGGCCTCGATCGCGGTCCGCCGGAGGCGGTCCATCTTGTTCGAGCGCGGCTCGACCTCGCTGCGATGGCACCCCAGGGGCGACCATCGCGCCACGCCGAGCTGGCTGAGTTGGTCGATCATCCTCTCAAGATCGTTGCCCTTGGGCGGCTCAGACAAGACCTCGACCCGTGGCGCGAGGGGCGACACTCGTTCGATGCGCTCGGGGACGACCTCCATGCGCCAGCCGTCGCGTTTGGAGAGCTTCTCGCAACGGAGGACGCGGCAGCGGGCGATGCCGCCGACACAGTCGAGGAGTTCGACGGCGGCGCCGACATCGAGGCGCATGACGCGCCTGGCGTGATGGGCCTCCTCGCCCTCGACGATCAGGGGTTCGTGCTCGGCGAGCGTGACGCCGGGTAGTGCGATGCGGTGCGGGGACATAGAGGATCATTGCCCCGACAAGGACAGAGCGATCGCGGGCGTTGCGGGGCTCGACGGGAGTTATGGGGCGATGCGGGCTTGAGTCGGCGGGCGGGCGGGTCGATAGAGCGCCGCGACCATGCCCAACGAGCCCGATGAGACCGTGGCCGAGCAGAGCGCCGAAGCGCCGGGGGGCGATGCTGCGCCGGTCAAGGCGAAGCCGGTCGATGCGAAGCCTGATGAGGCGAGGCCTGACGATTCCGCGAAGAAAGCGATGGAGAACATCTCGTCACTGGACGAGCAGTTCGCGGCGTTCGCCGACGATCTCATCGCGGGAGATCTAGAGGATTCCGACGGGTCGGTCATGGAGTCCGCGACCGGCGTGCAAGACAACCCGTCTACAGACGAGATCGATTCGCTCGGCGAGGATGCTGCGGAGGAACCCGGCGTCAGCGAGATGGAGGCGGGCAAATCGGAGCATTTGAGCGAGGCCGGCGGCTCGAAAGACGCGAACGGCGATGCGACTGATCGCGCCGGCGAACCGTCCGAAGCGGCGTCGGAAGAGGGCGAGGTCTCGGCAACCGGCGAGGGCGAGGTCGATTCGACAGCATCCGGCGCGGATACCGCCGAACCGCCCGCACCTGCCGGCAAGACCGCCGTCGCGGCGTCCACCGACGCGGCGGGCGCTTCTCGCGCGGCGAGACTCAACGCGATGCTCGGGCCGATCGCAAATCGCGCGAAGCCCGTGCTGTTCGCGGCGGTGCGGACACTCTCGTCCCCCTTGGCATCCAAGCCGGCGATCGTCCGCCGGATCGTGGGGCTTCTGGCGATCTGGACGACGCTGCTGGCG
>JAJDDM010000146.1 GCA_029260315.1 Phycisphaerales bacterium | reverse complement strand
CGAGGCCGGCGAGCGGGTGAAGGAGCGGGCCGAACGCACGTTTGCAGAGGGCGAGGCCGGGGGCGGGGCGGTGCGCGCGACCTGCAACGGGCGGATGGAGATCGTGAATATCGAGCTCAGCCCCGCGATCCTGCCGGGGTTGCAGGACGAGGCCAGCCGGGACATGGCCCAGAATCTCATTGTCGAGGCGGTGAATGCTTCGATCAAGGCTTCGCAGGCGATGATGCAGGGCATCGTGCAGGAGGAGGCCGAAGAGCTGGGTCTGGGCGAGATCGCCGGCGATCTGGGCAAGCTGATCGCGTGATCGAGCACGTCCATGCCGGCGAGATCGACCTCTGGCACGCGCGCGCTGGCGAGGAACTCTCGTTGGAGTTCGTACGCGACGACTCGGCGAGCAAGGTCGAGCGAGGGCGCGTGGACGCACGATGGGCAGCCTTGTGCGCGCGCAATCCGCGACTCTTCGACGGGCCGATCAGCGCGGTCACGTCCTTCGACCCAGCGTCGATGCGTCTGACGTGGCGCGAGAGCTCGTACAAGTTTCTCGCGGTGCAGGATGATGTAGGCACGAGCACATGGCAGCTCTCGGAGACGACACTGCTGGTCGCGGGCGAGGGCAAGAATGCGCGCATGCTGCTCGCCAAGCGATCGCCAAGCGTCCACACCTACCCGGGCCTTTGGGAGTTCGGCCCCTCCGGCGGCATCGATCCGCCCGTCGGCCAGATCGATCGGGCGCACCTGCTCAGCGAGACGAAGCGAGAGATGAACGAGGAGATCGGCCTGGAGCACACGATGGATCGTGCGACGATCGTCGGCGTGTTCCGCGACGCCACCGTGCGGAGCTACGACGTGCTCGTGCGCGTGCCGGTGGACGAGGAGCAAGAGGTCTCTGGCGAGGACTGGGAGTACGCCAAGGTAAGGTGGGTTGTGCTGGATGATTTGAGGTCGATGGAGGGTCTCTGTCCGCCGTCGGCGGTGGTCGCGTCGCGGATTGGGTTTCTGGTTTGACGCGGGGCCGTGTTGTGCGGAGGCGACCCGTGCCACCGACCATGGCTCTGCATGGTCGGTGCTTGTCATCTTGAGCACACAACGGCACCGACCGCTCAGAGCAGCGGTCGGCGGCACGCCGAACTTACGTTCGGCGTGGCCTGCGCTCGAAGACTCGCTCCGACCACGGCGCCGATCAGGACGCCGGCAGACACAGCTCGAACATCGCTCCAGGCCCGTCGTGCCGAACGAGCACCAGATCCCCGCCGAGTTCGCGGGCAAGCCCGCGCGAGAGCGCAAGGCCCAGGCCCAGCCCCGGGTTCTTGCTGTCGCCCTCGTGCGTGGCGCGATCGAACTCCGCGAAGACTCTGGCGCGCTCGGACCACGCGATGCCCTTGCCGAAATCCCGCACGCGGACGCGAAGCCGGCCCCCCGAGGCCGCCACGGAGAGCTCCACCCGCGGCTCGCTCTCGCGCCCGTACTTGCAGGCGTTGTCCACGAGATTGCAGCAGATCCGCTCGATCGCCTCGGCATCATCGGGGATCAGCGCGGCCTGGGCCTCATCGGTGATATCCATCACAAGCTCGACGCCCGCTCGCTCGCCGATGCGCCGAAGCTCCGGAACGATCCGGTCGAGCACCTCGCGCGCGGGCGCCCGCCCCGTCGAGCGCTGCGCCCTCGTCTTATCGAGACGAGCGTACGCCAGCACGCTCTCGACGATCCGGCTCAGCCGCCCCGCCTCGTCGCGCAGCGTCGCCAGATATCGCTCGCGCTTCGCCTCGTCGCGGACCATGCCCCCCGCGAGCATCTCGCTGTACATCCGGAACGTCGTCATCGGCGTGCGCAGCTCGTGCGTGACCGCCGAGACGAACCTGCCTCTGCGTTCGCTCAGCCCCATCGCCGCCCGCAGCACGATCGCGATCGAGCCGATCGCCACCAGCGTCGCCAGCCATGTGATCAGCAGCGTCACGCGGATGGGGCTGCTCAGCCCTCCCTCGGCGGGCGAGGGCAGCATCGTGGGCACCAGCCGCACCGGCACGCTCGCCAGACGCAGCGCCGCACTCGAGGGCGCATCGGTCAGCATCGGCACCAGATCGGCGCGGAACTCGCCCGTGATCGCCCCGGCGACATCGGGGCGGGGCCGCACGACCGCGTTGAGCATCGCCGCGCGCAGCGCGGGCCAATCGACCCAGAATCCCTGCGTACGGGTCTGGCCCGCGAGTTCGATCGTCCGCTCGAAGAACAACTCGGGCGAGCCGCTCGCCGGGTCCCTGCGCCAGATCGGCACGAACGCGGGCGGGTGGTCCGCCCGCCACAGCGTGATGGGCTGCTCGTTCGGTTCGCTCTCGCGGCCCAGTGCGCCGAGCTCCTCGGTCTTGTTCCGGTTGTTCTTATCAAAGGCATCCTTGCCCAAGGCGTCGAGGTCCACGACGCGGTCTCGCGCGCGGGCGTTCCCCTCCGACGCGTCGAGGAGCTCCCGGGCCTTACGCCCGGCGAGCGGCTCGCCGGCTCGGCGAGCCTCCTTTTCGATCTCTTCAGCGCTGCGCAGGCCCAGGCGCGCGTCGGTGAGTTCGTCGGCGGGCGGCTGCGCGTCGGCGCGCGCAGGCGCCTCGCTCAGCGCCGGCGCATTGGTGATCTGGTAGTTCAGGTTCGACGCCTGCTCGAGCACCTGACGGCGCGACTCGAAGTCGTCCTTGGACAGCGACTCGCCGATCTGCTTGAAGACCTCGCCATCGCTCTGGAACGGCGCGCCCAACGACACCTCGGCGGGCGGCTCGCCGTCGAGTTCGCCCGAGGCCAATCGCTCGCCCGTGAGCATGTCCTCCAGCTCCAGCAGGCGCAGACGCGACATCGCGATCTGCCCGCCCGTGCGCAGCCCGCGCGCCTCGGCGAGATCCTGCATGTTGCCCGTCGGCGCCTGCGGCGAGCGGATCGCACCGCCCGGCTCGATCTCATAGTGCAGACGAATGAACGGCCCGCTCTCCGAGAGCAGCGGCGACGGCTGCAACACGTCCTCGGGATTCAACTCCTCGAACATCCGCGTGTACGCCCGCTCCGCCGGATAGAACGCCTGATAATGAAAGAACGGGCGGCCCGACTCGGTCGTCAGGATCGGGATCACCAGCGACTCCATGTCCCAGAGCACCCGCCGGACCAGCTCCTTGAGATCGGCCTGCTGGCGGGCCTCGCGTTCGCGGGTCTCCAGGCGCAGCGTCTGCACGGTCATCCACGCGAGCACATCGACGACCAGCAGCGCGCACAGCGCGAAGATGATCCAGGTCAGCCGCCGTCCTCGCCGCGCGCCCCGCCTCATGCGCCCGGCTCCTTGGCGAGCATGTAGCCCTTGCCGCGGACGGTGACGATCACGCTCGGCTCGCTGGAATCGTCGCGCAGGTGCTCACGCAATCGGGCGATCGTCATGTCGACGGTGCGCGAGCGCACGCCGCGCGGGTCGATCCCCCAGACCCTGTTGAGCAGCTCATCGCGTGAGATCGCCCGCCCGTCGCTCGCCGCGAGATACCGCAGCACCTCGCCCTCGCGCTCGCTGAGCGAGCAGACCGTGCCGTCCTCGTGCGAGATCTCGCGGCGCTCGAAGTCGATCGTCCGCCCCGCGATCCGCATCATCGCACGCTCGACCGGGCGCTCGGCGGATCGCCTGAGCACCGCCTCGACCCGCGCCAGCAGCTCGTCGGGCCCGAACGGCTTGACGACGTAATCGTCCGCGCCGAGTCGCAGGCCCTTGACCTTGTCCTCCTGCTCGCCGCGCGCGGTGAGCATGATGACCGGCAGCGCGGGCTTTGCCTTGCGCAGCTCGCTGAGCATCTCAAAGCCGTCCATCCTGGGCATGAGGATGTCGAGCAGGACGAGGTCGATCGCCCCCGAACACGCCCGCTCCAGCCCGTCCAGCCCGTCGGGCGACTCGCACACGCCGTAGCCCGCGTACTCCAACGCGTCGGCGACGCCCTGGCGGATCGCCTCGTCATCCTCGACGATCAGAATGTTGGCCAGGGCCATGCTCGTGCTCCTGCGGGGTCTTCCCTCAATGGGGTCTCGCCCTCCTCGATCATTGTCGTCCACTCGGCGGAATCCCTTCACGCCCGCTCCACGGAAAGGCCCCCCGCGACGCGCGGAGGGCCCCTGGGATCCATCCCGCTCAGGCAGCTCAGCCGCGGTTGCGCACCAGCACCCGCTTGCCTTCCAGCAGCAACTCCACATCGCCCTTGTCGGCGAGGATCGCCTGGCGGCCCTCCCTGGCGAGCTGGGCAGCGACCTCAAAATAGCGTGCCGACGCGAACTCGATCGTCTCGTCCGGCTCGGCCTGCTCCATGCGAAGCAGGCGGGCATCGATCCACTTGCCGGCACGATTGACAACCGCCTGCTCGCGGACCTGCTTCATGTTGGTCACCGCGCGCTCCTCGACGCTCTCGCCGTCGGCGTCGGCGAAGTACAGAATCTGCGCCCCCGCGTTGACTCGGGACGCATCGAGCGCCACCTGTCCGTTCAGCTCCTGCACGACCGCCTCGCGCCCCGCACGCACGCCGAGCGCCCGATCGCGCAGATCCGCCTCGGCCCGTCGGCTCATCAAGTGGCCCATCGCAAAGTCGTCCTGGCGCTCGTCGGCGAGGAACGCCGTGTACTCGGTCATGATCCCGAAGTCCATGCTCAACCGCACGACCTCGTCGATCAGCTCCTTGACCCGCGGATCGTCCGCCGCGCCGCGATCGGCGCCCGCCAGCCGGATCTGCTCGATCAGCGAGCCGATCTTGCGGCTGGCCCAGAGCCTGGGCACGAAGCCGTTGCGCGCAGACGCACTCTTCGGATCAAACGTGAACTCCATCGTGCGCGTCCGGTCGCGCTGCTCGCCCTCGATCAGCAGCGTCGTCTTGACGCCCTCGACATACTGCCCGACAACCACGATCTGATCGCCCTCGAAAACGTCCGGCAGCTCGCCCGGCAGCACATGCCGCATCGGCTGGCCCGCGACACGCCCGTCGATCGCGCGATAGGTCAGCTTCGGCGAGGCCAGCACCGGCCCGCTCAGCTTACGAAACAGCGAGCCGACCTTCGCCTCCACATCCTCATCGGGCATCACGAACGTCGTCGTGGCCCGGCTCTGACGGCTGATCGCGCTGAGCAGCGGGGCGTTCACGTCGAACCCCACCCCGAAGCTGAAGATCCGCCGGGCGTGCGCGTTGCCCTTGGCGACGGCCTCGCGGATCTCGCTCTCGCGGGTTTTGCCGATCGTCGGCAGGCCGTCGGTCAGGAACAGCACCATCGAGAGCGTGCCCCTGGCCGTCGGCTGGCGCAATGCCTCCATCAGCGCATCGTGGATGTTGGTGCCGCCGATCGGGCGGATCCGTGAGACGTACTCGCGGGCTTGGGCGACCGACTCGCTGGTCTTCGCGACCGGGCGTGCGGAAAAACTCTCGATCGTGTCGGAGTAGTCGATGATATTGAACAGCTCGCCGTCCTTGAGACCCTCGATCACCTGGAGCGCGGCGTTCTTGGCCTGCTCGATCTTCTCGCCGCGCATCGAGCCCGAACGATCGATCACCAACGTGACCTCTCGCCGCATCTTTTGCGCACCGGGCTCGATCGCCGGAGGCGTCGCCAACAGCATGAAGTATCCCCCGCCGATCGCGGGGTCGGGATACGCGATGATCGTCCCGCCCTCGCCCTCGCCCAGCACCACGCTCAATCGGAACGATCCCGGATCCGCGGCGTTGACAACCTTGAGTTCCAAATCCTTGCCGATGCCGCTGCGCCTCGGCAATCGCAGTTCGTGGCTGGGCGAATACACCGTCGCGATCCCCCGATCCGAGCGCACGCGGACGTTCATGTTCCACTTCGCCCCGCTCACACCCAGGCTCTGGGTCCTGGGCAGGATGTAATCCACGCGATCGCCGTCCACATCAAGCAACTGCTCGTAGGTCAGCACGATCGTCTGCGTGCCGTTCGCGGGCACGGGAAAGACATTGGAACGCACGAAGCCGAAGCCGGCGAACTCGAGGATCGCGGGGTCCTGCATGCTGCGGACGATCCCCTCATAGATCTTGCGGGCCTCGTCGGCCGGCAGCAGCCTCGCCCCGCCGTCGCCGCTGAGCCCCTCGAGCTCGAAGTAACGGATGCTCGCGCCGTTGGGCACGGGCATGATGAGCTCGGCTTCCTGCTGGCGTTGCGACGGGTTGAACAGCGTGATCCGCAGCGAGGTCGACCCGATGCGCTCGGCGATATCCACCGTCGCCTCGACGCTCTGGATCCGGATGGGCTGCTGATGGTCCGGCCGCACGATGACCCGCGATTGCGGGATGATGATATTCGGGGCCCAATCGGTCTGGGCGGCGGTGGGGCCAGAAAGCAGGGCGATCAGGCCCACGAGGGCAACGAGCGAGCGAAGCATGGCATGGTCCTCCAGATCGGATCGGTCGAGGCACGTCGCCCCCTCACGCTCTATTGAACGTTTCAATCGCCGTTCTGTTCGTCACGGGTGCGCAACAACCCCAGCGAGATCCCTTCGGTTATCGCCCATCGAGGCGTGAAGGCGGCTCGCCCAGGCCCCTGGGCAGCAGCAGCATCAGGATACCCGAGAGCGCAAGAACCCCCGCCGTAGCGTCGAACGCGGCCCGCAGGCCCGACGCCGTGGTGATCGACTGCGCGAAATCCGGCCCCCACGCCCCCGCCGCCCACGACCCGCCCAGCATCAGCCCCGAGACCAGACTCGTCCGATGCGGCAGCGTCCGCTGGGCCAGCGAGACGCCTGTCGGGATGAGCCCGGCGAACGCCACCCCCATGAGCAACGCCACCGGGAACGCAATCGCCTGGAGCGGCGCACCCGCCGGCAGGATCACGTCCAGACGCGGGAACAACGCGATCGGGATCGCCCCGACCATCGGAAAGATGATCAGGGTCCGTCGCTCGAATCGCGGGCGGATGGTCGAGCCGATCGTGAACCCACCCAGGGCCATACCCACCACAAGCGCCGCGTTCATCGGCCCGGCGATCAGCGACGCCTTGCCCTCCAACTCGCCGGTGAGCGTGTTGCCCTCGGCCCGTTCGAGCACGACCGCCTCGGACCAACGGACGATCAGCAGCACGGTGGCGGCATGCACCGCCGAGCGCAGCGCGGCACCTCCAAACAGAACCCACACGGCAAACCAGCGCAGGCGGCGCTCGGCCTGGGGCAACGCCGCGTGCGTCTCATGCGCATCGTGCGTCCGATGCGCCACCGGGCGGATCGCGATCAGGAGCAGGAACGCACCAATGAGCCCCGGCAGAATCAGATACGCCAGGCTCTTGAGGCCCCACTCGGCAACGATCGCCGGAGCCACATAGCTGCCCGTCGCACCGCCGATCATGCCGGCGACGAAGAACGTGGAGACCGCGAGGCTCCGCCGATGGTTCCCAAGCTCGCCCACGCACGCCACGGCGACCGGATGGAACGCCCCGATGCCCAGGCACCCGATGCCGTAGATCACCAGGAGCTGCGTATAGGTCTCCGCGTAGCCGATCAGCGAGATGGCGACGACCGTGAGGGCCATGCCCAGCACGCCGGGCATCCGCGTGTCGTGGCGATCGGTGAACCAGGCCGTGATCGGCTGCGCAGCGCCCGCGATCAGCGGCTGGATCGCGATCAGCGTCGCGCCCTGCGAGGGCGTCAGATCCAGCCGCCCCTCGATCACGCTCAGCAGCGGCATGATCATGAACGCGAAGAAGTCGACAATGCTGTGGCAGGCAATAGTGACGCCCAGACGCAATCGGCGTGCGCCGGGGATCAGCGGCGCTTCGGCTCGCAGGGTCTCGTGCACCGCAAGTTGTAGGCAAGCCGGGCCAGGGAGCGGGCCGTCGCACCCGCCCCGCGGACGTGATCCTGCGCGTCAGAGCCGCGTGCGTAAGCACGCGAGCCCTGGACCCCGGAATGCGACAGGATCCTCCATCCGCCGCCCGGTTCAACGACTCTTGGCCGCGTTGCGTCCAAGGTCAGCGTGCTCACGCACGCGGCTCTGTCAGACGCCTCGCTCAGGCGGCGCGGCTCGCGTCGGCGTCCTGGTCCTGCTGCGCGCACCGCAGCGACCAGATCAACATGTCGCGAGAGGTCACGATCCCCACGCAGCGCATGCACCCGTCCACCACCGGCAGACACGACACCTTCTCGCTCAGCATCAACAGCGCCGCGTCGATGATGGACGCCTCGGGCGTCACGAACACAAGCTCGCGCGTCATGATCTGATGGACGTGCCGCTGGAGCAGCCGCCGATCCTGAGACCGCTCGTCGAGCCTCTCGATGAACGGGCTCAGGTTCTTCAGCAGGTCTCGATCGGAGATCACCCCGACGATCTGCCCGTTCTCCTCGACGACCAGATGGTGGAAGCCGCGCCGCTCGAAGATCCGCCGGGCCTCCTCGATCGTGTCGTCCATCGAGACGGTCACGACATTGTGGGTCATCAGTGTCTGGATCGACATGGCGAGACCTCCCGCGTCGCCTATCGGTCGTTCCCAGACGCGAATACACTCGCATCGATGACTCCCCCACGCCCCACGCCCAGCCCCAACCCCGGCCCGGCGAACCTTGGCGCACCCTGGCGCCTGAGCTATCTCGAGTCGCTCGCCGGCGAGCAGACGCAAACCCCCGCCGGCTTCCTCCGCGCCTACTGGGAATCGCCCGACGACGACGAGCAGAACCACGTCGTCCACCGCAACGCCCACGGCATGATCCTGCTCAACGCCTTCCCCTACGCCAACGGACACCTGCTCGTCGCTCTTGGCGAGGCCAGAGCCCGCCTCCTGGAATACGAGCCGGCGCAGCGCGCAAGATTATGGGAACTCGTCGGCCTCGCGACCGACCTGCTCGAACGCACCCTCCAGCCGCAGGGCGTGAACATCGGCGTCAACCAAGGCGTCGCCGCGGGCGCCGGCGTCCCAGGCCACCTGCACGTCCACCTCGTCCCCCGATGGGGCGGGGACACCAACTTCATGACCGCCATCGCCGACGTGCGCGTCATCCCCGCCTCGCTCGAGGCCATGAGCGAACGCTATCGGCAAACCCTGCGCGACATGGCCTGAGCGCCCTTCCCGGCCCCTCCTCGCGCCCGATGGGCCGAAAACTCGACGAGTTTCCGGATCTGCAGGGAAAGTCCGGTTTGCTATCTGCCGATCCTGCCCGTCGGACAACAAACGCCCAGACGGGAGACAGCCATGCCCACGCCGGACGAGCGCAAGCAGGTCGCAGACAAGGCCATCGCCGAGATCGCCCACATCGCGACACTGCCAGAGATCACCATGAAGATCATCGAGCTCGTCGAGGATCCGACCTCGACCGCCCAGGATCTGCACAAGGTGATCAGCCAGGATCCGGCCCTGTCCAGCCGCATCCTCAAGGTCGTCAACTCATCGTTCTACGGCCTGCCCGGCCAGATCGCCTCGATCAACCGCGCGATCGTCATGCTCGGGCTCAACGCCGTCAAGAACATCGCCATCGCCGCCAGCCTCGTCAAGCTCTTCCGCGGCGGCGAGCTGACCCCCCAATACAGCGCCCAGATGATGTGGGAGCACGCGACCGCGGTCGCCGCGACCTGCAAGATGATCTCCGACAAGCTCAAGCTCGGGCTCAACGACGAGGCCTACCTCGCCGGGCTCATGCACAACATCGGGCAGGTCGTCGAGATGCAGTTCGACCGCGCCATGCTCGTCGACGCCATCCGCCAGACCGGCATCGACGCCCACGGCGTGCCCGCCAACGACATGCTCGAGGCCGAGGACGCCGTCTATGGCGCCAACCACCAGGACTTCGGCGAGGCCCTCTGCCACCGCTGGAAGTTCCCCAAGAGCTTCGCCCACGTCGCCGGCTACCACCACCACCCGCTGGAACTCAGCGCCGAGAACCGCACGCTGACCAGCGTGATCTACGTCGCCACCCGCATCGTCGGCCGCAGCGAGGGCGGCATCCGGGCCGACCTCACCACCCTTGACTATCACCCCGAGGTCCTCGAGGGCCTCAAGATCAACGGCGAGGGCCTGACGGCGCTCCAGGACCAGTACGAATCGATCATCAAAACTTCAGAGGACATGGCCGCCTGAACCGATAGCACCCAGCAGCCGGGGAAAACACCCCCGCCGAGGGCGGGGGGGGCGCCGGAGACAACCAGCTCTCTCTTTCTCCCTCCGGGCGGCCGCATCTTACCGATGTGGCCGCCTTGTTTTTCGCGTCGCGCGCTCACGATTGATATAAGGACTCGCGCCAACCCTCAAGCTGTTCGTAGCTTGTGAGGTTGTACATAAGAGGCGTCACCGAGATCTCGCCCGCGAACAGCCGATCGACATCGGACTCCCGCTCGGTCGCGTGAAAATCCAGCCCATGCCCCGATGCCCAGTAGTATGTATCCCCCGCCGGGCTCACCCGCTTCTCGTAGCTATCCACAAGCCCGTGCGTGTTCATCGGACACACCGCGATCCGCGGCATCGCCTCGTCCTCGCCCTTCTTCGGAATGTTGATATTCAAGCACTCGTGCCCCGTCGGCGGACGACGATCCATGATAAAATCTATCGCACGCCGCGCCCACGACGCCGCCAACTCGAAGTCCGGCGTCTGACGCCCGATCAGCAAACTCACCGCAATACTCGGCACGCCAAGAAACGCGGCTTCCAACGCCGCCGCGACCGTGCCCGAATAGATCACGTTGATCCCGCAGTTCGCCCCCGCGTTCAGACCTGAAATGACGAGATCCGGGCGCGAGCCCTCGCCGAAGCGCTCGGGCCAGAGCTGGCTGATCGCGAGCTTAACACAGTCGGCGGGCCTGCCGTCCACCGCCACGCCCTCCATCCCCGTCTCCGGCGTGGTCGGGCGGGCCATCAGCGGCTCGTGGAACGTCACGCCGTGGCTCGTCGCCGACTGCACCGTCTCGGGCGCGACGACGAACACCTCCGTGTCATCCCCCCCGATCGTACCGCCCAGCGCGCCCCCGTGGTCCACGAGCGCCCGATGCAGCGCGATGATGCCCGGCGCGCGGATGCCGTCGTCGTTGGTCAACAGGATGCGCATGAATCCAGCGTAGGAACGTCCCCCTGTCGGGCCGTCGTCCGGATCGCGTTATGCTTGCGGGCGGGCCATAAGGACGCGCTGTGCGTCGGTGGAATCGCCGACCCGCTACCATAGTCCATGGTCCGTGAGGTACATCTCTTCAGCGGGGCGCTCGGGGCGCGTCCGTTCTACCGCGCAAGGCTGGATCGCGGACAGGTGGGCGCGCTGCGCGACGCGCTCAAAGAGCTCACCGGCTCACCGGGTTGGACCGAGCTGAGGATCGACCCGAGCCATCCCGACCGGATCGCCATCGCCGCGACAGCAACCAATGGGAGCCGGTCACGTCCTGGAAGGGTCGTCGGGGAGATCGTGCAAATCGCGGAGGGGCAAGAGGGCTCGTGTACGATCCGAATCTCCCCGATCGGCATCACCGCGCTGGTCGAGAGCCTCGGTGCCCTGCTTACCGACATGGACCATTGGGTCGAGCTGCTTGTGCCGAGCCCCGCCGGGCAAACGCTCGAGCTCTGGACCGATCTCGAACTCGAGGCCGACGCGAGCAGAGAGCTGGCGTCGGCAGACGAGGGTGCGAGCAAGGCGTGGGCGAGCGATGCGCCCCCCAACGAGTTCGCGAACTGGCCCGGGTCCAAAGCGTGAGACCCCCGGCCCAGGGCGAAGTCTGGTGGTCGTCGCAGCCCGAGCCCGCGGGACGCCGCCCGGTCCTCGTGCTCACCCGCTCCAGCGCCGCGCGCCGACTGAACAGCATCACCGTCGCGCAGATGACCACGACCATCCGCGGCATCGCGTCCGAGGTCGCGTTCGGCCCCGACGACGGCCTGCCGCGAGAATGCGCCGCCAGCCTGGATAACATCGCCACGCTGCCCCACCCCATGCTCACCGCCCGGATCGCGACGGTCGGCGCGCACCGCATGATCGAGGTGTTCCGGGCGATCCGCTACGTCTTTGATATACCCGAGCCGGGCACGCCAGAACGCGAAGGAAGGACCACATGATGCAGCCGCTGGCGAACATCCTCCACGGCATCGGCAAGGTGCCCTTCGTCCGTCTCAACCGCGTCGTCGGGCCCGACAGCGCGACCCTCTTGGTCAAGTGCGAATACCTCAACCCCGCCGGCTCCATCAAGGACCGCATGGCGCTGCACATCATCGAGCGCGCGGAAAAAGACGGCCTGCTCAAGCCCGGCGGCACCATCATCGAAAACACCTCCGGCAACACCGGCATGGGCGTCGCCATGGTCGCCGCCGTCAAGGGCTACAAGGCCGTCTTCACCATCCCCGACAAGATGAGCCTCGAGAAAATCAACATGCTCAAGGCCTTCGGCGCTGACGTCATCATCACCCCCACCGACGTCCCCGGCGAATCCCCCGACCACTACGTCCAGGTCGCCAAACGCCTCGCCCGCGAGACCCCCGGCAGCTTCTACCTCAACCAATACCACAACGAGCAGAACATCGACGCACACGAGGCCACCACCGGCCCCGAAATCTGGGAAGAAACCGACGGCAAGTTCGACGCCTTCGTCTCCGGCATCGGCACCGGCGGCACCATCTCCGGCGTCGGACGATTCCTCAAGAAGCAAAAAAAGCCACCCAAGGTCGTCGGCGTCGACCCCCTCGGCAGCGTCCACTACCACTACTACTACACCGGCACACTCCCCAACGCCTACGTCTACCAGGTCGAGGGCATCGGCGACGACATCAAGTGCGGCGCGTTCGACACCACCGTCGTCGACGAGGTCCGCCAGGTCGACGACCGCCAGTCCTTCCTCATGGCACGCCGACTCGTCCGCGAAGAAGGCCTCTTCGTCGGCGGCTCCAGCGGCTCCAACGTCCACGTCGCCGTCGAGATCGCCAAACAGCTCGGCCCCGCCAAGACCGTCGTCACCGTCCTGCCCGACTCCGGCAGCCGCTACATCACCAAGTTCCTCTCCGATAGCTGGATGAAGGATCACGGCTTCCTCGAGCCCGAGCGAGACCTCGGACGCGTCGAGGACGTCATCGAGGGCAAGGACCAGCAGATCATCACCGCCGGCGTCAACGAGACCGTCGCCCAGCTCGTCACCCGCATGCGCGAGACCGGCGTCAGCCAGATCCCCATCATCAACGAGCTCGGCGGGCCCGAGGGCATGGTCCACGAGATCGACCTGCTCCGAGGCCTCGAACGAGGCGAGGTCACCGCCAACTCACCCGTCGGCGAGATCATGCACGATATCGGCGGGCTCGTCTATCCCAAGGCCCGCGTCGAGGAGCTCTACGGCATC
Source organism: Phycisphaerales bacterium (assembly GCA_029260315.1). Taxonomy (GTDB): domain Bacteria; phylum Planctomycetota; class Phycisphaerae; order Phycisphaerales; family UBA1924; genus S146-42. The sequence goes on along the minus strand of JAJDDM010000146.1, from coordinate 71,737 downwards.
TTCGAGAAGGACCAGGTCGCCATCGTCGTCGACGCCGCCAAAATCGTCGGCCTCATCAGCCACATCGACCTCATCGAATACCTCAGCAAAAAGAACCAGGAGCGCGCATGAGCGAGTCGCACGCGAAACACGGATTCGGGACGCGCGCGATCCACGCGGGCCAGGCCCCCGATCCCTCGACCGGCGCGATCATGACGCCCATCTTCCAATCCGCCACCTTCGCCCAGGAATCCCCCGGCGTCTTCAAGGAAGACTACGACTACTCGCGCGCCTCCAACCCCACACGCAAAGCACTGGAGAAGAATCTCGCCAGCCTCGAGGGCGCCGCCCACGGCCTCTGCTACGCCTCCGGCGTCAGCGCCGAGGCCGCCGTCCTCCACCTGCTCAGCACCGGCGACCACGTCATCCTCTGCGACGACGTCTACGGCGGCACCAACCGCCTCTTCCACCGCGTCTTCAACCAGGCCGGCATCGAGGTCACCCTCGTTGACATGACCGACCTCGACGCCCTCGACAACGCCTTCGGCGACACCACCCGCGTCGTCTGGCTCGAAACACCCACCAACCCCACGCTCAAGATCATCGACATCCGCAAGGTCGCCGAGCGCGCCCACGCTCGCGGCGCGATGGTCTGCGTCGACAACACCTTCTGCTCGCCCTACCTCCAGTCGCCCCTCGCCCTCGGCGCGGACATCGTCTGCCACTCCACCACCAAGTACATGGGCGGACACTCCGACGTCATCGGCGGCGCACTGCTCACGAACGACCCAGACCTCTACGACCGCCTCAAGTTCATCCAGCTCTCGGTCGGCGCGGTCCCCGGCATCCTCGACTGCTTCTTGCTGCTGCGCTCCACCAAGACCCTCCACCTGCGCATGCAGCGCCACAGCGAGAACGCCATGCGCATCGCCACATGGCTGGAATCCCACGCGAAGATCGATCGCGTGCTCTATCCCGGGCTCAAGAGCCACCCCCAGCACGCCCTCGCCCGCGAGCAGATGCCCAACGGTTTCGGCGGCATGATCGCCGTCTACCTCAAGGGCGGCCTCGACGCCGCCAAGAACATGCTCGAAAAAACCGAACTCTTCACCATCGCCGAGAGCCTCGGCGGCGTCGAGAGCCTCATCGAGCACCCCGGCATCATGACCCACGCCAGCGTCCCGCCCGAGCAGCGCCAGGCCCTCGCCATCACCGATTCACTCGTCCGCCTCAGCGTCGGCGTCGAGGACGCCGACGATCTGATCGCCGACCTCGGCCAGGCCCTCGCCTGAACCGCCCGCGTCGGTCCCGCCCATGGCGCGTGACACCAGCCCCACCGATCCGAGCCCCACAGGCCCCAGGCGATGGCTCGATGAGCATGGCGACGCGATGTATCGCTACGCCATGCTCCGTCTGGCCGACCCGGACGCCGCCGCCGACGCGGTGCAGGAGGCACTCGTTGCGGCGATCCGCGCCCGCGAGACCTTCCGCGGAGCGTCGCAAGAACGAACATGGCTCATCGGCATTCTCCGCCACAAAGTGCTCGACGCGATCCGCAAGCGCAGGCGCAACCCCGCCGCGCTCCCCCAGGACGACCCCGCCGAGACCCCGAGGTTCAAGGACGGCACGTTCCGCGAAGAACCCGCGGCGTGGAGCGCCCTCCCAAGCTCGCCCGAGGAGGCCAAGGAACTCCGCAAACTGCTCGCTCGTTGCCTCGCCGAGTTACCGGACACGATGCGCCAGGCTCTGTGTCTGCGCGAGATAGATGGCTTGGCGACCCCGGAGATCTGTAAGATTCTGGACATCACACCGACCAACCTCTGGACGCTGGTCCACCGGGCCAAACTCCGTCTGCGGGACGATCTGTCCAGGCACTGGTTCGGGGAGGACGGATGACGCGCTGGCTGCGCACGATCTGGTATGTGCTCACCCTCCGCTGCGAGGAAGCCGACCGCCTGCGCGCGATCGAACGCGACGCCGAGCTCACGCGCGCCCAACGCCTCGGCGAGTCGATGCACCGCATGCTCTGCGGCTCCTGCCGCAAAGCCCGCCGCCAGGCACGCGCGCTCTCGACCATGCTCGCCGATCTCGAAGCCAACTTCGAAGCGGGCCTCGACGAGGCGGGCCCGAAGATGAGCGAGGCGATGCGCACCCGCATCGCAGCCCAACTCGAAGCCAGCCTCGACGCCGATACAAAAAACTCGAACTAACCGCAAGGGTCTCCGTCCGACCCCGACCCATCTGCGCGTGGGTGGCGCGCATGCCGCCCGACATCCCGACCAGATCACGAGAGAAGGAGGTGCGAGTGATGCATCGCGCGATAGGAATAGTGGCGTGCGCCGGCCTTGCCGGCGGCGCCTTGGCCCAGAATATTACCGTCAACGTCGAGAACATGCTCGACACCGGAAGCTTCAGCTTCACGCCCGTCTGGATGGCCCTGTACAACGGCCAGTTCGACACCTACGACAACGGCTCGCCCGCCTCAGCCGACTTCGAGCCCCTCGCAGAGGACGGCGTCACCGGCCCGATCTCGACCGCGTTCCAGAACTCACCCGCGGGCCTCGCCGGCGGCGTCGACCTCACACTCACAGAGCCCAACGGCGCACCCGTCTTCGGTCCCGGCGAGAGCAACTCGGTCTCCATCAACCCCGGCGACACCACCGTCAACCGCTACTTCAGCTTCGCCTCCATGGTCGTCCCCAGCAACGACCTCTTCATCGGCAACGGCGACCCCTTCGCAATCGAGGTCTTCGACGCCGCAGGCAACTACAACGGCGACATCGAGATCCTCGTCTTCGGACGCGATGTCAACGACGCCGGCACCGAGGTCAACAACGCACGAGGCGGCGCCGCCTTCAGCATCCTCGGCGGCGACCCCGCCGACGAGAACTCCGTCGTCCGCGACTTCTTCACAGACGCCGGTGACCAGCCCTACCTCGACAGCTTCATCGGCACCGGCACCGTCGATGGCGGCGCCATCACCCGCTCGTTCGGCCCCGACGACATCGTCGGTCGCATCACGATCACGCCAGCGCCATCGTCGCTCGCCCTGCTGAGTCTGGGCGGGCTCTGCCTGACCCAACGCCGGCGCTAGTCACTCCTCCGCAAACGCGGACAGTGCCCACGGAGCAAGAGCTTCGTGGGCTCTTTTCGTCACGAGAGAAGACCCCGGCGCAAGGTTCTACGAGCCCGACGCGCGAGCGAAGAGGAAGGCAACGGGGACTTGCTACGCCCAATCCTCCCCGCTTGCGAGCGCTGGACGCCAGCTGTGCTGCTCCGGTGCATTCACCTCGCTCGCGCGCCGGGCTCGTAGGAACCCCAGGCTTGCGCGAGGGCCTCCTTTGCACTAAAGCAACGAGCCGAAGATGAGCAAGACGACGGGCAAGACTGCTCCAAGGTAACAGCTCACCAGCATCCGCCGACGCTCCGGCCGCGAGCGTTCATCCCGACGCAAGCTCGTCCACAGCGCGGGCCACACCAGCGTTGCGTACGCCAGCATGAACACCCAGAACGGCCCGGCGATCCCGATCGCCACCCGCAGCCCCTCGCCCGCCGCCAGCGTCGACGCCCACGCGATCGCGAGCAACACCAGCGTCGGCCCGCAGCCCCCGAGCAGGAACCAGGCCCACTGCCCCCGCGTCCACGGGCGATGCGGCGCGAATGGGTTGAACGACCCCCCGCATTCCGGACACAGCCCGGGCGAGTCCGGGGCCAGCAGTCCATCGAGCTCGTACCCGCACTCCCCGCACTGGGCCAACTCGCCCACCCGCTCACGACCGAAGCCCGGCCGAGCAAGCCTCTGGCGAACGGAGCGAATGGATGGAACCGCGCCGGCGGACATGGCCTAGTTCGACCGCTCGATCACGCGCACGTTCCGTCGCCCGTCCAGCGGCCCGCTCCGGCGCAGGCCCCTGAACCACGCCCGAACCCGCATCCACGCCAGCAGAAGCACGCTCAGAACCGCCGTTAGAATCGCCAGCGGCACGATGATCACCAGCCCGATCACGAAGCCCACCGCCAGCACCAGCACGATCGCCACCCGCTGCAACGGGCTGGGACGGGCGATCGTCACGCGAAATGTCGGGGTCTCAGCAAAGGCCATAGGAGATTCTACGGGTTTCTCGTTGTTGGGGATCGGAGATCAGTTGATTCAGTCGGGCATGGAACGAATGAGTTGCAGCCCAGCCCAACCGCCCAAGAAAAAGAAGACGGCCACGATGAGGGCGAGGTTGCACGCCATCCCCACAACGACGATCCGCCTCTTCGTGGGGCTCGGTCCTCGTGAGCTGGCGGCAAACGTGCGAGCCTGTCTGAACGGGCCCCACACGGCGCTCGCAAGGAGAACAAACGGAAAAACGAAGACCGTCCCCTCGATCATAAACCCGCCAGTTCTCCAGTTGCGATGCGCTACGCCGGGCATGAACGCGAGCCACACGCCCATTGCGCCGAGCACGAGAACTGTCGGGACCGATGCCCGCAAGAGCACATGCCTCCATCCCGGCCAGGGTGGCGCTTCGAGCGGAGCAACCGCGTCGTGGAACTTGCCGCATTCGGGACACCTGTACAGCCCGTCGCGACGCTCTGTGCCAGTCAGGTCGTAGCCACAGTTGTCGCAGATGGGGGTCATACACGCCATCTTTGGGAGTATACCGCGCGCCCTGTTCATTCCGGCACTCGGGCCCCGATCCGGGTACACTGAACCGCTCAGATCTTGAACGGAACACACGCCATGACCAACGCCAAGGAAGGCTCGGCGACGGATTCTGCCGCACCGGGGTTCTGCCACCTCCACCTCCACAGCGAGTACTCCCTCCTCGACGGCGGCAACCGCATCGACCGCCTCGTCAGCCGCGTCAAAGACCTCGCCATGGACGCCGTCGCCGTCACCGACCACGGCAACATCCACGGCGCCGTCGAGTTCTACGAAACAGCCCGCAAGGCCGGCATCAAGCCCATCCTCGGCGTCGAGGCCTACGTCGCCCCGGGCGACCGCCGCGACCGCACCCACACCGGCGTCGCCGACGGCGGCTACCACCTCGTCCTCCTCGCCGAGAACCAGACCGGCTGGCAGAACCTCCTGCATCTCTGCTCCGAAGCCTACCTCACAGGCTTCTACTACAAGCCCCGCATCGACCGCGCCCTTCTCGCCGAGCGCAACCGCGGCCTCATCGCCATCAACGGGCACCTCGGCAGCGAGATGGGCGAGCACCTGCTCAGCTTCGAACGCACCAAGGACGAGTCGAGCTGGCTCAAGGCCGTCGAGAGCGCCCAGTGGCACGCCGAGGTCTTCAAGGACGAGGGGACCGGCCCGCGCTTCTTCGTCGAGCTCCAGCACCACGTCCCCGAGCAGATTTCGATCAACCCCCACCTGATCCGCATCGCCAAGCAGCTCGACCTCCCGATCGTCTGCGACAACGACGCGCACTTCCTCAGGGCCGAGGACCACGACGCCCACGACACGCTCATCTGCATCTCGATGGGCAAGATCAAGGACGACCCCGACCGCCTCCACTACACCCCCGAGCTCTACGTCAAGAGCCCCCAGCAGATGCGCGATCTCTTCGAAGAGACCTACGGCGACATCGGCAAGGAGGCCTGCGACAACACGCTGCGGATCGCCGATCGCTGCAACGTCGAGCTCGAGGTCGGCGCAAGCCACGCGCCCATGGTGCGCGTCCAAGCCCCCGACGACCTGCCCACCCACGACGACCCGCAGTTCGCAGGCGACCTCTCGGCGTGGTACCGCGCCTTCAGCGCACGCTTCGAGCTCAGCCCCTATCGCAAAGCCGACGACCGGTGCCGTGGTCTGAGCGAGTCTTCGAGCGAAGGCCACGCGGACCCCAACGGAGGCCCCGGCGCAAGCCCGGGCTCGATGGACCCCCGCGCCGAGCACGCACCGGCCACCTCCGACACCCCCTCCGACCCCGACGAAACCGCCATCCGCCTCGAAGGCGACCGCGCCCTGCGCCTCCTCGCAGAAGCCGGCATGGTCTGGCGCTACGGCCCATCCATCCTCGAACACCGCCACGATCTCATCGAAGGCACCGACGACGCCGATACCGCCCGCGAAGCCCACGGTCTCAACCTCGACGCCTTCGACAAGTGGGCCCGCCTCAACCGCGAACTGAAAATCCTCGCCGACAAGCTCATTAGCGCCTACTTCCTCATCGTCTGGGACTTCGTCAACTGGGGCCGCCAGCGCGCCATCCCCGCCAACGCCAGAGGCAGCGGCGTCGGCACCATGGTCGGCTACGTCCTGGGCCTCTCCAACGCCTGCCCGATCCGCTACGGCCTGCTCTTCGAACGCTTCACCGATCCGGATCGCAGCGAATACCCCGATATCGATATCGACCTCTGCCAGAACGGGCGCGCAGACGTCCTCGAGTACGTTCGCCAGAAGTACGGGCACGTCGCCCAGATCATCACCTTCGGCACGCTCAAGGCCAAGGCCGCCGTGCGCGATGTCTGCCGCGTCCACGCCGTCCCCCTCGCCGACGCCGACAAGCTCGCCAAGATGATCCCCGACACCCTCGGCATCACCCTCGACGGCGCGCTCAAAGAAAACAAAGACCTCAAGAAGCGCTACGACGAGGACGAAACTGTCCGGCGCGTCATCGACACCGCCAAGGTCCTCGAGGGCCAGGCCCGCCACGCCGGCGTCCATGCCGCCGGCGTCGTCATCGCCAACACCCCCCTCAGCGAGATCGTCCCGCTCTACAAGCAGTCCCAGGCTGGCGAGAACGAGATCGTCACCCAATGGGACGGCCCCACCTGCGAAAAAATGGGCCTGCTCAAGATGGACTTCCTGGGCCTGCGCACCCTCAGCATCGTCGAGCGAGCCAAGGCCCTGATCCGCGACACCCTCCCGGAGGATGCGATCTGGGAAGCAGTGGGTAGATCACCTCTCCGAGCCGATGATCGCGTGGCCGATGATCGCGAACAAGACAAGGGCGAAAAACGCATCGGCTCGGAGAGCCGATCTACACAAGACCCCCATCCGCTCGATCTGGAACGCCTCACCTACGACGACCCCCGCGTCTTCCAGCTCTTCCAACGAGGCGACACCACCGGCGTCTTCCAGTTCGAATCCGGCGGCATGCGCCGACTCCTCGCCGACATGCAGCCCGACCGCCTCGAAGACCTCATCGCCGCCAACGCCCTGTTCCGCCCCGGGCCCATGGACCTCATCCCCGACTACAACCGCCGCAAGCACGGCACAGAACAGGTCCCCAAGGTCCACCCCATCGTCGACCGCTTCACTCACGAGACCTACGGCGTCATGGTCTACCAGGAGCAGGTCATGCAGATCGTCCACGAGCTGGGCGGCATCCCCCTGCGCGACGCCTACTCGCTCATCAAGGCCATCAGCAAGAAGAAAAAGAAGATCATCGACGCCAACCGCTCCAAGTTCATCGACGGCGCCCAAACGCAAGGCCTCGACAAGGCCCACGCCAAGGAACTCTTCGAGCTCATCCTCAAGTTCGCCGGCTACGGCTTCAACAAGAGCCACTCCACCGGCTACGCCATCATCGCCTACCAGACCGCCTACCTCAAGACCTACTTCCCCCGCCAGTTCATGGCCGCGTTCCTCAGCTTCGAGTCCCAGGCCCAGAAGGTCAGCGACTGGATCCCCTACCTCGACGACTGCAAGCGCACCCGCACGATCGACCCCGCCACCGGCAAGGTCGTCAGCGACGCCATCCGCGTCGCCGCGCCCTCCATCAACCGCTCCGCCGCCGACTTCACCGTCGTCTTCGATGACAACGAACCCCGCGACGCCGCCCACGGCCACATCCGCTTCGGCCTGCGCGCCATCAAGGGCGCCGGCGCCAAGGCCATCGCCGCCATCATCGTCGAGAGAGACGGCAATGGGCGCCGTGGTCTGAGCGAGTCTTCGAGCGAAGGCCACGCCGAGAAGCAAGCGAATCAGCGAATCAGCGAATCAGCGAATGAGACACAGAAAGAACCCGCCACGCACGGAACGACCGGCGGCGATTCCCCCTCATTCGCTCCATCGCTCAATCGCTCAATCGCTCATTCCGCCCCCTTCCTCTCCCTCCAAGACTTCGCCGAACGCGTCCCCGCCGGCGTCGTCAACAAGGCCACCATCGAGGCTCTCATCCGCAGCGGCGCGTTCGACGAGGTCCACGGGCGCGAGCAACGCAGCGCGATGATCGCATCAATTGAAAACGCCGTCAGCACCGCCCAGAAACTCGCCAAGGACCGCGACTCGGGCCAGAACCAACTCTTCGGCTTCGGCGCCGCCGAAACCCAAGCCCCCACCGAGCCCGCCCTCGAACGCACCGAACCCTGGACCGAGGCCGAAACCCTCCAGAACGAAAAAGACACCCTCGGCTTCTACCTCTCCAGCCACCCCCTCGAGACCTGGCGCGCCTGGATCGAGGCCTTCCCCACACTCGACATCCGCGCGGTCCGCGAGCTCGGTCAGGACCGGCGCGTCGTCGTCGCCGCCCTCCCCCAGTCCCTCCGCGAGGTCACCTGCCGCACCGGCAGATCCAGCGGCCAGAAGATGGCCGTCCTCACCATCGAGGACCTCACCGGCTCCGTCGAATCGGTCATATTCGCCGACCCCTACACCAAGTACGGCCACCTCGCCCGCGCAGACGGCGCCCTCTTCGTCCTCGGCCGCATGGACCACAAACGGGGCGAGCCCCAGATCATCGTCGACCAGCTCGTCCCCATCGACGGCGTCCCGCTCATCAAGGGCCGACTCAGCGTCACCCTCGACGAGCAACGCCTCAACGGCGGGCGCGACGACGCCCTCACCCGCCTCCGCGACGCCCTCAGCACCCCCACCAGCACCCCCGCCCCCGCCAACATGCCCGTCGAGCTCATCGTCCGCGATGGCCACCAGACCGTCCGCCTCAAGCCCCGCACCATCAAACGCGTCGGCGTCGGACCCGAACTGGTCAGCAACCTCCGCGACATCCTCGGCGAGCGCTCCGCCGCCATCGTCGGCGGCGTCGCCGTCGAAGTCCCATAACAAGCGGACCTTTCTGTCCAATCCAGAACGAGATTGGACAATAACTGCCGTAGTTGTCCAATTGGCGGTCGTCGTCATTGAGAACGACCCCGATCCCGCGTGACATCACCTCGCCGCCCCCGCCCGCGCACGCTTCAACCCCTCCCGCGCCGCCTCCAGCATGCTCACATACCGCACCAGAAACACCACGCCGAAGATCCCCAACGCAAGAATCGGCAGGATCGCGACGCAAGGAGTGAACATCGCCACGACAATGGTCCCCGCGATCAACCCCAGCGAGATATTCAGAATCGTCCGCGCGCGCTCCGCGTGCTCCGAGACCCGCCCGCGCTCCAGCCGCGAATCCAGAATGATCATGTACGAGAGCGACGCATACATCTTCACCAGCCACACCACCGGCGACGCCAATCCCACAATCGCAACCACGCCCCAGCCCCCCGCCGGATTGACCTGACCCGGCGCGAACGTCAGCGCCAGATCCAGCGCCGTCAGGGCGATCATCCCCACCAGCGCCCACCGCAGCACCCGCCGCGCCCTTCCCCCAGGATCTGCCTCCCCCAGCGCCGGATCCCGCGTCGTCAGCATCCACCACCCCGCCAGGCTCGCGATGTTCAGCGCCACCAACGCCGCGCTCATCACCCCGCCCACCGCCGGCCTCACGCTCATCACGAACACGCTCGCGACGATCAGCACAATATTCAGAATCACCGTCCACTCGGCGATCAGCGCCCCCCGCGCCAGCATCGCCACATACCCCGGATCGCTGCTCGACAGCAGGTCACCGCGCATCGAGCGGCGCACGGACATCGAGCACTCCGGACACCGCCCGCTCGCCGCCATCCCGCTCAGGTCATACCCGCACCGCCGGCACACGACCGACCCCACCACGGCCGCCGCGCCGCCCGACATCGCCGCCTCCGGCCCGTACAGCGAGAACGCCACCGTCGTCCCGCAGTCGCAAGCCCCCTCCACGGCCTTGCCCATCAAGGACGCCTCACACGTCACGCACCGCGCGTGCTCCTCCACGACCAATCGGTCGTGCCCCGCCAGCCCCGGCGTTGGCTCGATGTCGTACGCATCGCCCATCGCCGACATCCTACCTCAAGCCCCGTTCCAAGCCCGATAGGCCCTGCCGCCCAATCTCAGCGGCGATCAACACGCCGATGGTCGGTTGATGCAGATCCGCGCGGACCGTTGTCCGCGAGCACCGCGCCGGGTAGTCTGCAAGCATGACACGCCTGATCGCCTTGGTGAGCGTCCTCACACTTCCCGCCAACGCACAAACACTCCGAACCCTGCACGCCACGTCGCCGCCCCAGGGATCTCCCGGGGTACTCGTGACGATGCACGAGAACGGGCGCGAGGCGGTCTGGCCCCAAGAGCGCATCGCCTGGATGTTCTGGCGCACAGCAGACCGCCAGGAAAACCGCCACCACCCGCAGCCCGACCAGAACGCCGGCGTCGTGGTCGATCTCACCCCGCACGGCGCATCCGTCGTCGGCGTCGAGCTCGACCCTCGCATCGAGTCGGTCCCCGCCGAGCAGTGGGGCGAGTTCTCAGCACGAGCGTCCGGCGATGTCCCCCCCGTCGCCGACGCTATCCGCGTCCGCCGACGCGAGTCCCTCGTCACGTTCGTGCGCCCGCCCAAGGACTCGTCTGGATCCTCCCCCATCGCCACCAGCAAGCTCGCCGTCCACGCCGAGATCCGCCCGCTCATGGACCCCACCCGCCCCGGCTTCACGGGCGACATGCCCTTGCGCATCTATATCGCCGGCGTCAGCGTCACCGGCCAGCGCGTCATCGCCACACACCTCGACTCCAACACCACGACCATCCTCACAACCCGAGCCGGCGGCTTCGCAGACCTCCGCATCGACCGCCCCGGCGACTATCGAATCGAGTTCCACCGCGCCACACCCGCCGCGCCGAACGATCCGGACCCACCAATCAGCCCCAAACCAAACAGCGCATCGCCAATCGCCGCGCCCGCCGACATCGACCTCGTCACCGGCGTCCTCACCTTCACCGTCACGGAGGACCAGCGATGAGAACGCCAGCCATTCTCTCCGCGATTATCTGCGCCTGCCCTCTCAGCACACCCGCCCCCGCCCAGACCGCCGAATCCCTCGGCCCCGCTCCCGTCTCGTTCTTCGGCGGCTCCGCCGGACGCATCAGCGCACTCGCCGCACACCCCACCGACCCCGATCTCTACTACGCCGCGGGTGCCGACGCCGGCGTCTGGCGCACGACCAACGCCGGCGACTCCTGGCAGCCCCTCACCGACCACATGCCCACCACCGCCATCGGCGCGCTCGCCATCGACCCCGCCAACCCCGACACCCTCTACGCCGGCACCGGCGAGGCCAACTACGCCAACCACAGCCGCTACGGCCTGGGCCTCTTCAAGTCCACAGACGCCGGCGACACCTGGACCCACCTCGCCCACGACACCTTCGCCGGGCGCTGCTTTTCCAAGATCGTCATCGACCCCGCGAACACGAGCACCCTCTACGCATCCATCACCCGCGCCGGCGGCTTCCCCGAACTCGCCGCCGCCAAGAACCACCCCCAGGCCACCGGCCCCCTCGGTGTCTTCAAGTCCACCGACGCAGGCGTCTCCTGGCAACGCCTCGAAAACCTCCCCAACCTCTCGGCCACCGACATCGCCATCGACCACAACGACACGAGCATCCTCTACGCCGCCATCGGCCGCATCTTCGGCCACCCCGACAACGGCATCTACAAGACCACCGACGCCGGCGCAACCTGGACCAAGCTCACCAACAACCTCCCCTCCAACATCGGCCGCATCAGCGTCGCCGTCTCTCCCGACGACTCCAGCCGCCTCATGGCCATCCTCACCAATCCCTCCAGCTCCACCGGCGGCGGCGCGAGCAACCTGGGCATCTACCGCAGCAACAACGCCGGCGCGTCATGGACATGGGTCGGCGCCGTCAATCAGGCAACCTACGGCTGGTACCTCTCCACCATCGCCTTCCAGCCCGCCAACCCCGACGCCGCCATCGCCGGCGGCTTCACGCTCATGCGCACAACCAACAACGGCGCCTCCTGGAGCAACATCACCCCGCCCCACGTCGATATGCACGCCATCGCATTCGACGCAGACGGACGCCTGCTCATCGGCTCCGACGGCGGCGTCCACCGCAGCGAAAACCTCGGCAACTCCTGGCAATCGCTCAACACCAGCCTCACCACCATCCAGTTCTACGCCGGCCTCAGCACACACCCTACAAACGACCAGTGGTTCGCCGCCGGCGCACAGGACAACGGCACCAACCGCCGCGAAACCGACACGGCGCTCTGGGACACCATCCGAGGAGGCGACGGCGGATGGACTCGCCTCGACAACACGCGCCCAAGCCGCGTCTTCGTCGAGTCACAGGGCACCGCCAACCTCTACCGCTCCACCAACGGCGGCGACTCCTTCAACTACATCGGCGCCGACATCTCCGGACGCAACTGCTTCCTCCCCCCCTACGTCCTCGACCCCGCCAATGCCGACCGCATGCTCTACGCCACCCACCGCGTCCACGAATCCACCGACGGCGGCTCCAACTGGTCCGTCCTCAGCCCCGACCTTACCGACGGCAACGGCGCCATCCGCGCACTCGCCATCGCACCCTCGAACCCCAACGTCGTCTACGCCGCCACCAACGACGGCAACGTCCTCATCTCCACCGACGCCGCCAGCACCTTCACCCTCATCCAAGATAACAACCCCGGCTGGCCCCGCGTCACCCGCGAGATCGAGATCCACCCCACCGACCCCAACACCATGTACCTCGCCGTCGCCGGCTTCAACACCGACCAAATGCTGCGCACCACCAACGCCGGCCAATCCTTCGAACCCTTCGACGGCGACCTCCCCGACACCCCCGTCAACGTCCTCTCGGTCGATATCCGCGGCGGCAACGGCAACATCCCAACCCTCTACACCGGCGCGGACGACGGCCTCTACCGCTCGGTCAACGGCGGCGTCAACTGGCACCGCTACAGCCAGAACCTCCCCCACGTCCCGGTCATCGACCTCGAACTCGACGCCGACCGCCAGCGCATCGTCGTCAGCACCCAGGGCCGCGGCATGTGGCGCATCCCCATCGCCATCCCCGGCGACCTCAACTGCGACGGCGTCCTCACCCGCGCCGACCTCTTCCAGATCCTCCGCCTCAACGCCCCGGTCAACCCCATCGACCCCCCCGACCCCCCCTGCGACCGCCTCGCCGCCGGCGACCTCAACGGCGACGGCTTCATCGACGCCGAGGACTTCTTCATCCTCCTCGACCTGCTCGACTGACCCTCGTGCCGCCAACCGCCGCTCTGGGCGGTTGGTGCTTCCCACCCGGTGCCGTGGTCGAAGCGAGTCTTCGAGCGAAGGCCACGCCAAAGTGCAACATCCCCCGTGCCACTGGTGGCTCGCCCACCAGTGCCGAACGTGCAACAACACACCCAATCCCAGGCCCCGACCCTCAGAACACCGCCCACCCCGCCACCCACCCTGCGCGCATCCTAGAGCCGTGGTTTGCCCGGAGGGGCCGCTCGATTACACTGACGCGGACTCGCAGGCCATCCCGCCGTATGCCGTGGTTTGCCCGGAGGGGCCGCTCGATTACACTCAACGGGCGCACATCGGGCGGGTATCTGAAGCCGTGGTTTGCCCGGAGGGGCCGCTCGATTACACTTGCGTAGCGCGAATTGCTCGATGTCCTTGCGCCGTGGTTTGCCCGGAGGGGCCGCTCGATTACACTTGCTTCCGCGATCGGGTTGGCGGACCGACTGCCGTGGTTTGCCCGGAGGGGCCGCTCGATTACACTCCGCATCTATTACGGGCGCGAATATGTCAGGCCGTGGTTTGCCCGGAGGGGCCGCTCGATTACACTGGATAAATGGACGCGGATAGTCTGATTACCGCCGTGGTTTGCCCGGAGGGGCCGCTCGATTACACTCGCGTCATCATCGCCTTGGCCCGCCGGACGGCCGTGGTTTGCCCGGAGGGGCCGCTCGATTACACTCTTCCATTCGTTCTCACGCCACAGCCGCAGGCCGTGGTTTGCCCGGAGGGGCCGCTCGATTACACTGCCCCTGCCGTAACTCCTTGCGATAGCAAGGAGTTACGGCCATTTTTCCCGTGTCAAAACAGCATGATCTGTCGCGGCGGCTCCTCCACGCTCTCCCTTTTCCGCCCAAAGAACACCTCCATCTTCCCGAACTGACGATCCGTCACCGCCAGCAATCGCACCTGACCCCGCGGCGGCAGCAGCCCCCGCACCTCCCGCCGGATCACCGTCGCCGACTCCTCGCTCGCGCAGTGCCGCGCATACACGCTGAACTGCATCATACTGAATCCCCGTTCCAGCAGGCACTTGCGAAACCGCGCATACTCCCGCCGCGCCGTCGTCGTATCCACCGGCAGATCGAACATCGCAAACAGCCACACCGCTCGATACCCCGACAGATCAGGCGCTCGCTCCCTCACGCCCCGACCTCGCGCCAAAGCCCCTCCGGATACAACGCCAGCCGGCGTTCGCCCACGAACACCTGCGCCACGCTCGACGCCGTCCGCCCGATCCAGTCCAGCACCGTTCGGCTCTCGCCATCGCTCGACAAACGCTCGTGCAACACACCGATGAGCCGGGCTTTCACGTCCCCCGCCAGCGCCACGTCTCCGCCGAGTTCCCCCGTGATCGCCGCGACCTCGTCATCCACCAGCGCCCGGTACGGTTCCATCAGGTCATCCGCCAGCACCCACGGGTTGTTCCGCCCGTGATGATGCACCCCCAGCGACGGGTGCAGCCCCGCCGCGCAAATCGCCCGCCCGACCGCCGCCCGCAGCACCGCGTACCCGTAGTTCAGCATCCGGTTCTGGTCCTGCGCCTCACGCCGCCGCCGGAACATCGGATCCCCGAACACCAGCGGCCAGTACCGCTGCGCCGCCCGCCCCTCGACATTCGATGGGTCCCCCGAGCGCACCTCATCGGCCAGCCGCCGCAGGCCCCCGTCGTCGCCCATCCGGATCTCCAGCAGGTGCCCCTGCGCCAGCACCTTCGCCCGCACGATCTGCTTCCACAGCCGCTTGCCCGTCGGCCTGCTCGCCGCCGCCTGCGCCAGCACCCGTTTGGTCTGCTCGTTGTTCACCCCCAGCGGCAGCATCAGCCCCACCGGCATCTGGCTCTCATCGCACACCACCAGCGACCCGCCGTGGCGCATCAGCCCCGCAAGCGCCGCCACCGTGCAGGTGATCCGCGGGTGCGACACCACCGCCAGCGACGCCTCCATCAGCGGCACATGCGCGTCCTCCTCGCCGTCGCGCCGGATCACCAGCCGCTCGTGCGACAGCGACACCCGCGCGGCGGAACCCGACAGATCCAGAACTCGCTCATCCCCCGGCATCATGCACCTCGCCGAGGTAGTTGACGTGAACCTTGCGGAAGTTCGCCTTGGCGATGGTGCCCTTCGTCAGCCGGATGCGATCGCCCGCCTTCCGCCGCTCACCCGCTGGCCTCCCATCGGTGTGCCGGATCAGCTCCAAGTCATTGTCCGAGATGCTCAGCACCCGGCAAAGCCCGTGCCCCGCAGCCTCATCGAACTTCACGAACTCACCCGGCGACAGCGAAAACGCGAACTCGTGCTCACCACGCGACGAACGATCCACGACCGCGCTGCCGTTGCCCTTCGCTCGCTCCGCCACGTCCGGCAGCGACACCACCTCGCAAATCCGCTCGATCTCCCCGCCCGGAATCCGCCGGTCGTAAAACGCCATGTGATGATTCGACTCAGGCGCCGCGTACCGCACATGCGGCTCAGACCCGAATCGCCGATACCTCCCCCCCGTCTCGATACGCACCCGGCGCAGCGGCACCATCCGCCCGCCGTTCCCGCGCACCAGCGGCAGATTCGCCCGATCCTGAAACGCCTTGCCCGGGTCCGGCTCTCCCAACTCTTCCAACTTCGCCCGGATCGCCTTGAGCGCGCGCCGATCCACAACCTTCCCCTTCTCCACCTCGCTCTTGGACAGCTTCCACAACTCCTTGCTCACCCGCCGCTTCCCGCCATGCTCCTTCGAGTACAGCGTGTCCTCGTGCAGCTTCCCTCGCACCTTGCGCGACTGCCGATGACTCACCACCACAGCCTCGATGGCCGCCCGAGCGTCATCCACAAACCCCTCCCACGGCGGATCCACCGAATCGAACGGCCGCTCCCGCCCCTCGCGCTCCATCCGTCCCGCAGCCTCCGAAAGCCGCTGGATCGACCGCTGATCCGCCACCGCGATCACGATCGCGTCCACCGCGTGATGCCGATGATCTTGCCGCTCCTTCTCGTCCCGCTCCGACAGGATCGAGTCCATGCCCCATCCCCGCCGCAGCCACGCCGTCAGCCCGCCCGAAGGCGTGATGATCTTGCGAGATGAGCCGTCCGCCCCCATGTTCTCCACTCGCCCGCCATACAGCAGCCCAAGGTAATCGCACGCGAGCCGCCCGATGTATCGCGCCTCGCTCAAGTGTCGATTCGTGAACCCCTCCTCGATCTCTTCCGTGAACCGCCGCAGCTTCTCGGCGACCACGAACCGGTCTGCCTTGAACGCCCGCACGCGCTCCAGGATCGCCTCGTACTGCTCCGGCGTCCCCCCGTACGCCCGCCCAGGCGAGTGCCCGCGCTTGCGCGCCCGGTTCTCCTCGTGATAGCAGATCGTCTTGTTCATGTACGAGTTGTCCAGCGACCTCGAGTACGGCCAGATGTGCTCAACGTCGAACTGCGGGTTGCGCCCCAGCAGTTCATGCGCGCCGAACCCGCGCCCCGTGAACGGGCAATGCCATCCGCACTCCTCCGCAAGCAGCCACTTCTCGATCTGCCAATGCCGCGGATCCTTGTAGCCCAACTCACTGGTGATCGAAGCCGCCGCGCGCTCCCGCTCAGACTCCCGCTCCCGCATCCGCTTGGCGATCTTCTCCCGCTTCGATCGCCCGCTCTTGAGATCCCGCGCCAACTCCACATGGATCCGCTCCGGCTTCCCGTATCGCCGCACCACCGCGTTCACGACCTTCCGCACCTCGGTCAGTGCCCGCGTCACTGACGGATTCCGCAGATCCTTGTCCCACTCCGACAGCGGCGGCAGCGAGTCCCTCGCCTCTTCTGAGTTGAACGACTCCGGGAACTCGTCCTTCCGCGCCTCGCTGTAGCTCAGCCCGTCCAACTCCATGCGCGGCACGAGCCTCTCCAGTGCCCGCCGTGAGTGCGCGCTGTGCCCCTCCTCGAGCGTGACGTCCGAGAACTCCTTGGCGCTCTCCGCATCGAGCCCCCAGCGCTTCCGCCCGATCCGCTCCAACGTGCTCGGAAGCCGCACACACCGAACATCCTCGACCGCCGCATCCCGCTTCTGCTCGGACATCGCATCCCAGCGCTCCGCTCCGAAGATCGCGCGCAACTTCCCGTCAGTCCGATGTCCGACGAGTTTCTTCTCGCCGCCACGTTCAATGCTGAACATCACCGCCGCCGGTCCCCTCGACGGCAGACCGGCAACCTTCTTCGCCTGCGTCATCGTCAGCTTCTCGTGACGCCAGAGCGCCTCCAGCAACGCATCGCGTTCATCACGAGAGAGACCGCGTTCCGTCCCGTCATCCAGCACGACACGGAGATGGTTCACCTGCTGCAACACGCGAAAGCGCTGCGCGACCCGCATCGACAGCGGACACCGCACCGCACCATCCACAAGCGAACATCGCCCGATTAGATGCCGCTGGTCCTTGAGCGGACGCTGATGAAAGATCGCCTCTCGAATATCGTCTTGTGCGCCGCTGTCTAGATCGTGCGCCGTCGCCTGGATCTCCCACACTCGATCAAACTCGTTCTGATACATATCGCGGCTTGTCCACCGGCATCGCAGCCGCTCCTCATCCGGATCAAGCGAGCACAGGTACGCACCCAGCGTCGGCGGATCATGCGCCGCGACCTTTTCCGCCAGCTCGCCGATCTCCTGCTTCATCTCCGACTGGTCCTCATCACGCTCTGGCGTCTTCCGATTGCTCAGGAATCCCCTTCGCTGCGCCAAGTGGTACAGCGCCCGCCCAAACTCATCGGCCTCCACCCGCCGAACGACCGCCGCGGCGCGCAAGCGATACGCCAGCCGCTGATGATCAACGTGGCTCGTCCCCTCCCCCTCCCAACGCTCCCGCAAACGCGCATCCAGAGCCTTGAGGTACGCGTCGATCGCCGCCGGCGTCCGAATGTCGCCCTCAGGCAGCAAGCCGTGACGAATCAATGTCCCCAGCAGCTTTTTCTTACGTCGCGCCCGCCGCCACGTCTGCCGCCGCATCGCCCGCGCATCCCGCCGCGGCTTCGCCTTCGATTGCTCCTTCCCCCGAGTCATCGCCGTCTCGGCATCGACCTTCCCGCCATCAACACCTGCCTCGAACAGATGCACGCTGGCGCGTCGAACACCGCACGGCTTTCCCTTCACATCAAGATCAACCAGCGCCCACCCGATCGAGGCAACGCCGATGTCCAGCCCGAGGATGTAGGGCGACTGCTCAGACATAACTTGAACTCCCACCAAAGATGTGTTATGTTCATCGCAGTGTAATCGAGCGGCCTCTTCGGCTCATCACGGTAAGTGGTGGTCCGATAAGGACCCCGCGCAGGGCAATGCCGTAGGCAACCCTCGAACGCCCAACATTGGGCGTTTTTTTTTGCTGCGCCGCTGACCCTCAACCCCACACAACCACGATTCGTCCGCTGAATCGTGGTCATACCAAACAACACCCTTTCATTCGCCCCGCCTCTCCAATAAACTACCCCCATGCGCCCCGCCACCGCCCAAACCCACCCGCCGGACGACCCGCCCCACGATCCGTCCCAAAAACCCTCCCCTAATTCGCTCAATCGCTCATTCGCTGTCTCGCTCTCCCCCGACGCCCACGCCGCAATCCTCGCCGACTTCCTCAGCAACCAGCGCGGCATCCTCGCCCTCATGCGCGCCCACGACCTCACCCTCCCGCAACTCCGCGAGTGGGCCCAGTCCCAAAGAACCCGCCAAGACCTTCAGGACATCAGAATCATCGCAGACATCCGCGCCGAGGCCGTCGCCGCCCAGGCCCGCGCCGCCGCGATCCCGCGCCTCATCAACATCACCGCAAGCGAGCCCGATGAGGACGACGATCCCCGCATCGCCTGGCGCATCAACGACACATCACGCAAAGCCGCAACCGTCCTGCTCCACCTGACCGGCGACCTCCCCCCACCCGGCGTCAAACGCCGACCGCGCCCAAGCTCGCCGCGACCCCACACGGACACCGCCGACTTCGCGCACACTGACTTCACGCAGACTGGTCTCGCGCACGGCCCTATTCGCTACCCGGGCCCCTCCACCGCGTCTCCAACCCATGCTCGATCTCCAACAGATCCAGCACCTTCCCCACCACAAAGTCCACCAGATCCTCCACCCCCCGCGGCCCGAGATAAAACCCCGGATTCGTCGGGCACACGATCCCCCCCGCCAGCGCCACCCGCCGCATGTTCTCGATATCAATCAGGCTCAGCGGCGTCTCCCGATGGCACACCACCAGCTTCCGTCGCTCCTTCAGCGTCACCATCGCCGCCCGGCAGAGCAGGTTCGAACCCGACCCATGCGCGATCGCCCCCAGACTCGTGCTCGAGCACGGCACCACCACCATCCCGTCGTGCAGAAAACTCCCGCTGGCGATCACCGCACCCACGTCCTTGTTCGGATGCACGACGAGCGATCCGCCCTCGACACCCGCGGCCATCGTCTCTCGCCCGATCCGCGTGATCCCCGCCTCATCCGCCAGCAGCCGCTTGCCGTACTCGCTGACGACCAGGTGCACCTCGTGCCCACCGGTCAGCAGCATCCCGAGCAGGCGCAGGGCATACGCGGCCCCCGACGCGCCGCTGATCCCGACCACAACCCGAGAAGTCCTGCCCATGTCGCTCCCTGTCGATCGTAGGGGACCGCCCGCATTCCCCGGCGCGCGGCACCCGCCCTCGCTAGACTGTTCGCAGTCCGCACGGATGTGGAGTCAGCCATGCCAAGAACAAGTCGTCCGGTCGCCGTCGTTGCCTCGCTCACCATGCTCGCCGGGGGCGTGGGGGGGGTCGGGTGTGTGGGGTACACCTCGTATGACCCCGCCGAGGGCGATCAGCTCACCGACAGCACGCTCAACGCCCCGGCGGTCCGTGCCGTGCTCACCCGAGGCCTGCGGTTCACGATCGAGCGGATGCCGCCGGAGCTGAGCGAGGACGACGCGCGGCTCAACGTGCTCGCGCCCACGAGCGAGCGCCCGATCGCCGTCAGCCTGCCGCGCGGCATGACCAAGGCCGCCCACGACGACATCGTGGCAGCGCTGGGCGAGAACGTCTCGCCCATCGTCGACGGCAACGAGGGCCTGCCGATCTATCGGGTGGGCGAGTTTCGGATCCGCGGCAACAGCGCGACGGTCGACATCCACCGCCCGCTGGACGAGACCGAGAACCGGTTCCACGCGCCGTATCAGTGCGTGACGCTCACGCTGCGGAGCGATCTGGAGGGCTGGCGGGTCGAGGACTACGAGGCGTGGCTGCCCGGGACGGTTCCCTTGCCGGCGCTCAACGCCCTGCGGACACCCGCCGAGGCGGAGCCGCCGACGGAGATGGCGGCCGAAGACGAGGGTTCGTAGTCGGCTAACCGGCGGCGATCTCGAGGAACGCCCGGATCTGATCCGGATCCAGCGTGCTGACAAAGCTGTTCATCGCTTCCAGCTTTGTGGATCTGTCGCTCGCGATTGCGAGCCTTGATCTGGCATAGTCCAGGATCGCCTGTTGGGCCTCGCTCAGGTCGAGGCGCTGGGCGATATTGGTGAGCGACGGCGCGGCCGCGAGGAGCATGCTCTCGTAGACAAAGATCGCCTCGTCGGCCTGGCCTCGGAGCATCGGCGCGACGAGGGCCTGCATCTCCATGCCCTCGGCGCCCGCCGCGATCTGGGCGCGCAGCGCGGTCGCGTACTCCTTGACGATAATCTGGTTCATGAAGGCCTGCTTGCGATCGATCACGCCGCGCTCGCCCAACTCCTGCAAGATCGGCTTCTCGAGGTTGAGCTTGACCATCAGCATGCGCATGCGCTGGAGGCCGTTGAGGTCCGCGAGCGAGGTCTTCTCGATCTCGCCGGCGGCGACCAGGCGGACGATCTCCGGGTTGTCGATCAGTCGCTGTTCCTGGCGCTCGCGCCGATCCTCGAGGACCGCCCACACCGCGTCGAGCGTCGGGCCATCCAGGAGCGGGTTGTGGTTGAACGCCGCGATCATCGGGGGCTGGTCGAGCTCGACCATCTTGCCGGTCTCATCGCGCCAGACCATGCTCTCGTATTGCACGTCGGCGAGCTGCCCGAGGAGCTGCTCCTGCGTGTACTGGTTGTTGACCAGCTGCTGGTCGCGCCGCTTCTCGGCCTCGCGCTCGGCCATCAGCCGTTCCTGGTCGGCCATCCGCTGGTCGTTGGCCTCCTGGACCGCCTGCTTGAGGCGGACGGTGTTGGGATCCGGCGGCGGGGGAATCTTGTTGAAGCCCTCGGGCTTCTCGGGCGGGGGCAGCAGCACCTGCCCGAAGCCTGCGCCCGCCACCATCCCCAATCCCGCTGCCGCCACCAGCCATCGACGCATGATCTGCTCCCATGGGCGCGGCCCAGCCGCGCACTATCCGAAGACGATACGCCTCGCACAACGACTCTTCGGCCCGTCGATTGCCCGAGGCCAGCAGTTGGCGGGCGAGCGACGGCTCTATGCTCCGGGCATGAGCACGTCCGAGAAGCCGGGGGTTGAGGGCGAGGTCGCGTCCCAGATCGCGGCGGTCTCGCTGCTGCGGGGCACGTTCACACTCCGTTCGGGTCGCACGAGCAGCTATTACCTGGACAAGTACCGATTCAGCACGAGGCCCGAGATTCTGGAGCGGGTCGCGCAGATGTTCGCCGAGCGCATCCAGAGGATCGAGGCCGAGAGCGGGGCGGTTGATCGGCTGGCGGGGGCGGAACTGGGGGGGATCCCGCTGGTGACCGCCGCAAGCTTGAAGACGGGCAAGGCGTGCGTGTTCATCCGCAACAGCAAGAAGGACTACGGAACGGGCAAGCAGCTCGAGGGCGAGCTGAACAAGGGCGAGCGGGTGGTGATGCTCGAGGACGTCGCGACGACGGGAGGGCAGGCGCTGGAGGCGGTCGCGGTCCTGCGCGAGCTGGGCGCCGAGGTGGTGCGGGTGATCTGCACGATCGACCGGGAAGAAGGAGCGTCGGCGAACTTTGAGGCGGCGGGAGTGGCGTTCGAGAGCTTGTTCACGAAGCGGGATCTGGGGATCGAGGAGTAGGGCGTGTTCTTCAGGCGGGCCTGGAAGGCGTGGCTGCGATTCGTCGAGAAATACGGATGGCAGGACGACTCGCCAACCAGTCCCGACAGATCCGTGAGAGGCAAGTTGATCCTTGGCCGCCCCGTTGTTGAGTGGGCTCCGCGGCGATTCTTCGGACTGTTTGCACCTCGGAAACAGGCCGAGTAGCGTAATCGACCGCGCGGCTGGCCGGACAAGATTGATTGTCCCGGGTGTGGCGCTTCCCTTCAAGGGAAGGTAAAGGGTCCATTCCACCTTGGATTCTCGAGCATGCAGGTTGCATATTGCGATCGATGTGGGCACGGCGCGCACTGGTCGCTCTATGATGAAGGGATTCCGAGCGTCGTTCTCAGCAATGCGCCTCAGTTGCTGGCGAGGGCGCAGCACGCCGAGCTTGAGCCGCTTCTCAGACCCTACCCATGTGAAGGTCGATTCAGCTTTACCGCAACTCCGCGCTGTCCTGAGTGCCATGGGCCGCTGACGACTTACTTGCCGCATTACTGCGACGAGGAGCCAGCACGTCCTGACAACTGGTTCGGGTTTGAGTTCGTTGATGATGCGTTCACCGGCGTTCGAGCATTTCGGAGCTTCGGAGGCGATGTAGAGGAGTGAAGACCCGGAAGACGCCCTTCCTGACGAGCCATTTGCGTCGTTTGCCACAAGTGCTTCGCGGCGGGATGCTTGCGCGCGTGTCTTGCGTCGTGCCACCAACCGCTGCTTTGAGCGGTTGGTGTTTCATGGCGCTCTCCCAGAAGCACCAGCCGTGCAAAGCCACGGCTGGTGGCACGTCACTCGGTCATCCGCAGTTGTTCGAGTTCTCCGCCAGTTGACGCAAATCGCTCTGACAGTCGGGCCTGTGATACTCGGCGCTTCGAGGGGCTGGCGCCTCTCGCCAGTTTCGCGGCGCCCCGTTGGAGCGGAGCGACGCGAGGATCAATCGCAGCGGGTGGTTCGGCGTGGCCTGCGCTCGAAGACCCGCTTCGACCACGGCGCCGCACCGAGAAAGCCGCAGAGCCGGCCATCTCGGTGGCACGTCAGGCGAGTTCTTCGCGCCAGCGGGCGAGCAGGGAGCGGGTGATGGGACCGACCTCGGCATCGGCGATGATGGAGGCCTCGACGGCGACGACGGGGAGGACGCCCCAGGAAGAGTTGGTGAGGAAGAGCTCGTCGGCACCGAGCACGTCGTCGATGGTGAGCATGCGTTTGTCGATCGGGATATCAAGTTCCTCGGCGTATTCGAGGATGGCGGCGCGGGTGATGCCGGGCAGGACCGGGCTGGCGATGGCGCCGGGCTCTTCTTCTGCGCGGGCGATGGGTGTGAGCAGGCGGCCGTCCTTGACGGCAAAGGCGTTGGAGACCGCGCCGCCGGCGAGGTGGTTGGTGACCTGGAAGATGAGGGCTTCGCTCGCGCCCTTGGCGCTGGCGGCCTGGACCTCGCGGAGGCGCGACCAGTAGTTGACGGTCTTGTGGGAACTGAGCGGGTCGAGGGGGTTGACGCGCAGGTCGGCGATGGTGACGCGGACGCCGCGGTTGAACATGGTGTCGGGGTACCTGGTTGCTGGCTGGCAGACGATCAGGACGCCGGGGGTGTGGCGGGAGGCCTGTTTTTCGCGGAGGTTGAGGTCGCCGCCGGTGATGGTGAGGCGGACGCGGGCCTTGTGGCCGTCGTCAACGAGTTCGGAGCGGCGGACGGTTTCGAGGATCAGGTCGCCGAGGACGGTTGCGTCGAGTTTTTCGAGCAGGTCGAGGGACTTGGCGGAGGTCTCGATGCGCTCGAGGTGCTCGGCGAGGCGCTGGACGCGGGCGTCGGGCCCGCCGGCGAGCATGGTCTCGAAGAGGCCGACGGCGTGCTGGACGGTGGCGTCGAAGGCGCTGAGGCGGGCGTCGTCGGGCGAAAGGAACTCACCGTTGAGGTGGACGAGGGTCATGGGCGAGTGTATCGGGGCGGGCGCCGGGTCTCGGACTTGCGGTCCGGCGCGAGTTGACCCGCCGGTGTTGACGGCACGGGCCGTGCTGTTCGGCGGGCGCGAAGCGCCAGGACGGTCGTGAGAGCCGGCGCGCTGCCCGCGACGTCCCAACTCTCAGTTGGCGCTCGCGGGGCGCGTCGCTCGCAGGATGACGAATCCGACCACGCCTGCGACAACGCTCGCGCCGAGGATCGCGAGCTTTGCGCGGTCGAGGTCTTCTTGTGCCGGGAAGGCGAGGGCCGCGATGAACAGGGCCATGGTGAAGCCGATGCCGGCGAGCCACGCGGCGCCGTGGAGGTGACTCCATCGCAGTTCATCGGGCTTGGACGCCAGACCGAGCTTGATGGCCAGCCACGCGAAGCCGAAGACGCCGAGGGGTTTTCCGATGAGCAGGCCGAGGGCGACGCCGATGGCGATCCTGCTGGACGCGGCGGGCCCGATGGATTCGCCGCTGATCGCGACGCCGGCGTTTGCCAGGGCGAAGACGGGCACGATGAGAAACGAGACCCAGGGGAGCAGGGCGTGCTCGAGCCTGCGCAGGGGCGATTCGACGCGCTCGGTGGCCTTCTCGATGGAGATGGCGATGCTGCGTTGTCTCTCGGTGAGGTCGGCGCGCTCGCCATCGAGGCCCTCGGCTTCGATGTCGTCGCTGGCGGCGTGGAGGAAGCGGACAAACTTGGAGCGGTCGACCCTGTTGGAGATCGGGATGGTCCCGGCGAGAGCGACGCCCGCGATCGTCGCGTGGATGCCGCTCTTGAGCACGAGGAACCACAGGATCATGCCGAGGATGAGGTAGGGCGTCATGCGACGAAAGCCGGCGAGGTTGAGTGCCGCCAGCGCGACGAGGGCGATCCCCGCGTACGCCAGGTACTCCGCCTTGATGGTCTCGGTATAGAACAGCGCGATGACCAGCAGCGCCGCCAGGTCGTCGACGATCGCGAGGGACGTCAGGAAGATGCGCAGGCTCACGGGGACGCGCGACCCGACGAGGGCGAGCACGCCGAGGGCGAAGGCGATGTCGGTCGCCATGGGGACGCCCCAGCCGCGGATGGTGGGCTGGCCGGCGTTGATGGCGGCGTAGATGGCGGCGGGAGCGACGATGCCGCCCAGTGCGCCCGCGATGGGCAGGGACGCGCGTCGAAATGTGCGGAGCTCGCCCCGCAGGATCTCGCGCTTGATCTCCAGGCCAACGAGCAGGAAGAACAGGGCCATGAGCAGGTCGTTGATCCAGACGACGACGGGTTTGGTGAGGGCCCACTCGTTGACGCCGACGGTCAGGGTGCTCTCGACCCATACAGCTCGGTAGGACTCGTCCCAAGGGGAGTTTGCCCAGATCAGGGCGGCGGCGGCGGCGAGCATGAGCAGGATGCCGCTGGATGCTTCCAGGCGGGTGAATCGGTCGAACGGCGCGACGATCGCGTCGGCGGGAACGGGGCGGCCCTGGGGTTCTTTCTCATAGGACTTGCCGATACCCGCCACGAAGCGACTCCTGCGGCCGAATCAATAGGGAAAGCACGAACCGCCAGACCCATCGCTGCCGCGCGAGAGGTGCTGTTGTTTAGGACGTCTTGAACTTGCGATCCAGCACGCGCCCGAGCTTGCGAGCCGATTCTCGCACCGAACCGTAAAGGTCGTCGCTCTCATCCTGGGCGACGACGGGGTCCATGGACGCGGGCCTTGCCTCCATGAGGCATCGCTTGTCCCTCGGCCCTTCCTTCTGCGGGCTGTTCTCGTCGGAAAGATGCACCTCGACGCGTGTGATCCGCTCGGCGAAGCGCCCGATGGCGGATTCCAGCTCGGCGCGGACGTGCTCGTCGAGCGCGTCGGATCGATCGGTTCCGCGATACCCGATCTCGATGTGCAGCGGCATGGGCGGCCTCCTTTGTTCTAAGGGATTGCCGCAGGTACGCCGGGGCGACGGGCAAGTTCGGTGGCGGGCATTGGAGTTCGGCGAATCGCGCGCGACGGCCTCACGGGGGCGTGGCGGCTGGGACGGTAGGGAGCACGGGCGCAAAGCATGCCCCAAGTCAGCGCTCGGCGGGTGAGAGCGCGTCAAGATATGTCTGATACCGGAAGACTCTGCCACGTTTGCGACCGGTGATCTCGCGGAGCAGTCCGAGCCGCTCGAAATCGGAAACGAGACTGTTGGCGGTTGGCACGCTGGTCGAGATGGACTTGGCGACGTGCTTCACGGTGACGATGGGGTGGAGCGCCAAGGAGTCGAGCAGGGCGAGGGCGTTGGTCACGTTTCCGTACTTTGCGCGCACGATATCCCTGTGGCGCTGTTGGAGTTCGAGGACTGCGCGGGCTGTGGTGACTGCCTCGGCGGCAACGGCCCGAACGCCCTCCAGAAAGAACCGGATCCAACCTTCCCAGTCCCCTTCTTCGCGCACGCGAGCAAGCCATGCGTAGTACTCGTTCTTGTTGCGCGTGAAGTATGAAGAGAGATACAGCAGGGGCCTGCTGAGTACCTCGCGCTCGCTGAGCATGAGAGTGACCAGCAATCGACCCAGGCGGCCGTTGCCGTCGAGGAATGGGTGAATGGTCTCGAACTGTTGGTGCGCGATCGCGCAGCGCACGAGTGTCGGCATCTCGTCGCGCCGGCGAGCGAATGCTTCGAGATCGGCCAGCGGTTCGATCATGTCTAACGGCGCCGGCGGCACGAAGATGGCGCCCGCGAGCGTGCATCCGGACGGCCCGATCCAGTTCTGCGATTTCCGGAATGCGCCCGACGTCTTGTCGCCGCCTCGAACATCCTCCAGGAGGATGGCGTGGACCTCGCGCAAGAGCCGGAGCGAGAGCGGCAGATCGGGGAGGCGGGCGAGCCCGTGATTCAGCGCACGCACATAGTTGAAGACCTCTTCAACATCGGCGGGCTCGTCGTCCTCGGCGGGGACGCCGGCCTCGTACGCGAGCACGTCGTCGAGGCTCGCCTGGGTGCCTTCGATGCGAGAACTCAGCACGGCTTCTTTGCGGACATACATCGCGACGAAAAGATCGGGATTCGGCACGAGATCCGCGACGCCATCCAGCCGTCCGAGGGCGAGGTTCGCGCGGGAGAGTTCGGGCTCGATCGCGAGCAGACCCACGGACGGCTTCGGGGGAAGGGTGTTGGGTAAAAACGCCCAATAACCTCGGGGCTGACGCCGGTAGACGCCGCAGCGGGGGTGCGCTCGCCTGGTATTTGGGCCGGCTGAATCAGGCATGCTCGTTATTAAAGCAAACGCCCAATCGCTTAATCAAGCCGGGCCCTTGATTAAACGGTCTGAAACTACCGCTTCTCAAAGATCAGGGTCTGGCCCTTGACGTCGACGAGGACGTGGTCGCCGGGGACGAGCTCGCCGTTGAGGATGCGACTGGCCAAGGGGTTCTCGATGCGCTGCTGGATGACGCGCTTGAGCGGGCGTGCGCCGAAGGCGGGGTCCCAGCCCTCGGAAGCGATCAGGTCGGTGGCCTCCCTGGTCAGCTCGATGGTCATCTCGCGGTCGGCGAGGCGTTTGCGGAGGTGTTCGAGCTGGATCTTGACGATCGCGCCGATGCTGTCGCGCTGGAGCTGGTGGAAGACGACGGTCTCGTCGATGCGGTTGAGCAGCTCGGGGCGGAAGAACGGGGCCTGGGTGTCCATCCGCAGGCGGGCGTTGAGTTCGCCCGATTCGAGGTCGGGCGTGAGGCCCTTGCCCTTGACGTCCAAGCCCGGGCCGTGGCGGATGAGATCGCGGACGGTGGCCTCGATCTCCCAGTCCTCTGCGCCGGCCTCGGTCATCTCCTGGATCTTGGACGAGCCGAGGTTGCTGGTCATGACGATGATGGCGTTGCGGAAGTCGACGGTGCGGCCCTGGCCGTCGGTGAGTCGGCCGTCGTCGAGCAGTTGCAGGAGGACGTTGAAGACGTCGGGGTGGGCCTTCTCGATCTCGTCCATGAGGATGACGGCGTAGGGTCTGCGGCGGATGGCCTCGGTGAGCGCGCCGCCCTCTTCGTAGCCGACGTAGCCGGGGGGCGCGCCGATGAGGCGGCTGACCGCGTGCTTTTCCATGTACTCGGACATGTCGATGCGGACCATGGCGTCTTCGGTGTCGAACAGGAACTCGGCGAGGGCCTTGCAGGTCTCGGTCTTGCCCACGCCGGTGGGGCCGAGGAAGAGGAAGCTGCCGATGGGGCGGTTCGGATCGCCCAGCCCCGCGCGGCTGCGGCGGACGGCGTTGGCAACGGCCTCGAGGGCGTGGTCCTGGCCGAGGACGCGGTCCTTGAGCTTGTCTTCCATGCGCGCGAGCTTGTCGCGCTCGGACTCGATGAGGCGGGAGACGGGGATGCCGGTCCACCTGCCGACGACCTCGGCGATCTGCTCGGCGTCGACCTCTTCCTTGACGAGGGCCTCGCCGGATTCCTCGCGTGCCCGGCTGGCAACCTCGGCGTCGGCGAAACGCTTTTGCAGTTCGGGGATCTCGCCGTACTGGATGCGGGCCGCGGCTTCGAGATCGCCTCGGCGCTGGGCCTGCTCGAGCTCGGTGCGCAGCGAGTCCATCTCCTCCTTGATGTTTTTAATAGCGTCGAGGTCTTTCTTTTCGCGCTCCCAGCGGGCGGTGAGCGCGTTGTTCTTTTCCTGGAGCTCGCTGAGTTCGCGTTCGATGCGGTCGAGTTCCTTGCGGGAGCCGTCGGCCTTTGGGGCGCGATCGTTTGTTTGCTCATCGGCTCGGAGAGATGATTCCGGAGCATCGGCTCGGAAAGATGGTCTACCCGGAGCATCGGCTCGGAAAGATGATCTACCCGGAGCATCGGCTCGGAAAGATGATCTACCCGGAGCATCGGCTCGGAGAGCCGATCTACCCTCGATCTTAAGCGCCTCGCGTTCGATCTCGAGCTGCATGATGCGTCGGCGGAGCTCGTCGAGCTCGGTGGGGAGGCTGTCGGACTCGATGCGCAGGCGGCTGGCGGCCTCGTCGACGAGGTCGATGGCTTTGTCGGGCAGGAAGCGGTCGGCGATGTAGCGGTGGGAGAGGTTCGCGGCGGCGAGGATCGCGCCGTCCTGGATGCGCACGCCATGGTGGGCCTCGTAGCGCTCTTTCAAACCGCGCAGGATAGCGACGGTCTCTTCGACGCTGGGTTCGCCGATGTAGATGGGCTGGAATCGGCGCTCGAAGGCCGGGTCTTTCTCGATGTGCTTGCGATACTCATCGAGCGTGGTCGCGCCGATGGCTCTGAGTTCGCCTCGCGCGAGGGCGGGCTTGAGGAGGTTGCCGGCGCTGACGGCGCCCTCCGCGGCGCCCGCGCCGACGATGGTGTGCAGCTCGTCGATGAAGAGGATGATCTCGCCCTCGGCGGCCTGAACCTCTCTCAGGACGGCCTTGAGGCGTTCCTCGAACTCGCCTCGGAACTTCGCGCCGGCGAGGAGCTGGCCGACGTCGAGGGCCATGACTCTCTTTTCGCGCATCGAGCTTGGGCAGTCGCCGTTGACGATGCGCAGGGCGAGGCCCTCTGCGATGGCGGTTTTGCCGACGCCGGGCTCGCCGATGAGCACGGGGTTGTTCTTGGTGCGCCTGCTGAGGACCTGCATGCAGCGGCGGATCTCCTCGTCGCGGCCGATGACCGGATCGAGCTTGCCCTGCTGGGCCTTTTCGGTGAGGTCGATGGCGTACTTGTTGAGAGCTTCGTACGAGCTTTCGGCGTTGGGGTCGTTGATGTTCTTGACGCCGGAGGACGCGCGGATCTGGGCGATGGCATCCTTGAGGTGTTTCTGTTCGATCCCCAGGGTTTCGAGGATGTCTTTCGCGCCGCTCTTGACCTCGCAGAGGGCGAGCAGGAGGTGCTCGCTGGAGACGTAGGAGTCCTTGAGGGCCTTGGCCTGGGCGTCGGCCTTGGCGAGGATTTCCATGATCTCGCGTCCGCCCTGCCCGCCGCCGGCGGAGACCTTGGGGAGGCGGTCGAGCTCGCTTGCGACGATCTGCGCGATGCGATCGGGGTCGCCCCCGGCGCGTTCGAGGATGGAGCGTGCGGGCCCGGACTTCTCGTCGACGATGGCGGCGAGGACATGGAGGCCCCCGACCTCGGGGTTGTCGCGCCCGAGGGCGTCGGACTGGGCCGAGGCGAGGATCTGCTGGGCGATGGTGGTGAGTTTGTCTGGCTGCATGGCGGCTCCTGTCGGGGGGACAGGGGGCAATCCGGATGCCAGCTGGAGCGTCTTGTGGGCGATGCTGCGGAGGGTCGTGGGCGGAGTTTTGCGTAGTGTGTGCTGTCGATCTGGCAGATTGGCTCGGCGCGGACCGCCTGAGCGGGGTACTAGCCCGGACCTTTGCCGGGCCTCAGGACCGGCGTCTGGTCGGACGAGGGATGGTTCAATGGTAATGGGGCAGAAAAAAACCGGGTCGTCCAGCGTGGGAGATTGGCAAGGTTCCGAACCCCTCTTTCGAGGTGGGCACGCCGAGCCTCGTCCCGGCCTTCCCCTCTGTGGGGGCTTGACCATCGCGACGCTCTGGGCGTTCCCGTGGGGATCGAAGTGGTTCAGACACCTTTCTGCCAAGGATCCCGACGCGGGCGAGCCCGGTCATGAACCAGTCTACCATTGTCCGCACGGGAGATCGGCGCGGTTTCTTGGAGAATCGCCGAGATGGGTTGGGTTGGAACACCCAGTTGGGTTGGAACAGCGGGGGTGAGTTTGGCGAATATTCCGGTCTCGCGTTGACGCGCGAGGCGACAGGCGGTACAAACCCCGCTGACCAATCCCGCTTCGTCCGCAGGCGTGGCGAGCGAACCACGAGGAGTCCACGATGAAGTTCAGGAAATGCTTGGGTGTGTCGGCGCTCTTGGGCGCGATCGCCCTGACCGGTTGCGCGAGCACGAGCCCGGACGCGATGAGTGTGCGTCTGGAGCCGTCGCCGGAGCTCTCGACGCTGTACGAGCGTCCGTCGGACGTGTACAACAATCTGGCGCTCATGGTGGACGAGAACGAGCGGATGTTCTGGGAGGATCTTGGTCGGGCGTTGTATTGGGACCGCCCGAGCCGGCTGACGCCAGAGCCGCTGCCGCGCTGAGCGATACGGTGCTTGAATCGGCGCTTGAAGGAAACTGAAAAGGGCGTTCGCCTTGTGGCGAACGCCCTTTGTTTCTATGGGTTGTGGCGATCGGCGATGATCAGGCGGTGGTGTACTTGCCGCGTGAGATCTTCTTGAACTTCTTGCTCTTGATGAGTGTCTGGTTGACCATGGTGCGGAAGTTGGCGGCGTTGGTCTTGTAGCCGCTCGCCTTGACGGCGTCGGCGATCTCCGAGACGCCCATGGTTTTGTTCTTGATGACCGAGGCCATGGTCTGTTCGAGTGTCATGTCGTTCTTGGGGCGTGGGCCGCGCTTGCCGCCGCGGCCGGCGGCCTTGGTGCGCCCCGGCGTGCCGGCGGGCGCCGGCGGGCCGTCGATATCGAAGTTGGAGAGCTCTGCGTCGATCTCGGCGAGTCGCGCGACGAGCGAGTCGCGCTCTGCGAGGAGTTCATCGGCCTGGCGTTCGCGGCGGTCAACCTCCTTGAGCAGGATGGAGGTGGAGACGCGTGAGAGGCTCGCCGATCCCGGCGGGCGTCCTCTGCGGGCTCCGGGTTTGCGCCCTCGTTTCTTCGATCGTTTCTTCGCCATCAATCGTTCCTTTCCGAACAGTCAGATAGAAAACCGCCTCGAAGACATGCAACAAGGGCGGTGTAAGAGCCGCGATTTTAGGCACAAGTTTCTATGAAGAACACAAAATTGAGCACGCAACAGTTCGAATGATCTAAGAAGTAGTTTCGCCCAATGTGCAGAACCCGAACAAACTCGACATTTCGAGCCGAGTTGGTTCGTGACATTCACGACGTTGATGGGTGAGTTTCCTGGAGCGGGCGCATGAGTGGGAAGAGCAGCACGTCGCGGATGGAATTGTTTCCAGTGATGGCCATGACGAGGCGGTCGATGCCGATGCCGAGCCCGCCGGCGGGGGGCATGCCGACGCGCAGCGCCTCGAGAAAATCCTCATCCAACGTCCGGAATGTCTGCTCTTCGGGATCGATGCCGGCGAGCTGGGCCTCGAAGCGTTGACGCTGCACATCGGGGTTGTTGAGCTCGGTGTAAGCGTTGGCGAGTTCCATGCCGGCGATGTGCAGCTCGAAGCGCTCGGCGAGGGTGGGATCGGCGTTCTTATGGCGCGTCAGCGGGCAGAGGGGCGCGGGGTAGTCGATGACGAAGGTCGGGCGGGTGGGGTCGATCGCCTCCTCTGCCTGGTCGAAGAGCTTGCCGACGATCAGCCAGTGGTCGAGCTTTGGGTCGAGCGAGAGCTTGTTCGCGGCGTTGCCGACGGCGGACTCGTCGCGCATCGAGAACCCGTGGGTGCGTTCGAAGAGTGATTCATAGGTGACGACCTCAAAGGGCCGCGCATAGTCGACGGTGATGTCGCCGAAGGCGATCTGGAGGCTCGCGGGCAGCTCGTCCTCGTCGGCCTGGGCGTCGCAATCGCACCGGCTGACGACGACGAGGGTCGCCAGCTCGCGCGTGAGGCTCTCGGTCAGCTCCATCATAACGCGATAGTCGGCGAAGGCCTGGTAGAGTTCGAGCATGGTGAACTCGGGGTTGTGGCTGCGGTCGATCCCCTCGTTGCGGAAGTTGCGGGCGATCTCGTAGACCCGGCTGAACCCGGCGACGAGCAGACGCTTGAGGAACAGCTCGGGCGCGACGCGCATGAACAGGTCGATATCCAGGGCGTTCATGTGGGTGACGAACGGGCGGGCGGCCGCGCCGCCGGCGAGGGTCTGGAGGATGGGCGTCTCGACCTCGAGGAAGCCGCGCTCGTCGAGGAATCGGCGGATGCGCGAGATGAGGCGCGAGCGCAGGCGCATGGTCGCCATCGCCTCGGGGTTGGACCACAGATCGACGTAGCGCCTGCGGTAGCGGGCCTCGACATCCTTGAGCCCGGCGTGCTTCTCGGGCGGGGGGATCATGGCCTTGGCCGCGGGGCGGAGCGAGGATGCCCAGACCGTTACCTCGCCCGTGCGGGTCTTGGCCAACGGGCCCTCGGCGACGACGAGATCGCCCAGGTCGGTGAGCTTTGCGAGCTCGAAGCCCCGCTCGTCGCAGTCGCGCTTGCTGATCGCGATCTGGAGGTCGGCGGTGCCGTCGCGGAGGTTCAGCCAGATGAGCTTGCCGTTGTCGCGCTGGAGGACGACGCGCCCGGCGACGCGGACAACCGGGCGCTGGTCCTCGAATCCCTCCTCTTTCCCGCGCTGTTTGAAGGCCTGGTCTGCGTGCTGGTCGAAGCGGGCGGCGGCGTCCGCGAGGGAGCGCAGGTCGTCGGTGCGCTCGCCGTAGGGATCGAGGCCGAGCTCGCGCACGCGGTCGCGTTTTCTCGCACGCTCGAGTTCCTGGTCGCTGGCGTGGCGCGCGTCGGGATTCTCGTTGGTCTGGGTCATGGGCCCCCGATGGTAGCGGAGGGGGCGATGGGGGTAGAGGGTGTGGGGCGCGCTCAGGAGGCGAGGTGGTGGACCATCTCGCTCTGGCCGTTGTTGTGCTGGACGACGCCGGCAAGGGTGGTCTGGCCCAGGACGCGCACAACCGAGTGCGTGGCGCGATCGAGGGTGCGCTGGAGCGCTTCGAGGGCCGGGTCGTCCACGGGAGCCGAGACCCGCAGCCACTTGGCGGGGTCGACGGCGTTGACGACATCCAGGAGCTTGATCTGGTCGGCGTCGCGGCAGAGGCGATAGCCCCCGCCGACGCCCCTGCGCCCGGCGACCAGGTCCGCCGCGGCGAGCATCTGGAGGACCTTGGCGAGGTAGTTATGGGGGACGTTGGCGGCCTTTGCGAGTTCTGGTGTGGCGGTGAGGCCGCCGTCGCGGCTCGCCAGGCAGACCATCGCACGCAACGCATACTCGCTTGTTTGTGAGAGCATCACTATCTCCCGCGCGCTCTCCCCGCACGAGCTGCGCACACCATCACACTTTGGGGGTCGCCCACATTGTGTTCGTCGCGAATCGGGCCCGGTTCCAGTCTCCGGGTGTTCTCGGGGGGTGTTCTCGGGAACGTCAACTTGCGAGCACCCGCCGCTCGAATACAGTCAGACGAACTCTCCTGCCGCCTGTTCCTCAGAAACCATTGCTCTTACCCCGTTCCTGGAAGCGTGGTTGCGGGGTTCACCCTGCGCGATGGAGCACCTGGTCCATCTGTTGGCGCTCCGACGCCGACGCCCCTTCGGGCGAGACCTCTGCAAGCAGGTTCTCGATGATCGCATCGGGCGTTACCTGGTCTGCCTCGGCGTTGAAGTTGGTCAGGATTCTATGACGCAGGACGGGCTTGGCGACGGCGCGCATGTGGTCGAGCGTCGCGGCGGGTGCGCCCTCGAGCACGGCCCTGGCCTTGGCGGCAAGGACCATGAACTCGCTGGCGCGGGGGCCTGCGCCCCAGCCGACGTAGTCGTTGACGAGCTTGGGGCGGAGGTGCCCGCCGTCCATCTCCTCGCTGACGCGCGTCGCCCGCACCAGTCGCAGGGCGTAGGCGACGACGGTGTCGCTCACGGGTGTTTCTCGGACCATCCGCTGGATGCGCCGGATGCCGTCGTTGTCGAGGACCTGGGAGATCTGTTGCTCAGCGCCGCAGGTGGACCGCTTGACGATCTCGAGCTCTTCCTCCGCGCTGGGATATTTGACAAGAATCTGGAACATGAACCGGTCGAGCTGGGCCTCGGGGAGCGGATAGGTGCCCTCCTGCTCGATCGGGTTCTGGGTGGCGAGCACAAAGAAGGGGTCGGGCAGGTCGTGGCGCGTGCCGCCGATGGTGACGTGGCGCTCCTGCATGGCCTCGAGCAGGGCTGCCTGGGTCTTGGGGGGCGTTCGGTTGATCTCGTCTGCGAGGATGACGTTGGCGAAGATGGGCCCTCGGACAAAGGCGAGCTCGCGGTGGCCGGTCGTTCGGTCCTCTTGGATGACCTCGGTGCCGGTGATGTCGCTGGGCATGAGATCGGGCGTGAACTGGACGCGGCTGAACTCGAGGTTGAGCGTGCGGGCGATGGTGGAGATGAGCAGAGTCTTGGCGAGGCCCGGGACGCCGACGACGAGGGCGTGTCCTCGGCAGAAGAGGCTGACGAGGAGCTGGTCGACGACCTCGTCCTGGCCGACGATGACCTTGCCGATCTCGCGCCGGAGGTTGTCGTAGGCCTCGCGGATCTCCGTGGACGAGGTAGAGGTCGAATCGGGCATGGGTGAATCCTTCCGTGGGGGTCCGCCTTTGCTTCCTGCGGATCGTACCGGTCGGGCGTGGGGTGAGTTTCCGGGAAGGAAAAACGGCCGCACGGGACTGTCCCGCACGACCGCTCGCGGAGCTTGTTGATCGCCGGTTGCGGGGTCCGCGTCGGCGATGGCAGTTGTTCGGACTCGCCCGCCGGCGATTTCAGGTCTGGCTATTGCTTTTCGAGTGCGTTTGCGAGGCGATCGAGGCGCTGCTCGAGGCGTTCGATGCGCTCGGCGAGGCGGTTGAGTCGTGCGTCGATGTCGTGTCCGTCGGCGTGCTCGCGGTGGAGTTGGAGGACGCCGCCCTGCTTGCCGTCGTGGAGCTGGAAGACTCCGTTCTCGCCGCTGTGGAGGCGGAGGCGTGGCGCGACGATGACGCCGCCCTGAGGTTGCATCTCGCGGAGCTCGCCGAAGACCCTGCCCCTGAGCTGACCCTGGAGCTTCTCGTGCATAGGGGCGAGCTCGATGTGAAGATTCTTGAGCTTGTTGTGGAGTTCATCGGTGAGCTCGGCGTGCAGTTCGAGGTTTCCGTGCCTGGTCTTGAGATCCTTGAGCATGTCCTCGACGTCGAGGTCGAACTCGGGGCTGAGCTCGATGACTTCGTCGTTGAAGGTGAACTCGCCGAAGCTCGTGGCGGGTGCGAGCTTGATGGCGAAGGTCCTCTTGTCGCCCTTGCGGAGAATCTGAACATCGACCTTGTCACCGGGATCCTTGTCGGCGAGGAGATCGCGGAGGCGTTCGATGTTGCCCGCGCGCTTGCCGTTGATCTTGACGAGCAGGTCCCCGGTCTTGATGCCGGCCTTGGCGGCGGGGGTGCCGTCGATGACACCGTCGATGCGGATCGCGCCGTCGATGCCGAGTTGCCTGAGCGTGTCTTCGTCGGCGTCGGAGATGTTGATGCCGATGATCGCGCGATTGGAGCCGCCCGAGGGCTGGAAGATCGTGAACTCCTCGTCACCCTCGGGGGCGAAGAAGAACTTGTTGTCGCCGCCGCTGCGCCAGGCGAATCCGGGCGCGGCGTTCTCGAACGTGGCCCACCCGCCGGTGCGCAAGGGGACGACGATGTCGTCGTGTCCCTCGATCTGGATGACGATCTTGCCGTCCTTGTGCTGGATCCTGTCGGGGTTCACCTTCTTGCCGTTGACGGTGGCCGTGACGTCGTCGTTGACGATGTTGACGGCGACGGCGAGGTCGTCGTCGCTCTGGACGATGTTCTGGAGGTGCTGGTGGAGTTGCTTGGTGTTCTGCAACTCTTGGAGTCTCGGTAGGTCGTCGTCGGACATGAGCTCGATGACATGGGCTTTTTTCGTTTGTCCATCGGCGCAGCAGTCGCGCTCGCACTCCTCGGGGCAAATCGGCACCGCGGCGCCGGCGATCGCGGCCAGGCTCAGGGCCGACAGGAATCCTTGCAGTTTCATCGAAGACCTCCGGTGTGAATACCTCGTGATACACGCTCTCCACGAACTTGTGAATACACAGATGCGCGCGGGTCGTCGGCCCGTCATGTTCCATCGAAACGCGGGTCTAAAACGCCCGCTTCGGCTTGGGCATCTCCTCGACGGGCAGGCGGATGAACTGCCCGCCCTCGGTCTGGCTGATCCGGTAGAGATCGACCCTGGCCTTTTCCAGGATGCGGCGGACGTAGACGACCTCGAACTGGCCCGCGGCCTCCAAGGGAACGGCGGTCATGACGTGCAGGTCCGGATCCATAGCCACGACGCGACCCTCGCGGACGCCGTTGATCACATAGGTGCCGAGGGCTTCTTCGGCGCTGAGCTGGGGCAGGACCTGCTCCTTGGCCTTGGAGAGGTCGATGGGGAAGCCCGCCTTGTTGGCGTCGGTCGGCGGGGCGTCGCTGAGCGAGCCGAGGCCAAACGAGAGCGCCAGGACCGCCGCGGCGACCCACCCGCCCCAGCTCGCCACGGCCCGCACACGCGCGGAAAAACCCGCCTGGGCATGTTCGAGGATCGGGGCTTCGCTGTCGTCGGCGCAGGCGGTGAGCAGGCGGACGGCAGAAGTCAGCTCGGCGTGGTCCTGCTGGGCGCTGGCGAGTTCGGACCAGATGTCGGCGTCCTCGCGGGCGAGGGCGTGGAGGGCGGACCAGTCCTCGGCGGTGGCCTCGCCGTCGATGACGCGGGAGATGAGGATGTCGCGGTCGATCATGACGCACCTTCCAGAATCCGGCCCGATCGGGCCAGTTTTTCTCTCAGCATCCGCCGGCCCCGGGAGATCCGGGTCTCGACGGTGGTTTCGGGCAGGTCCATGGCCTGGGCGATCTGGCGATAGCTCATGCCGCGGACGCAGCGGAGGATCAGGGGCTCGCGGTAGCCGTCGGGAAGCTCTCTGGCGAGATCGAGGAGCCTCTCGGCCTGTTCCGTGGCGTCGGCGGAGACGTCTTCCGGCTCGCTCGTGAGGCGGAGGCGGAACTCGCGGTCGAGGCGTGTTCTGCGGGTCTTCTCGCGGCCGGTGGCCAGGGCGGTGTTGAGGGCGATCATGCGGAGCCAGCCGCGGAGGGCGGCGGGGTCTCGGATCTCGTCGATTTTGCGGACCATGGTGAGTGCGACATCCTGCAAGAGATCCTCCAGATCCACGCCTCTGGGCTTGTGGGCGAGCAGGATCGCGGCGATCCACTGGCGATGCTCGCGCCAGATGGCGCGGATGGCCTCAGGGTCTCTG
The DNA here is from genome assembly GCA_029260315.1 of Phycisphaerales bacterium. GTDB lineage: Bacteria > Planctomycetota > Phycisphaerae > Phycisphaerales > UBA1924 > S146-42. The sequence continues at coordinate 33,517 of JAJDDM010000146.1, read as the reverse complement.
CGGATCGCCGCCCTGGCGGTCATCAGTTCCCCGGGCTCAATGGGCACGAATCGTTCCTCCGCAGGGAGAGTGGATGCGCCGGAGGGTGGGATCCGGCAGGAATCCGGGCCTTCGAGGGGGGTCATGGACGTGAAGCGCGGCGCTATCGTCAGCCCCTGCCAAGGTGATATCGCTTTGAGGGGTCGAGAGGTTCACGGGCGGGCAAGATGAGGTCCGGATAAACGATGGTTGATCCAAACTCGATGACGCTGGGCGAGCACCTGGAGGATCTGCGTCGTCGGCTCATTCTGGCGATTCTGGGGCTGGTGCCGATTCTGGTGCTTGGCCTCGCGGTGGCGATCCAGACGCTGGAACTGCTGATGGTGCCGGTGCGCCGGTCGCTGTCGGCGCAGGGGCTGCCGCCGGAGATGCTGGCGACGGGCCCGTTGGAGCCGTTCTTCGCGTATGTGAAGATCGCGGTGGTGATCACGGCGATCGTGGGCAGCCCTTGGATTCTGTATCAGCTCTGGAGGTTCATCTCGCCGGGGTTGTATTCGTCCGAGCGCCGGTTTGTGTATGTGCTGATTCCGATGAGCGCGCTGTTGAGCGCGTTGGGTGTGTTGTTCCTGTACTTCGTGATCCTGCCGGTGGTGCTGACGTTCTTCATCAAGTTTGGGGCGAGCATCGGGGAGCGGACGACCCCGGTGGTGGAGGTTGCGCCGGAGATGGTGTTCCCGACGATTCCGACGCTGGCGGGGGATCCGGCGGAGCCGAGCGAGGGGCAGGCGTGGATCAACACGGATCTGATGCAGTTTCGGGTGGCGATCCCTGAAGGGGACGGGGTCATCGTTCGCGGGACGGCGCTGACCAAGGGGTTCGGGATCTCGCAGCAGTACCGCGTGATCGAGTATGTCAAGCTGATTCTGAATCTGGCGATCGCGTTCGTGATCGGGTTCCAGACGCCGGTGGTCGTGCTGCTGCTGGGATGGGCGGGGCTGGTGGATCGGGCGATGCTCATCAAGTATCGGCGGCACGCGGTGCTGGTGGCGGCGGTGGTGAGCGCGCTGCTGACGCCGGCGGATCCGTTGAGCATGCTGCTGCTCGCCGGGCCGCTGTTCATTCTGTACGAACTGGGCGGGGTGCTGCTGGTGCTGCTGCCGGCGTCGCGGGTCGCGGGGGACGATCCGTTCGGCGAGGACGATCGGTGAGCTGGCTGAGACGGCTGCTGGGGCGGGGCGCCGGCGAAGTCGGATCGGACGATGGATACGCGGGCGAGGCGACGGCGGAGGATGAGCGTGCGATGATGCGGGCGTTGGAGATTGCGCGCGATGCCGCGGCGGCGGGGGAGGTGCCGGTGGGTGCGGTGGTGTATCGCACCGGGACGGGGGAGGTGCTGGCGTCTGCGGGGAATCGGCGCGAGGGGGACGGCGACCCGACGGCGCACGCGGAGCTGATCGCGATCCGCGAGGCGTGCGCGGCGCGCGGAGACTGGCGGCTGAGCGACTGCACGCTGGTGGTGACGCTGGAGCCGTGTGTGATGTGCGCGGGGGTGATCGTGAACGCGCGGGTGGGGCGGGTGGTGTATGGCGCGAGCGATCCGAAGGCGGGGGCGTGCGAGAGTCTGTATCGCGTGCTCGCGAACGCGCGGCTGAACCACCGGCCGGAGGTTGTCAGCGGCGTGCTGGGCGAGGAGGCGGGGGAGCTGTTGCGGGCGTTCTTTGGCGCGCTGCGGGCGCGCAAGCGGGACGGGTGTGCCTGAGCTGCCGGAGGTCGAGACGCTGCGTCGGACGCTGGAGGCGGCGCTGCGCGGACGGACGATCGTTGACGCGCGCGTGCATCGGCGGGACATGGTCGTCGCGCCGGGGGATCCGGCGGGTGGGTGGTCGCGCAGCGGTGAGACGCGCGCGCCGGTGCGATTGACTCGCGCGATGATGCTCAGCGAGGGGCGCGTGGAACGCGTCGATCGCTTGGGCAAGCGGCTCGCGATCGTCGCGGACGACGGGCGGGTGATCGAGATCCATCTGGGGATGAGCGGGCAGGTGCTCGTTGCGGCGCGCGGGCGACGCCTTGCATCGGGCGAGCATGTGCATGTGCGGTGGAGGCTGGACACGGGCGATCGGGTTGTGTTTCGTGATCCGCGGCGCTTCGGCGGGATCTGGACGCACGAGAACGAGGACGCGCTGCGCGAGCGTTCGTGGTCGAGAGTCGGGCCCGACGCGCTGACGATCGATGCGCGGGTGTTGCGGTTGCGCGCGGGGGATTCAGCGCGCGTGATCAAGGCGGTGCTGCTGGATCAGCGGGTGCTCGCGGGTGTGGGGAACATCTACGCGGACGAGGCGCTGTTCGGGGCGCGGATCTCGCCGAGGGCTGTAACGGCTGATCTGGAACCGGCGACGTGGCGGCGGCTTGCGGGTTCGATCCGCGGCGTGCTGGGGCGAGCCATCGCGGCGCGGGGGACGACGCTGCGCGACTATCGGGACGCCCGGGGTGAGGTGGGCGAGGGTGGGACGACGCTTCGGGTGTACGGGCGGGGCGGGCTGGCGTGCGGACGCTGCGGCGGGGAACTATTCAGCGAGACAATCGCCCAGCGGACGACGACGTGGTGCCCGGTGTGTCAGCCCGTGAGTGCGTAATAACACGGGTCATCGTGCGAGATGGAGGGTTATCCACATGTCGCACACATCCGGTGGATGAGGGCAGGGGCGTGGTCTCTTCGAGCGTTTTCGATGGGAGCCGGCGGCTGATTACTTCTCTATGAATTGTGACAGAGAATTCATCATCATAGTAGTAACGGCTGTCGTGATGGGAAGAGATTGGGGACGGCGCTCCTAAGTGTGTGGCGGGCATGGTCTTATCAGAGTTGTGGGTCACTGGGTGAGTTGTCGGTTGGGTGACGCTTCGGGGCGGCGGCGGGCGGTGGGCGCGGTCTCTTCGATTGTGGAGTGGCGAGGGGGTGTCGGCGGGGAGGGTTGCCGCGCCATCTGGAGCCATCCGATGCACGCTCGGTCCACAATTGTGGCGACAGCGCGCGATGAGAGAGCGGACGTGCGATTGCTCGGATTGTGTTTGGGGAACGGATGGTATGAGCGTCACGCCGCGGGGTCGGCGAGTTGGTCTTCGAGGTTGGTGACGATGAGGCTGAAGTCGTTGTCGCTGGAGCACTTGGCCTCGACGGTCTTGACGGCGTGCATGACGGTGGTGTGGTCGCGTCCGCCGAAGAAGCCGCCGATCTCTTCGAGGCTGTGTCGGGTGTGCCGGCGTGCGAGGTACATACAGACCTGGCGGGGCAGGGCGATGGAGCGCTGGCGTTTGCGGGACTGGAGGTCGATGAGGCGGACGGAGTAGAAGTCGGTGACGGCGTCGGCGATGACCTGAAAGGTGGGCCCGCCGGTGGGGATGCGGGGCTGCTCGCCGAGGGCTTCCTTGGCGAGTGCGAGGTCGATCCTGGTCTTTTTCACCTGCGTGTGGATCTGGAGTTTGGTGAGGGCGCCCTCGAGCTCGCGGATGCTGTTCTCGAAGCGGGCGGCGACGAAGTTTGCAACGTCGGCGGGCATCTCGATGCCGCGCATCGTGGCCTTGGACTTGACGATGGCGACGCGGGTCTCGTAATCGGGCGGTTCTATCTCGGTGACGAGGCCCCACTTGAAGCGGCTGACGAGGCGTTCTTCGAGGTCGGGGATGTTCTCGGGGGGGCCGTCGGAGGAAAGGACGATCTGCTTGCCGTCCTGGTAGAGGGCGTTGAATGTGTGGAAGAACTCCTCCTGGGAGCCCTCTTTGTCGGCGAGGAAGTGGATGTCGTCGATGACGTGGATGTCGGCGTCGCGGAACCAGTGTCGGAACTCGCTCATCTGGCCGGCGCGGATGGCCTCGGTGAACTGGGTGACGAAGCTCTCGCAGGAGAAGTACTGGATAACGACGTCGGGCCAGATCTCGCGGACGCGCAGGCCGATGGCCTGGAGGAGGTGGGTCTTGCCCAGGCCGAAGCCGCCGTGGATGAACAGGGGGTTGTAGGAATCGCCCGGTTTCTCTGCGACGGCCTGTGCGGCGGCGTGTGCGTAGCGGTTTCCGGGGCCGGTGACGAAGGAGGAGAAGGCGTTGTCGGGATCGAGGGTGACGGTGTCGGGGACGGCGCCATTTGTCGCGGCTTCGGTGGTGGAGCGGGCGAGGACGCCGTCGCTCGGTGGAATCTCCTCATTGGGGCCGAGGAACATGACGCTGAGGAGTTGGCCCGAGGCGGCGCGGGCGGCGTCGGCGTAGGGCCCTGCGCACTGTCTGCGGAGGTAATCGCGGTGGATTCTGCTCTGGGTGCGGAGATGGCAGGTTCCGCCGCTGACGCCGAGCGGTTCGATCTCTTCGAACCATTGGCGGCAGATTTCCGGATGCTCGGAGCGCAGCAACTCCTGCATCCGATCCCAGAGGCGCAGATCGGCATCGCTCATTCGCTCTTGATCCTTCGAGCGTCTTTGTCGGAAACTTTCATCCACCTGCGCCCGCCGAGCCGCCATCGAACAACCCACACAACCCGGGGGGGGGGCGCAAGAACCAAGGACAACGTATCCACATGGAGCGGGCGTGTCAACGTCGCATCGGAGCCGACGGGCATGAGCGCCTTAGAGGCGTGAATTTTCATGTGACGGCGTTTCTTTCGGCCTCTGCGAGCTGCGCCTCGTAGCGTGCCTTGTTGGTGCGGTAGTCCATGAGCAGGTGGACGCGCTGGGCGTCGTGGGGCTTGAGGATCTCGTCGAGGCGGGCTCTTGCGACGCCCATGTGGGTTCGGCGGGAGATGTGGTGGAGGACGAGATCCTCGCACTCGAGCACGCCGACCCACTCGGCGATATCCTCGGCATGCAGGTGCTTGCCGATCTTGGCGCGCCCGCGGTGCTCTTGGTCGAAGAAGGTGCATTCGCAGATGACGACCTTGCTCTGGCGGACCTCGGGGGTGAGCAGGTGTGCGCCGGGCTCGGTGTCGGCGATGTAGGTGACCAGGGGGATCCACAGCTCGCGGGTGATCTCTTGGCCGCGCTGCTTGAGTTCGCGGAGCTTTTCCTGGGGGAGGCCGACGAGGTCTTCGAGGAGCTTGGTGCGGCGTTCGATGATGGTGTAGCCGAAGGAGGGCGCGGTGTGCTCGACGCTGAAGCCCTTGAGGTAGGTGTTGTTCTTGATCTCGATCTTCTCGTCTTCTTCGAGGGCGATGAGTTCGTAGGGGGTCTTCTGGCGCTCGAGGTTCGAGAAGCCGTCCATCATGGCGTGGATGTCGTGGGCGATGCGCTTGTCGCAGACGAGAGTGGCGACACCCATCCCCTGGAAGCGGCGCTGGGAGCAGAAGTAGGCGAGGGCGCCGGTGTGGTCCATGTGGCCGTGGCTGATGGCCAGGTGCTTGCTGGGCAGGGCCGCGCGCGGGCACGCGCCGATGTCGAAGCCGATGTCGAGTTCGGGGATCTGGAGCGCGACCTGCTCGCCGGCGACCGAGAGACCCTGGACGCGGAACGGCGGGAGGTAGAGGAATCCGAGGGACGCCTCCCGGGGCGGGGGCTTGGGGAGCATGGGGCAATCCTCCGACGGCGGGCTCTCGCCCGGCGGGATCAGGGTCAGTTGACGGCCATGAGTCTACCGCCCGATCGGCGGACGCTCCAGTGCGCGGGGCACTAGGCTTGGGGCCATGAGCGAGGATCCTGCACAAGCTCCGGACGATCGGGCGCGCGAGCCGGTAGACGGCGAGGCTCCCGAGGTCTCGGGCGAGCCGACCGAGACCGTGGGCACGGTCTTTCGCAAGCTTGGGCCAGCGGGGTGGCTGGGGGTGTTCGCGGCGGTCATGCCGGCGCTGGGGGGGATCCTGCTGCTGGGGTCGCTGGAGGTTGTGGGGCCCTGGCTGAAGGATCAGGGCAACGCCGGGCTTGCGCTGTACATCGGGGCGTTTGTGGTGTTTGCCGGCTTCGCGCTCTTGCCGACGTATGCGCAGGCGGTGCTCGGGGGGTGGGCGTTCGGGTTTGCGCTGGGGCTGCCGGCGGCGCTGGCGGGGTTCTTCGGGGCGTCGCTGATCGGGTATGAGCTGGGGCGGCGGGCGTCGGGGGATCGGGCGATGCGGCTGCTCGATCAGCATCCGAGGTGGAGGGCGGTGCGCGATGCGCTGGTGGGGGGTGAGGAGGGGGTCGGTTTTTTCAAGACGCTGGGGATCGTGACGCTGATCCGGCTGCCGCCGAACTCGCCGTTTGCGATTACAAACATCGTGTTGTCGTCGGTGCGCGTGCCGCGGGTGGCGTACGCGCTGGGGACGCTGATCGGGATGGCGCCGCGGACGGGGGTGGCGGTGTTTCTGGCGGACCAGATCCGGGGCGCGGCGTTCGACAAGGACGCGGTGGCGAAGCCTTGGTGGTATTGGGTGGGGGCGATCGGTTCGAGCGCCCTGGTGATCGTGCTGCTGTACGTCGTGGGCTCGCGGGCGGTGGCGCGGGTGGGTCGAGCGGGGATGGCGGCGGACGCAACCGGCCCATAGAGTCGGTGTACCAGTTCTGTCGTGGGGGCGGGTCTGCAAGTGGTCGGGTCCGTGTGTGTGGGTTCCGCGAGTGGGGGATTTGCGCGGCGTGGAGTTGGTATGGACGCGACGGGCGTTGCGCCCGGGCGCGGACGGCTCGGCTCACGGCGCGGCAGAAGGGGTTCGATCGATGAGGCTGGAACGGATCTTTATATCGGGCGTGTGTGCGTTGGGTGTGGGTGCTTTGCTGGCGACGCCGGTGGCGGCGCAGTCGGCGCTGATCGACCGCGAGGTCTTCTTCGGGAATCCGGAGCGGGCGGGCGTGCAGGTGAGCCCGGATGGGCGGCACATCAGCTATCTGGCGCCGGTGGACGGCGTGCTGAACGTGTGGATCGCGCCGGTGTCGGAGCCAACGAACGCGCGGGCGATCACCAGCGACGACGGGCGGGGGATCCGCCAGTACTTCTGGGCGCAGACCGGCGAGCACATTCTGTACTTGCAGGATCTGGGCGGGGACGAAAACTGGCAGGTCCACAGCGTGAACATTGCGACGGGCGAGGACAGGAACCTCACGCCGTTCGAGACGATCCCGGGTCCGGACGGCGAGCCGACAAAGGGCCCGGACGGCAAGGCGCTGCGCCCGTCTGCGCAGGTGAACCAGACCTCGGAGCGGTTCCCCGGTGAGATTGTGATCGGGCTGAACAACCGCAATCCGATGTTCCACGATGTCTATCGCGTCAACATCGTGACCGGCGAGATGGAGATGCTCCAGCAGAACGACGGGTATCTCGGGTTCCTCGTCGATGACAAGTACGACGTGCGGTTCGCGATGGGCATGACGCCTGACGGCGGGGCGCAGATCTATCGCAAGGGCGAGAATGGGTTCGCGCCCTGGCAGAAGATCGGCGGCGCCGACATGCTGACAACGAACCCGATCGGGTTCAACACCGCCGGCGACACGCTGTACATGGTCGACAGCCGGGACCGGAACACGGCGGCGCTGGTGGCGGTGGATCCGCAGACCGGCGAGAAGACGACGATCTTCGCGGATCCGCGGGCGGACGTGAGCAGCGTGGCGGTGGATCCGAGGACGCAGGAGCCGCAGGCGGTGGCGGTGAACCACGCGCGGGTGGAGTGGACGATCCTGGATCCGCAGATCGAGGCGGACGGGAGGTTTATCGGGATGCTCGACGAGGGCGACGTGAACGTGACGAGCCGTTCACAGGACGATCGGTACTGGACGCTTGCGTATGTGCGCGACGACGGGCCGGTGAAGTATTACCTGTACGACCGCGAGGGGCCGAGCGCGACATATCTGTTCAGCAATCGTCCGGAGCTGGAGTCGCTGGAGCTCGCGAAGATGCATCCGGTGGTCATCGAGAGCCGCGATGGGCTGGATCTGGTGAGCTATCTGACGCTGCCGACGTGGGCGGATCCGGATGGCGACGGGCGGCCGGAGGAGGCGCTGCCGACGATGCTGTGGGTCCACGGCGGGCCCTGGGCGCGGGATAGCTGGGGGTACAACAGCGTGCATCAGTGGCTGGCCAACCGCGGGTATGCGGTGTTGAGCGTGAACTATCGGGGGTCGACGGGCTTCGGCAAGGACTTCATCAACGCCGCGAACATGGAGTGGGCGGGCAAGATGCACGACGATCTGATCGACGCGGTCGATTGGATGATCGCTGAGGGGATCGCCGACGCGGACGAGATCGCGATTGGCGGTGGGAGCTATGGCGGGTACGCGACGCTGGTCGGGCTGACGTTTACGCCGGAGAAGTTCGCGTGCGGCGTGGACATCGTGGGTCCGAGCAATCTGCGAACGCTGCTGGAGACGATCCCGCCGTACTGGAAGCCGCTGCTGGATCTGTGGGCGACGCGGGTGGGCGATCCGCGGACCGACGAGGGTCGCGCGTTTCTGGATTCGCGTTCGCCGCTATCTCGCGTGGACAAGATTAAGAAGCCGCTGCTGATCGGGCAGGGTGCGAACGACCCGCGGGTGAAGCAGTCCGAGAGCGATCAGATCGTCGAGGCGATGCAGCGGGCGGCGATCCCGGTGACGTATGTGTTGTATCCGGACGAGGGGCACGGGTTTGCGAGGCCGGAGAATCGGCTGAGCTTCTTCGCGGTGACCGAGGCGTTTCTTGCCGAGCACCTGGGCGGGCGGTTTCAGCCGCTGACGAATATCGAGGGTTCAAGCATCCGCGTGTCCCAGGGGGGCGAGCACATCTCGGGTCTTGGGGATGTTGTGAAGAACTGAGCTAAGGGCGGCGCGGCGTGTGTTGTTGTTGACGGCGACTCGCGACGGTGGGGTTGATCCTACGGGAGTACGGCCCGTTTCCACGAGCCGGAAACGATCCGCGGGGCGGGAACCTCGCGGAGGTAGACGCTGTCGATGAGGATGTCGTCGATGCCGACGTTCGTGTAGATCAGGTAGTGGACCTGGAGTGGCGGCTCGGTCCACTTCGCCTCGAGTGTCGAGGAGATCTCGGTCCAGGTGTTGGACGGAACGGGGATCCACTCGGTGATGTCGCGGACGGTGGAGCTCGCCATGTAGGCGCGCATCTCGAGCTGTGCGCTGCGCGCGGGGCCGAGGATGCGGATGGCGAGCCCGGTCTGGTAGATCCGGCCGGCCTTCACCTTGCTGGTGATGGTCTGGTAGGGACCGGAGGTGGGCGTGAGCCGCAACGAGATGCGCATCGATTGGAGGCCGCCATACGCGTCGGTGGTCTCGGTGGACAAGAGACAGAGCGCGGCGTTCCAGTCCGACGTGCCGGACTCGAAGCCGGGATTCGAGAGCAGGTTCGGCATGCTGTCGGCGCGCGGCGTCTCGAGGGTCACGGTCAGCAGGCGCGTGGCGCGCCCGACGGTCGCTCGGACGGTCAGATCAGCGTCGTCGTCCGGCGCGTCGGCGAGTAGGCCGTCGTCGTCCTCGAGTCGGTAGGTGAACGTTGCGTCGCCGATCGACTCCGCGGGGCTGCTCCATGTGCCGCTGGTGTGGCTTGATCGCCAGCCCGGGTCGGCGGCGAGTCGTTTGAGGACGATCTCGACGGCGGACCTGGCCGCGAGGTCGGCTTTGACCGATTGCTCGCTCAGGGTGCGGGTGGACTCGCGGATGCGCGCGAGGTTTGCGGCGGTGACGCCGATCAGGACGACGACCATGCTGACGCCGAGCACGAGGAGGTAGACGCCGCCGCGGCGGGATCGGGTTGGGCGGTTGTGGGCGATCATGGCGCGGCGGGCCTGGGGTCGAACGAATCGGTCCTGAAGGCGACGAGGCGGGCGTGCTGGCGTTGGGCGAGTGTGACGGTGACGATCACGCGCTTGACGCCGGTGCTGGTGTTGCTGACAAGCGTGAGGTCATCGGGATCGACCCAGGCGACTTCGACGGAGCGTTCGTAGGCGTCGAAGTCGGTGAGGACCGTCCCGTCCTTGGCCTCGGGGGGGTTGGCGGTCCACCCGTTGTAATCGTCGACGTCGTTGAAGGGGGCGCGGGTGCCGGTGAGCTCTGCGACGCTCGGAGAGAGCGCGTCCACGGCGCCGGCTTCCTTGTAGGCCTGCGCGAGGATCTCGCTCATGAGATCCTGGGCGAGGGCGATGGAGATCGATCGGCGTTGAGCGGTGAGCTCGCCGGCGCGGGCGGTGCCGAGGACGCGCAACGACCCGACGAGCATGACCGAGACGACGATGATGGACATCGCCGCCTCGACGAGGGTGAATGCGGCGCGAGTGGGGAGGTCACGGGCGGTCATGGATTGGCTCGCACGATGAGGTCTTCGAACTGTGCGCCTGATCCACCGGTCGGAGCGAGCTCGACGCGTGCCGCGTCGGCGGTCGCGAGTCTGTCGTATTGGAATGTGCCGACATCCTCGCCGTTGATCCGGAGGCTCACCAGATCGCTCACTGGGATGACGGTGGCGAGCACATCGACGAAGCCGGTGGTGGTGACGATTCTCGAGACCAGCGTTCGCTCGCCGGCGGAGCGCTGGCTGATGAGCGTGATCCGCTGCTGGGAGTCGCTGATCCGGCGGACGCGCAGTCGCAGGTTTGCGCCGGCCAACCCGTCGCGGTCGACCGCGAGCAGCACCTCGGCGGCGCTCGTGTCGCCCGGGGTCGTGTCGCGGAGACGGACAGTCATCGTGAGGGGGGTGTCGAGTTTCGGCTCGGGAGAAGAGACGAGCGTCTGGGTTGCGCTCCAGACGCCTGCGAGCAGCGAGGCGGCGTCAAAGGGCAAGGCATCGGCGGTCGCCCAATCCGGATCGGTGTCGGCGTCCACGTCGAGTGACGTGGGAGCGTTCTCGAAGTCGAGATGCCAGTATGCGCTGGTGATCTGCGGCGTGTTGGGGACGGCCACGCGGGAGAGCAGCGGCGTGGCGCCCTTGAGGTCAAGGCCGATTGCGGTGACGTGCTCGCGCACGACGTCGATGGGAAGGCCGGGGATCTGCGGCCTGCCATAGACCCTGTAGGTCAGCGATGGGTCGGGGTCGGCGACCCAGCCGCCCAGGTCGTTGCCTGTCACAAGAGCCTGGCCCGCCCGCACGACGCCCGCGGGCTGGTACTCGAACTGCCCGCCCTTGCCGGAGCCCACGTCGAAGAGGACGAAGGCGTATCGCCCAGCCGGATCGAGGCGGGCCGCGTCGATAGACATGCGCGTCCACTCGAAGGCCGCCGCGCCGAGCAGCGACTCGGCGAATCTGGCCACTGCGAGCACCTCGGCGGTCGGCTCTCCGGTGGGAGCCGCCGGGCGGATCTGGAGTTCGAGCGTGCCCGGCGATTGGCCGTCGATCTTTGCGCGTGTTTCCACGCCTGTGAGGCGCCACGAGGAGGTCTCGGCGGCGAGCAGATCCGGACTGAAGGACTCGCCGGCGCCTACGTCGCCATCGATAACAAGCGTGCCGAGACTGAGCGCCTGGTAGGCCGTGACGATCTGTTCCGGCCCATCGATCATGGCGGGCGGAAGGGTCTGGGAGGTCGTCTCACGCACCGAGGTGAACACAAGATTCTCCACGTTGGAGACAACCTCGCGGGGCGTCGCGGTTCCGATTTGGCGGGTGAGCGGGTTTCCGGGTGTTCCGTCCCATGCGTAGCGGATGCGCTCAGGGCTGCCGTCCCCGTCGCGATCGGACACCGTGAACGCGAGCGTCGTTGGCGTCCGTTCAACGAAGTGCAATGCCTCGGCGATATCGGTGGCGATCATCTCGAGTGCGCGGGCATGGTCGATGGCGGCTTGCGCCGGAGTATCGTCGGCGGGGATGGCCTTGCTCGCCAGCAGGACCGCCGAGCCCATCGCGGCCATCAGCGTGGTCATGACCATCACCGAGAGCGCGAGCTCGATGATCGTGAAGGCGGGGCGTCGAGATGGCGTGCGTGGGGTCATGGGTTCGCGGTGGGGTTCAGGGTGGGGGTCAGGGGTCGGGGAGGGTGATGATCCGGGAGCGCCCGCCGCTGGATATCTGGATCGTGCCCCCGGAGTCGGGCGTGCCGAAGCCGTCGTGGACGAGCACGGTGTCGCCGGCGAGGTTGACCAGGCCGATATCGACCTGATAGGGCGCGTCGGTGAGGTTGACGATGTACTGCGTGGGAGCGCGGGTGACGGCGTTGCGGGCGTTGGCGATCGCGTAGACGTCGTTGACGGCGTCGAAGGCCACGGTGACGCTCTGGCTGCGAGCGCGGGCGAGCTCGCGGGCGTGGTCGATATCGGCGAGGATGCGACGCTCGGCGGCGTCGAGGCGTCTGGTCGGCGCTCCGGCGGCGAATCTCGGGACGGCGACCGCCGCGAGCACGCCGACGATCGAGAACACGATCACCAGCTCGATGAGCGAGAATCCTCGGCGAGCGGCGCCGGCGGCGAACACAAGAGAACCCCCGGGCCTCTCGGCTCGGGGGTTCCGTGGGTCATTGCGACGGGTCTCGCCCATGGCGCGGCTCAATAGGTGTTGTAAGCCTTGCCGGTGGCGTCGCTCTCGGTCGCGTTGGCGGTGATGGTGCCGGCGGTGGCGTCATAGATCCAGCCGACGCCCGCGCCGTCCAGTGCGGCGATGCCTGTGTTGCCTCGGTTGACCCCGACCGGCAGCGGCGGGACCGCCCGCAGGTAGGGTCCGTAGATGTTTGTCGCGGTCTTGGTCGCGCTCACGCCACCATCCTTATCGGTGTACTGGGTGAGCTCGTTGGCGATCGCACCGGTGGTCGGCTTGAGCCCCTCGTGCTCGGTGATGTAGAGGTCGATCGCGTTGCGCAGCGTCGTGAGATCCGTGATGAGTGCCGCGTCCTTTGCGCCCTCTGCGCCGCGGGAAAGACGCGGGATGGCGATCGCGCCGATAATCCCGAGGATCACGACGTCGATGACGAGCTCAATGAGGCTGAATGCCCGGCTGGTACGCATAGTCTACTCCTGACGGTGCCCGCGACCCCCGCGTGCTCCTGCGACAGGACTCAGAATCGGGTCAATGCTGGGCGGGCTTCAGCGTGTGGCCTTCGCGATAACCGAGGCGCTCAGTCGTGATCGGCAGAACCCGCAAAGTCGTCGTCCATCAACGGCTCGGGGCTGCTCTGGCCGGCGCGCAGGCGGTACAGGCCGCCCGAGAACTCGATGATCGCCGAGGGGTCCTGGCCGACCTGGTCGATCCGCATGCCGACGCTCTCGATGCGGACGAGGCGGATCGTGCGTTCTCGGTCCACATAAGCTCCGACGCGGATCGCCTTGCCGTTGATCTGGGCGACGTCGGCGAGGGTGTTGGTGAGTTCAAGCGCCGGGAGCGCGGGCACGCCATCGTCCCGCTCGCCGCGGGGCAGCCACGCTTGCGGCGCAGCGAAGAGGGCGTCGCTGGTCCCGGCGGCGGGTTGCAGCGAGGCGATGACCTCGGCGAGGCTCGGCCCGTCTTCGGGAACCAGTGCGGGCGGCTGGAGCGCGTGGCTCTGGTCGAGGGCGTTCTCGGACGCCGTCGCCGCCTGCGGCTCTGATTGCAAGAAGAGAAAGTCCACCGCCAACGCGCTGATCGCGAGGCCGAGGACGCCGGCGTACACCCTGCGTGTTCGTGTCATGACGCTCAATCAGACGATTGGCGTCGCGGAAGTGCAAGCCGATCCGAGGAGTTTCCTGGGCGTTCAATCGGCGCGATCGGCATACCAGACAAATCCGATCGAGATCGATCCCTCGGCCTGGGCGAACGGGTCCGCGGTCAGCGAGAGTGTGCGGACCTCAATGCCCGGCATGGTCCGGTGGATGTCCTGGATCATCCGCAGCGTGTCGGTGATGCGGCCGCGCGCGCGCAGGGAGATCGGCGTTGCGACAACCGGGTCGTCGGCTTCGGATTCCTCGTCCTGACTGACCGTTGCGCCGGGGACGAGCTCGTCGATCTGGAGCCCGATGGCGCTGGCGGTCTCGGCGATCTCGGCGAGCACGGCGTTCCTCGCGTCGGGACGGCGCAGCGCGCGCCCGGCGTCGTTCTCGCGCTCGACCGCCGCGATCTCGGCGAGCAGTTGCCGCACACGGGCATCCTTGTCCTCAGACTCGCGCTGGTACGCGGCGATCTGCGCGGCCAGGGTCGACTCGCGATCCTCTGCCAACGACCTGGAATGCAGCCCGATCACATACGCGCCGGCGACGATCGCCGCGACCGAGAGCGCGCCGGCGATCGTCACCATCGGTGGAGAGATCTTCATGATCCGTCTCCTCGCAGGACGGCGACGATGCGGAACGCGACGAGATCGCCGACGACGGTGGGGCGGCGTTGCGCCTGGGCGAGATTGACCGAGCGGAAGACGCCGAGGTCTTCGAGCCGGACCGCGAGCTGCTGGGCCTCAAGCTGGCTCTGTGCCAGGCCGCTGATCGTGACGAGGGCGTGGTCCGGGTTGGTGGAATCCATGGACCGGTCGATCGCGATCATCTCCAGGGGGATCTGGTCGCCAACAGCGTCGGCGAGGGCGTCGACGAGACGGGCGTAATCCGGTCGGCGGGCGATGATGCCCGACATGCGGCGCTGGTGGGCGAGCCCGTCCATCTGCGCATGGAGATCGCCGAGCGCTGCGCGGCTCGCCTCCACCCGCGCGAACGCCGAGCGAGACTGGAGCAGGAGCGCGGGATCGACGCTGCGATGCAGCACGCCCGCCGCGGGCGCGAGCACGCCCAGGCTCAGCGCGACGATCCACGCCCAGCGTCGGATGCGCCGGCGCACGAGCCGTTCGCGCCGGCGAGCCGGCGGCATGAGGTCGATGGGCGGGATCATGGGTCGAACCTCTGGGCAAGGCCCACCGCCAACGCCAGTGCTGGGTCGTTCGTGTCGCAGACACGCAGCACGTCGGCGGGGCGCCACACCTGCGTCGAACAGCCCAGGCGATCGGCGAGGAGGGCGCCCAGCCCCGCAACCTGCGAGCCTTGTCCGGCGGCGACGATGATATCGGGCGCGGCCCCGCCGAACCGCTCCCCCGCGTATTCCAGCGCAACAGCGCACTCCTCGGCGAGGGACTCTGACCATGCGACGATGGTTTCGCGGGCGGTGCGGAGATGGGCGCGGTTCTTGTTCGGGGCGTCGTCGTCGTCCTCGACGCCCCGAACATAGAGCAGGTACTCGCTCAGCTCTCGATCGATCCGCAGGTCTCGCTGGATCTGCTCGATGAGCGAGGCGAGCCCGCGATCGCTGAACCAGCGCTCGTACACGAGTTCGCCCTGGTGTGTGACGACGATGCGCGATCCGCCGCCGCCGACGTGGACCGCGGCTCCGAGGGCGACGGGTCTCAGGTGCTTCTCGCACGCGCGGGCGAGGGCGCAGGCTCGCGAGTCGATCGCGATGACCTCCAGGCCGACGGTTTGGTATGGCTCGATGAGGGACTCGGCGGCGGCGTGGGCGCAGCCGAAGGCCAGGACGCTGGATCCCTGTCCCGCGCGCATCGATGCGGGGAGATCGACGAGCTGGCATGTGATCGAGTGCGCGTCGACGCGGCGCAGGCGGGCGATTTCTGCGCGGGCGATCTCCTCGACGGGCGCGCCGGAGGATCGGTCTGGGATCTCGAGAACGGCGCTGAGCGAGGCTTGCTCGTGGGCGCCCAGGACGATCTCATGGCCGCGGAAGCCGCGCCGGTCGAGCACGCCGCGCAGACGCTCGGCCTCTCGCTCATCGAACTCGGTCTGCGCGCGGTCGATGACGGCCCAGGCGTGCAGGGCGCCGCCCCTGGTGATCTGTGCGGCGGCGATGACATCGTCGCCGGCGTGGACGCCGATTGCGCTGATGCGTCGGGCCATCATCCACCTCCCTGGGCCGAGGCCGTGAGGTCGAACAGCGGCAGGAAGATGCTGATCGCGACGAAGGCGACAAGGACGCCCATGACGATCAGGATCGCGGGCTCGAGGATCGTGGTGAGCGACTTGACCAGGGACTCGGTGTCCTCCTCGATGTAGTCCGCGACGTCGGCGAGCACGGGGGCGACGGCGCCGGCACGCTCGGCGCTGCGCAGGGCCTCGCCCATGTTCGAGGGGATCAGCGGCGAGTTCGCCAGCGCGGCGCTGAGGTGCTCGCCCTTGGTCACCCGCTCGCCCGCCTCGTTCAGCAGATCGCGATACTCGCCGTTGCGCATGGTGTTGCGCGTCAGCTCGATCGCCTCCAGCAGCGGGACGCGGCTGGTGAGCAGCAGGCTCATCAGGCGGGCGATCTGTCCGGCGGCGACCGAGCGCTGGAGTCCGCCGAACACAGGGAGGCGGATCATCGCTCGGTCCTTCATCTTGAGTCCCCAGGCGGTGCGCAGAATCGCGGCAACGGCGCACGTCACACCGACGAGCGATCCGAGCACGATCCACCAGCTCTCGCGCATGAAGGCGCTGAGATCGAGCAGGACGGCGGTCGATGCGGGCAGGGGCACGTCGAGGGACTCGAACATCTCGCCGAAGCGCGGGAGCACGAGCACGGCCATCACGGCGAGCACGCCCGAGGAGATGAGGATGAGTAGGGCCGGGTAGATCATCGCGCCGATGAGGGTGGCGCGCATCCGCTGGCGCCTGCGGACCAGGCGGCTCAGGCGGTCGAGCGTGACGTTGAGGTTGCCCGCGGATTCGCCCGCGGCGACGAGGCTCTGGCAGACGGCATCGAAACACCTGGGGTGGGTCGCCATCGCGGCGCTGAGGCTCTCGCCCTCTTCGACGCGCAGGCGGACGTCCGCGATGATGGCCCGCCAGCGGTCGTTCTTCGATTGGCGCTCGACGACCGCCAGCGCGTCGGCGATCCGCGTGCCGGTGGAGATGAGCACCGCGAGCTGGCGCAGCGTGTAGACCAGGGCGTTGAGCCGCCTGGTCGGCGGTCTGAGATTGCCCGCGGCGGCCTTGGGCGCGCTCGAGGCCACGACGTCGGTCGCGTACAGCCCGTCACGCCGGAGATGCTCGCGGGCCTCCTGCTCGCTCGCGGCGCCGACGACGCCGGACTTCTTCTTGCCTGCGCGGTCGTAGGCGGTGTAGGCGTAGCTCATGCCGCGGCCCTCCGCGCGGGAGCGCCGTCGTCGATGTCGTCGGCGTGGGTGATCCGGAGGATCTCTTCGAGCGTCGTGAGGCCCTGGATCGCGAGCGCCACGCCCTCCTCGCGCAGCGAGAGCATCCCCTGGCGCTGGACGGTCGCGCGGATATCGTGCGTCGGGGCCTGGTGGTGGATGAGCCGGCGGATCTCGGGGGTGGCCTCCATGACCTCGTAAACGCCGATGCGCCCGCGGAAGCCCGTGTCGTGGCATTGCTGGCAGCCGGTGCCCTTCTTGAAGCTCTTGCCGCTGAGGTGCGCGAGGTCGGCGTCCTGGAGCACGGTGTCGGCAGGGAAGTATTTGGTCTCACAGCCCGGGCAGATGGTCCGGGCGAGGCGCTGGGCGACGACGCCGTTGAGGGCGCTGGCGACGAGGTAGCTCTCGAGATTCATGTCGTCGAGGCGCGCGACGGCGCCGGGCGCGTCGTTGGTGTGGAGCGTCGCGAGCACGCCGTGCCCGGTGAGCGCCGCCTGGATCGCGACCCGCGCGGTCTCCTCGTCGCGGATCTCGCCGACCATGATGATGTCGGGGTCCTGGCGGAGGATCGAGCGCAGGGCGCGGGCGAAGGTCATGCCGATGGGCTCGGAGACCTGGATCTGGTTGATGAGGTCGAGCTGGTACTCGACCGGGTCCTCGACCGTCACGAGGTTACGCTCGGGGCTGCGCAGCAGGTCGAGCGCCGAGTAGAGGGTCGTCGTCTTGCCGCTGCCGGTCGGGCCGGTGACGAGCACGAGCCCGTGCGGCTGGCTGAGGATCTTCTGGAAGGTGAGCAGCGTTTCCTGGCGGAAACCCAGATCCTCCATGCGGACCTTGAGGTTCTGCTTGTCGAGGATGCGCACGACGACTTTTTCGCCCAGCAGCGTGGGGATGCTGCTGACGCGCAGGTCGATCTCGCGTCCCTCGGCGACGATCCGGACGCGCCCCTCCTGGGGGAGGCGTTTCTCGGCGATATCCATCTTGCCGATGACCTTGATGCGCGAGACGACCGCCGCGTGCATCCCCGCGGGGGGCTTCATCAGGTCGCGCAGGCCGCCGTCGATGCGATGGCGGATACGGGTGCCGGTCTTGGCGGGCTCGACGTGGATGTCGCTTGCGCCAGCCTTGATGGCGGTGAGCAGCGCGACGTTGACGAGGTTGATAATCGGGCTGCCCTCGACCATCTTGTCGAGGTCGGTGCTCGGGCCGTCGTCGACGCTCTCGCGCTCGACGACCTCGACGTCCGACTCGCTGAGGCTGGTCAGGAAGGCGTCGACGTCCATGTCGCCCGAGGCGTACTTGCGGATGAACTCGAGGATGTTGGCCTCGAGGGCGAGCACCGGGCGGATCTTGTGCCCGGTCATCTGCGCCAGGCGGTCGACCGTGGGCAGGCTCTGGGGCTCTGCCATCGCGACGGTCAGCTCGTCCCGCACGAGGAACATGGGCAGGGCGACAAGGCGCTCTGCTTCTTCAGCGCCGATGAGCGGCAGCAGCGCCGGGTCGATGAGGCCGTGGCGGAGCTGGCACGCGGGAACTCCCATGCACTCGCCGAGCGCCTGCACGAGAGTCGCCGGCCCGATCGCCCCCTGCTCGACGAGCACCTCGCCCAGGCGTCTGCCGGTGTCGGCCTGGCTCGTGAGCGCGAGCTCGAGCTGCTCCTTTGTCACCGAGCCGCTCTCGATGAGGGCCTCGCCGACCTTTCTCTTGGGCTTCCCGAGGCTCACAGGAAGCTCCTCACGGCGTCGGAGATGTTCTCGAACTGCTCGAGGCTGGACGCGACGCCGGTGAGATCGAGCACCTCGCGCAGGGTCTCGTTGGCGGCGCAGATCTTCAGTGTTCCGCCCATGTCGCCCAGGATCTCGCTGGTGTCGAGCATCGCCTCGATCGCCTCGCTGTCGATGAAGGGGATCGCCGAGGCGTCGATCACGAGCCGGCCCAGGGTCTCCTTTGCCGCTCTTTGCAGCCGCAGTGCGAAGTCGGTCGCGTCTTCGCCCGCGATGGGCCCGTTGGCCCGCAGGACGGTGACGGCGCCGTGCTTTTGCTCGTCGATCCGCATCCATGGACCCCTATGCGGCCATCGCCCGATCGATCACCGGCGCGTTGGGGATCCGCATCGTGAACACGCTGCCCTTGGCGGGCGCTGATTCCAGTGTGATCTCCCCGCCGTGGAGCTCGGCGATCTCCTGGGCGATGGCGAGCCCGAGCCCGGTGCCGCCGAAGCCTCCCGATCGCGCCTCGTCGGTTCTGAAGAACGGCTGGAAGACGCGCTCCTGATCGCTCTGGGCGATGCCGATGCCCGAGTCACGGAACTCGACCTGGAGCTCGGCATCGCTTGCGAGCACGCGCACCTCGACCTTGCCGCCCGAGGGGGTGTACTTGATGGCGTTGCCCAGCAGGTTGTGCATGACGAGCGAGAGTTTCTCGCGGTCGCCGCCGAAGACGGGGAACTTGGGGGGCATGTCGAACGACAGCGCGACGCCTCGTTCGAGGGCGTTGGCCTCGAACTCGGTGCGCAGATCCTCGAGCATGGGCTGGAGGCGGACGTCGCCGACCTTGAGCGAGAGCCCGCCGGACTCGATCTCGGCGACGCTGAGCATGTCGCCGACGAGCCGCTCCAGGCGTCTGGTCTCCTGGTTGATGACGTTGAGGCAGCGCGAGCGCTCGCCGGGGTCGCTCTCGTTCAGGTCGATGGCCTCCTCGACGTAGAGGCGGATATTGGTCAGGGGCGTGCGGAGTTCGTGGGTCGCCTGGGCGACGAACCCGCCGGTGGCCTTGGAGGCGACGCGCTGCTGGGTGATGTCCTCGATGACGACCATCGCGTCGCCGCCGTCGATGCCCCGCAGCGGACGGACGGTGAATCGGAGCACGTCCTCGCGCTCGCCGTCGCGTCCGAGCTCGACGCTCATCCTGCGCTTGATCTCGCCGGTAAGGACGCGGCGCAGCGCCGTCCGCAGCGAGGTGTCGCTCACGATATTTTCGAGTGCGAGGCCGCGCAGCTCGTCGCGTTCGCGTTCCAGGAAGACCGCCGCGGCGCTGTTGGCATAGCGGATCCGGCCCTGCTCGTCGAGGACGACGATGCCGTGCCAGAGCGCGTCGCAGGCGTCGCCTCGCCCGTGCTTGGAGCCGACCAGGGTCTCGTCGACCCTCTCGCTGACCATCTTCTCGCGGAGGGACTCTCGATCGGAGAGCAGGGAGTTCCAGGCTCTTGCCGCGGGGCCGAGGTCGCCGCTGACAGTCAGCGCACCGACGCAGGTCTCGCCGTCGGCTGCCGCGAGCAGAGCGTCGCGGATCGCGCCCAGCGCGCCGATCTTGCTGCGCAGGCGTCGATAGACGAGCCAGAGCCCGGCGAGGGCCAGCGCCCCCGCGCCGCCGATCGCGGCCTGGATCGCCCAGGCGTCGTTCGCGTTCGCGTCGGCGGGACTTGCCGCGATGACGATCGTTCCGTTCTGCGTCTCGACCGCGTGCCCCGCCATCGCGACATCCTCCCGCACCGCCGGGAGTGTCTCGGGGAGCGCCGACGAGGTGATCTCGCTCAGCGTCGTCGATGCGATGACCCGCCCGTCGCCGAGCAGCACGCGCGCCTCGCCGACCATCTGGTTGATCGCGAGATCCTGGACAACGCGGCGCAGCTCCGTGAGCCGGCCCTGCTCGACGAGCCTCGGCAGCTCGCTTGCGAGTTGGCGGACGGCGTCGTTGGCGCGATCGGCCTGGGCCTGCTCGGCTGCACGCACGCCCAGCAGGTGTGTGCCCAACGCCAGGCCTCCCATCACGACGAGCAGGATCACGCCGCTAAGGATCCCAGCGCCGGCGATGACAGACTCGCCGCGCACCAGCATCCGCCGGAGTCCTGGTCTTCGAGCGGTCGATGTTCGCCCAGCGTTATCCATGCGTGCATCCCACGGAGATGGGTTCTCGACCGATATCGGCACGCACGCCATCCGCTTCAACTCCGAGCCGGTCTGTGGAGGGTTACCGGTCCGCACTGACCGGCCAGGGGCACGCAGGCGGCAGAGGACTCCTCCCGCCCCTGTGGGTGTCGGGGGGCAAGCTCGTCGAATGCGGGTGACAGGACTCGAACCTGCACGGGCTCATCGCCCACGGGGACCTAAACCCCGCGCGTCTACCAGTTCCGCCACACCCGCTCGCGGCGATCGCCGATGCTCTGCGCCGGGCGCTATTGTATGAAGCCGCCGCGGACGCAGCCTATCGGGCGTCATTGCAAGGAGGGGGCCATGACCTTCGGCCAGAAGCTCGCGTACCACATCGCACCGATCTTTGTCCGCCTGGTCCTCGGCGTCACGTTCCTCTGGGTGGGTCTGGGCAAGCTGATCCCCGAGGACTACGAGATCACACCGGAAAACGCCCAGGCGCTCGTCGACATGGGCGCCGTCGAGCAGCCGAAGGTGCAGGGTTTCCTGGACGCCGCGCCTCCCGACGACGCGACCTCCGATGAATCGGCGCCTGACGACGACGGCGCGACCGACCCCCCCGACGATCAGCCCCCCGACGATCAGCCCGCGGAGGGGGATCCGGGTGAAGGCGGGGGCGATGACCCCGGCGGTGGCGGGTCGGCGCTTGCCCCGAGCCACGCGATCATGCTCGCCCAGAACGCGGACGACGACCTGCCCAAGCTCAAGCCGCTCTTCGGCGTCGCGGTGCTGGTCTCGCAAGCGTCGAAGACGACCACGACCGAGGACGGCAAGACGCACAAGGCGCTGCTCCCGGCGTTCATGGGCGACGGCGCGACGCCGAAGTATCTCGGCTGGGCCGTCGCGATCGCCGAGGTCTTCGCGGGCGGCTTTCTTCTGATCGGTTTCCTCGCGCGCGTCTCGGGGCTCGCGGTGATCGGGATCATGGGGATGGCCATGTGGCTGACCGAGATCGGGCCCGCGGTGATGGGGCATGTGGACGCCGAGCTCGGCTTCCTGCCGGCCCCGCCGGACGGCAACATCTTTGATGTCGGTGCGTACATGGGCCTCGCATGGCAACTGATCCTGCTCGCCGGCGGACTCACGATCTTCTTCAGCGGCGCGGGGACGCTCTCGCTCGATCGCATCCTCTTCGGCTCGTCCAAGAGCGACGACTTCGACGAGGACTAGTGCCCCCCGCACGACGCGCCAAGCCGCTGATCGACCCGGCGCGGATCCCGGTGTGGCTCGGGCGTCGGGCGCGGATCGCGGCGTTGCCCGTCGGGGTCTCGCTCGCCATCCATCTCCTATTGCTCGCGCTCGTCGCGACCGTGACATGGACGGTCGTCGTCGCGCGTCCAGGCCCGCCGCTGGCCGGCGAGGTCGTGATCGATCTGGCCGACCCGGCGATCGCGCCGGTCAACGCGATCGCGATGCCGGACGTGCCCGAGACGCCCGCGCCGATCTCGCCGGCGATCGAGCCCGCGCCGCCGCGAAAGACCGTTGCGCCGGGCGTGTCGAGGCCCCCGCCGAGGGTCGCGCCCGCGCAGCGCCAGCCCGTGGTCATGGAGCCGCTGCGTCGGCGGGGCGGGATCAGCTTCGCGGGCGTCAGCGCCGATCGGGCGGCGAGCGTCGTGTATGTGGTCGATACCTCGGGCGCCATGGCCTCCAGCTACGGCCTGATCGTCGATGAGCTCGAGCGATCGCTCTCGCGCCTCGATCCGACCCAGCTCTTTCAGGTCGTGTCGTTCCGCGACCGCTCGTTCATCGATCCCGAAGACACGGCGCGCGCGACGCTCATCGCGGGCGACGGGGGCCTCGTCGACGCCTCGCCGCGTCATCGCGCCAGTGTCGTCCGCGAGCTGCGCGAGAGCGTGACGCCCTCGGGGCGCTCGGACCCCGCCCCGGCGCTCGCGCTCGCGCTGCGACTCAACCCCGACGCGATCTTCCTCCTCACGCGCTCGATCCGGCGCACCGGCCCGGGCCAGGACGACGACCAGCCGCCGCCCGAGGGCCCGCCGCCGCCGTGGTCCGAGCCCTGGCGCGACGCGCTGCTCTCGCGGCTCGATGCGCTCAACCCGCGCGGGCCACAGGGACGCCACACGCTAATTAAGGCCATTCAGTTTCTCGACCACGACCCGACGGGCACGCTGCAGACGATCGGCGCGCGGCACGGCGGGGACGCCGGGTATGTCGTCCGCTCGCCCGCGGATCTGGTCGAGCTGACCAAGGCCCCGCCGCCGATGCATGTGCAGATCAAGGAGCGCGTCGATCGGGCGCGCGTGTATCTGGACGAGCTGGCGGCGCGCGGGCTCGATTGGCAGGTGCTCTTTGCGTATCCGAGCGATCGGGGACGAGAGACGGTCGTGCGCGGGGCTCAGCGTGCGATCGAGGAGCTCGGCCTCGCCGCCAGCAGCATCGACGCGAGCGCGCAGCTCCATCTCGCGCGCTCGGCGATCCTGCTCGCGGGTGCGAGCGGAGACGAGTCGCGGGTCGGCGAGGCAGTTCAGATCGTGAGAACCGCGTTGGCCAAGCTCGACGATGCACTCGACGAGCGCGTGATCTGGCATCGCGACCACCTGCGCATCCTGTTCGTCCCCCACGACCCTCAGAGCGATCCGGATCTCGTTCCGCCGCCGTTTCCGGAGTGGGGCGGGCGGGACCTCCAGATCGAGCATGTGCTCGCCGGCGTGCGGTCGGCGCCGCTCGGCGGCTTCCCCGCGGCGTGCGGGCGCGCGCTCGCGACGATCGAGTCGCCCCCGATCACGCCGACATCGGAAACTTCCGACGCTTCGCTCGTGGTGATGGCGATCGACGCGATGACCCGCCGGGCGATGCAGCTCTCGCGCGCGTCGTCGCCGCCCGACCCGGCCTGGGTGCGGTTCGCGATCGCGCAGATCCTGCAACTTCGCACCCACGAGGCCCTTGCGCTCGATCGCGAGCAGCGCGAGACGCTGATCCTGGACCGGATCGATCGCCTGCTGGATGACGCCGCGGACCTGCGCGAGTTGCAGCCCGAGGCGACGCTCGCGATGGCCCGCCGACGGCTCGCGGGGGACGATCCCCGCTCCGCCGAGGGTTTGCTGCGCGAGATCCTGGTGCGAGACGACGCCGACCATCTCGCGCCACCGGCGCTGATCGCGCTGGCCGACCTGCTCCTCAGAGATCGCCGGGTGATCCGCCGGGCCCAGGGCCCGATGATGCTCATGACCCTCCACGAGGGCTGGCCCGAGGCCCCCGAGACGGTCGGCGTCGTGCAGCGGGCGCTGTTCTTCTCGCGCGACGTCCTTCGAAGCGCCGGCCCGAGCGAGCGGACCATCGCCCTCAACCACTACCACCAGATCCTGCGCGACGCCGAGAAGATCGAGGACCTCGAAAACGAAGAATACTGGCTCGCCCAGCACGACAGCGTGCTGCTCGAACTCGCAAGGCTCCACGACTCGAACTTCAGCCTGCACCTGCTCGAACAGATCCGCCCGGGCTCGCCCGAGGGCCCGCCGGCGGTCGCGATGTACCGCCCGCTCGTCCGCGACGCGATCACACGCATGCACGAGCTGCATCGCGCGACGCGAGGCGTTCCCGGTCGAGAGGAGGACGCGGAGGTCTCGCTCGAGGCCGCCGAGCGCCACGCGAGGAACGCGCTCGCCCTGTACCGCGCCCACGGCGTGGTAGAAGACACCGCCATCGAACGGGCATCGCTGGCGACGACCTACGAGCTCATGGGTCTGCCCGCGCGCCAGATCGAGGCATTGGAGGCGTTGTTGCCTTACGCCGACCAGCTTGAAGGGGGCGCGCCCGGCGTGCGGATCCGGATCGCGCGGATCGAGCGAAACCTGGGCGACGACGCCTCGGCGTTCGCGCGCCTCCGCCAGCTCACAGAGAGCGTTCAGCCCGCCGACGAGGCCTTCTGGCACGCCTGGGCGATGCTCCTGGAGATCCTGCGCAACCAGAACGCGAGCGGCGAGCGCACGGGCACGATCCTGGCGCACATCGCCATGCTCCGCACGCTCGATGAGGGCCTGGGCGGCAAGCCCTGGCGCTCGCGCATCGACGCCGTCGCGTCCTCGCTGACGCCCTAGCGGGCGCGACCGGCTACACTCGCGCCGGATGACAAGCGACCACGCATGGATGAGCGGCCTGGCGGGGCGATTCCTTGTCTTCGAGGGCCCCGACGGATCGGGCAAGAGCACGCAGATGGCCCGCTTCATCGACCTCGCCGAGCGCCAACGGCTCGCGATGTGCGAGGTCCGTGAGCCGGGCGGCACGCACGTCGGCGAGCAGATCCGCCAGTGCCTGCTGGGCCACTCTGATGAGGACATGGGCGTGCTCTGCGAGATGCTCCTGTACATGGCCAGCCGGGCGCAGCTCGTCGAGCAGCGCATCGCCCCGGCCCTCGCGCGCCGCGAGCTGGTCGTCGCCGATCGGTTCGTCGCCTCGACACTCGCTTACCAGGGTGCCGCCGGCGGTATCGCGCGCGAGGACATCCTCGCCGTTGCGCGGATCGTCTGCCGCCAGACGTCGCCGGATCTGACGATCGTGTTCGATGTGGACGAGCGGACCGCCGCGTCGCGTCTCAGCCCGCTGCTCGATCGCATGGAGGCCAAGGGCAGCGCATTCCATGCGCGCGTCCGCGAGGGCTACCACACGCTGGCGAGCGAGGACCCCGAGCACGTCGCGATCATCGACGGCGCCAAGGACCCCGACACCGTCTTCGAGAGCCTGCTGGCGCTGCTCCGGGAGCGCCTGGCATGATCCCCTGGCTCGCGTGGGTCGCGATCGCCCTCGCGATGGGCTCGACCCCCTTCGGCCTCATCATCGCGCGAGCCAAGGGCGTCGACATCCGCGCCCAGGGCTCGGGCAACATCGGCGCGACCAACGTCGCCCGCGTGCTCGGCTTGCGACTCGGCCTGCTCTGCTTCTTCCTCGACCTTTGTAAAGGCCTCATCCCCACGCTCGCCTACGCCATCAGCGAGGGGCTGCTCGGGGCCGCCGAGCTCGAAGCCGCGCAGTCCTGGCGCTGGATCGGCGTCTGGATCGCGCCCATTCTCGGACACATGTTCAGCCCGTTCGTCCGCTTCCGCGGCGGCAAGGGTGTCGCGACCGCCCTCGGCTCCATGCTCGGCGTGTACCCGTTCCTCGCCCTCCCAGCTCTCATCGCCCTCGGCGTGTGGATCCTCATCGTCTGGCGATGGCGGATGGTCGGCATCGCCTCCTGCATCGCGGCGGTCGTCATCCCCTTTAGCATCCTTCTCGGCGTGGGCAACTCCGGACCGCTCAGCAACTCCGCTCCCTTCCTGATCGTCACCACGGCCCTGGGCCTGCTGGTGATCTTCAAGCACCGCAAGAACCTCGCACGGACGTTCGCCGGCACCGAGACCAAGGTCGGCCGCCCCCGTCCGTCCGAGAGCCCCCGTCCCGGTCAATAACCCGGGCTGGGTGGCCGATAGCGATGTGAATACGGATACGACCCGCCGGATTCTGCGGGTGGGGCAACCCCTGATTCGGCAGTCCTTGCGCCATCGACCCTCTCGGCGGGCCCGAAGAAGCCGATTTAGAGAGTCGTCGGCGAACGAAGACCGACGGAAAGGACATGATGCCCATGCTCAGGCTCGTGCACGACATTCAGGAAGAGACCGACGCGATCCCGTTCCCGGTCCACCGCGTCGCGCCCCGAGGCCGGCTGGTTGGGCCGGACGAGGCGGAGAAGGCCCAGCGGACGCTGGAACTGGCCCAGGCCCAGCTCGACGAACTCCAGGAGCTGATGAACTTCGAGTTCGTCAGCGGGGACGACGGGCCGCGGGCGGCCTAAGACTCGCGCACCTGCGCGACCAGCAGCGTCACGTCGTCGGTCCGCTCGTGCAGACCGGCGAACTGGCGCAGCTCCCAGAAGACACGCTCGACCACGCCCGCGCCGGTTGGCCGGGCGTTTTCCATGGACGCGCGCACGCTGTCGATCAGACGCTCGATCCCGAACCGCTCGCCCGAGAACGCCATCGTGTCCACCAGCCCGTCGGTGAACGCGACCAGCAAGTCGCCCGGCGACAGGATCGTCCGTGATTCGGTGAAATCCGCCTCCGGCTCGATCCCGATCAGCATCCCGCCCGGCTGCAGACGCTCGCTCGCTCCATCGGTGCGCAACAGCAGCGGCGGGCTGTGCCCCGCATTGCAATAGCTCAGCTCCAGCGACCGTGGATCGAATCGCGCCGTGAACAGCGTGCAGAACTCGCTCTGCAGCGTGTCCCGGCACATCGCTTTGTTGACCAGTGACACGACCTCACAGAGCGGACGATCGTCTGAGCCGACGGCGCGCAGGGTCGAGCGGACGCTGGCCATGATGAGCGCCGCGGCGACGCCGTGCCCGACAACGTCGCCCACCACGAGCGTGAAACGATCGTCGCTCTCGAAAACGTCGTAAAAGTCGCCCGCCAGGCGTTCCGACGGCTGGTAGCGGGCCGCGAGATCCAGGCGCGGCACGTCCGGCAGCGACGCCGGCAGCATCCGGCGCTGCACGTCCTCGGCGAGTTGCAGCTGGCGACGCACGTCCGCCTCGGCCTCCTGGACCTTCAGCAGATGCGACTGCTCGATCGCGATCGCCGAGTGCTCGGCGACGGACCGCAGCAGCGCCCGCTCGGCGCTGGTGAAGTGGCGGGGCGTCTTCGAATACAGGCGGTAGACGCCGATCGGCCTGCCGCGAAACGCGAGCCCGGCCGAGATGAAACTCACGAGCCCCTGCTCGCCCAGGCGCTGGGGTTCGAGCACGCGCGGGTCGCTTGACAGGTTCTCGATCGCGACGACCTCGCCGGCGATCGCCAGGCGATCGAACTCGCGATCGCGCGACAGCGGGGTGGCGTCGCGGACCCAGGCCTCGCTGAGCCCGCGCGAGGCCATGGTGCGGATCGCCCGCTCGTCGCCGTGGATCGCCGAGGGCGACTGCTCGCTGAGCAGCACGACGTTGCCGGCGTCCAGGTCCATCGCGTCGAGCACGAGATCCAGGGCGGTGCTCAGCACCTCGCCGGGGTCGGCGGCGCGGATGAGCAGCGCGCTGAGGCTGTACATCAGCTCGACCTCGCGCAGGCGATGGCGCAAATCGAGCTCGACCGTGCAGAACTCGCCGGCGACGCGCGCGATCCACCGCAGGATGCGCTTGGCGTGGGGCGGGGGTTCTGTGTCATGCACGACCAGCGAGCCGATCACCCGCTCGCTCGCGACGATGGGGGCGCGCCAGGCGTTGTCTGGCGGCGCATCGGCGTCCTCGTCGATCTTCCAGCGGATCGACCCGTCGCCCAGGTGCGCGATCAGGCGGTCACGCTCGTCGCGCAGCTCGATCCGCTCGTGGAACAGCCCACCCAACTCTCCGGCCAGCGCCGCGAGCGACCCGTCGCTCAGGAACTCGACGATCGACCCGCCGACGAGCGCGAGGCGAGGGAGATGATCGTCGGCGGGCGTCTTCGCTGCGTTCATCGTCCGGCGTCGTCCGACTCCGCGGGATTCTGCGGCTCGAGCCACACGCCGCGGAGCAGGTCGACGAGCATGCGATCCCTGGGCGAGGCGTTGACCCCGAACGCGTCGAGCCCCTCGCGCACGAGCGTGCGGTCGCCGGTCTGCGCGCCGAGATAGGCCAGCAGCAGCGCGCTCTCGCGTCGCAGCGCGCCGGCGCTCTCCTCGCGGGCGTTCGCCCGGAGCGTGCTCGCGATGCCGGTCAGACGCTCGTTCGAGGGCAGGAGCCTGGGCCCGTAGCGCACGCCCGTCACCTCGGGGTGTTTGGCGACGAGCGACCGCAGATTCAGCGACGCCGACAGGTACATGCCCGCCCCGAGCTGTGCGTGCAATCGCCCGACCTGCGCCGGCACGTCGCCCCCGCGCAGCGAGAGCGCGCGGGTGAACCGCTCCTCGGCGTCGAAGAATCGCCCGGTGCCCAATAGATCCTGGGCCTGGCGCACATGGTCGGCATACGGATCCGATCGCCCCGAGCTCTCGGCGATCAGCGTGTCGGCCCGCCCGCCCGCCCGGCGGATCAGCTCCAGGACCTCGGGCGAGAAACTCGTCGGTTCTGCCGCGCCATCAATGGAGCCGGGTTCGTTCGTCGGCGCGAGCCGCTCACGGATCTCGTCCAGACGCTGCTGCCAGTCCGGCTTGGTGTCGACGCCCGGCGGAGTGGGCGCGGCGCCCGCGCGCAGCCGCTCGAGCACCTCGTCGTAGGAGGTCCGCGTCGGGCTGATCGGGCGGGCGGTGCTCTCGGGGTTGACCCTGCTTGGGATTCCGGTCGCCGAGGGCACGCCCTGCTCGGCGGCCATCCACGCCGGCAGCTCGAGCTCTTGCAGGCGGATCCCCTCGAGCGCTGACGCCGTCACGCCGAACCGCCGCCCGGACTCATCTTGTCCGGCGGCGAGGATCGTGGGCGTGCTGGGGCGGGCGGCGGTGTAGGCCGACGTCGAACGCAGCGAGCCCATGAGCGTCCCCCCCGGGGCGCGGATGGCTTCGATCTCGCTCTCGATCGGGTCCGGACGCAGCAGGTCGCTGTCGCGGAGTCCAGGCACGGTGCTCGCCTCGGGCCTGTCGCGGTCGAGGTCCTGGGTGCCGAAGCGGCGCACGGCGGGCGAGCCGAGCAGCCCGGTCGGCGCCTGGGCGTCGGTCGTGAGAGCGAACTGCCACTGCATAGCCTCGGTGCCGCGGATGCCGTAGCCGGTCAGCCCGCTGTAGAGGGAGTCTCGCCGGAAGGCGAAGAGGTCGTTGGCACCGAGCTCGCCCCGGAACTCGTTGGGGGCGGTGTAGCCCACGTCCCCGCGGAAGCTCAGGCCACCCGGGGCGTTGCCGGTGACGATGGCGTTGCGTAGGCGCACCCTCTCGAGCCACTGGTCGTGGGGGTTGACGCGGTTGGGGAACCTGGTGACCGAGAGGTCGTTGTTCTCCAGGCCGCGCCCGTCGCCCAGGGCGTTCTGAGCGGCTGCTGATGCGCACAGACCCGCCGCCGCGACCACGCAGGGAATCATCGCTCTGAACATGGAAGCCTCCTCACGGCATCCTATCGGGACGAGCGAGTTGCTCGTCCTGAGAAGTACGTTGCGGGCGGCTTGGCGGTGCGTTATCAGCCGGCGTTGGGCGTCAAGCCGCGCTCGATGCTGTAGCTCTCGCAGAGCGCCTCGTCCTTGGCGACGAGGAAGTAGTTCAGCCCGTCTGCGGCCCAGCCGAAGACGGCGCGGCCTTGGTTATCGGACTGAAGCTCGTAGCTCTTGCCGGACTCGAACAACTCGTCGGACTCGTCGGCGACCCGCTGGATGAACAGGCTCACGGTCTCGCCCGGCTGATCGACCACGTCGAACCGCAGATGCACGCTATCGCCCTTGCCGGGAACGTGGCAGCGCCCGCCATCGCGGAACGCCAGCCCGCCGAAGGCGAGGTTGGCCGGCGAGATGCTCTTGCCGACGATCTCTTCGAGCAGCGCGGGGGCGGCGTCGAGTTCGCTGATGTTGAACTTGGCGGCGCGCGAGGGGTCGATGACGCAGCGGTCGTGCTCGTCGCCGACGAACGTCGCGATCTCGGACATGTGGGCCTGGGCCAGGCTCAAGTTACCGGACCCGACGTTGACGACTTGGAGGAGGAAGAGCCCGCCGACGAGCAGGAGGATCGCCGCGGCGAGGGCCCGGACGGCGGGGGTCATGCGGTTCCAGAAGCTCTGCCGGCGCGTCTGTTCGCTCAGCGACTCCACGCCCTGGGCCAGACGAACGCTCTCAGGAGCCGGAGCCGTCGATGACGCCTCCTGCCTTGGGCTGTTATCCTGGGCAATGCGGTCGAGGCTGGCGATGAGGCGCTCGCGCAGGGCCGGGGGTGCCGAGATCGGTCCCATAACCCGCCCGCAAGCCTCCTTGAGCTGGCGCTCGAACTCGATCCTGTCGGTGTCCCTGGGGTGATCGCGCAGATGAGCGTCGAGGTGGGCCTTCTGGTCCGGCTGGAGCTCGTCGTCGGCACCCGCCCGCAGGAGGGCCGCCAGATTCATGTCATTCGCGCCATCACTGTTCATGTGCCACTCCGCCAAGGCCCCCTTTCGGGGTCAGGCTGAACCATCCAGGCGGTCATTCCATTCCCCCATTCCCGCTGCTCGCGTCAAATCTGCTGAGTCCGAGATCTCGGACCGTGTCGGTGTCGCCCAGGAGCCCGTCGGCGAGAATCTTGCGAGCCCGGTGCAGGCGGCTCATGACCGTCCCGATGGGCACGCCCAGGATCTCGGCGATCTCGCGGTACTTCAGCCCTTCGACGCCCCAGAGGAGCAGCACCTCGCGGAACTCGTCCTTGAGGTCTTCAATTGCGGACTTCAGGCGCCCGTCGACATGCTCCCAGTCGAAGGCGGCGCCATCCCACGCGGGCGGGGGCTCGTCGGGCAGCGGGGCGGAATCGGCCTCGGCGAAGAACTCGCCGACGGCTTGGGGCCGACGCTTGTCCTTCTTGACCTTGGAGTAGAAGACGTTGTGGGTGATGGTGAACAGCCAGGAGCGCATCCCGCCGGTGCCGTCGCTGGAGCGGTCCTCGAACGAGGCGACGGCCCGCGGGCGCAGGGCCCGGGCGTAGACATCCTGGACGACATCCTCGGCCTGCTCGGGATTGCGGGTCAGGTGCAGGGCCATGCGGTAGACCGCGTCGAGATGCTCGAGCGCCAGACGCTCGAACTCCTGGCGATCCATGACTGGCCCTTCCTAGTGATCCAGAGCGGCCCGGCCCCGAGCCGGCGTCCCCCCCCCGGCGAGGGCGTAAGGATAGGGCGCTGAGCCCCGGACAGGCTCGCAGAGCCCCACCCGTACAATCGCCCCATGTATTACGTCACCACGCCCATCTACTACGTCAACGACCGCCCGCACATCGGGCACTGCTACACGACGCTGCTGGCGGATGTCGCGGCGCGGTTCGCGCGGCTGATCGAGGGGCCCGAGGCGAGCGAGCGTGTGTTCTTCCTGACCGGGACCGACGAGCACGCCGAGAAGGTCGTGGAGTCGGCCAAAGAGCATGGCATGAGCGCGCGGGCATGGGCCGACCGCAACGCCGCGGAGTTCCGCAAGGCCTTCGAGACGATGGGTTTCAGCAACGACGACTTCGTCCGGACCAGCGAGGAGCGTCACAAGAGCCGAGCCGCGGCGTACATCCAGAAGCTCATCGATTCCGGCGACATCGAGCTTGGCGACTACGAGGGCTGGTACGACCCCTCTCAAGAAGAGTACATCACCGAGACGGTCGCCAAGGAGAACGACTTCAAAAGCCCGGTGACCGGCAAGCCTCTCGAGAAGCGCACCGAGCAGAACTACTTCTTCCGCCTGGATAAGTACGGCGACTGGCTGAAGGCCCAGATCGAGACGGGCGCGATCCGCGTGCTGCCCGAGCAGCGCAAGAACGAGGTGTTGGGCAGGATCCGTCAGGGGTTGCAGAAGGTGCCGGTGTCGAGGCGGGTAAAGGAGGGCGATGAGGACTGGGGCATCCTGATGCCGGGAGATCCGGAGCATCGGGTGTATGTGTGGATCGAGGCGTTGAGCAACTACTTGACGACGGTGGACACGGAGGATCGTCGGCGGTTCTGGCCGGCGGATGGTGACGCGACGATCGTCCACATGATGGCCAAGGACATCTTGTGGTTCCACGCGGTGATCTGGCCTTGCATGCTGCACGCGCTGGGCGAGCGCCCGCCGAGCGCGGTGTACGCGCACGGGTACTGGATCCGCGAGGGCCGGAAGATGAGCAAGAGCCTGGGCAACTTCATCGAGATCGAGCTGCTGGAGGCGTACATCGAGCGGTACTCATTGGACGGCGTGCGTTGGTATCTGGCGACGCAGGGGCCGATGGGCGCCAACGACGCGGATTTCGCGCACAAGCACTTTGTGGAGACGTTCAACGCGGACCTGGCGAACGGGATCGGGAACTCCGCGAGCCGCGTCGGGAACATGATCGGCAAGTACCTGGGCGGCGAGCTCACGAGAACCTGCAACGGCGAGTTCGGATTGCCGGGGGGCAAGGCGCTGGGGATCGCGCTGACGGCGCGGGAGGCGGCGGGGACGGCGGTGGACGACCCCGAGCGGAGCTTCGACTTCGCGGCCTCTGCCTCGGCGGCCGTCGAGCGTGCGCAGAGCGCGCTCGGGCGGGTTGCGCTGCACGAGGCGCTCGCGCAGGGGCAGGCGTTGGTGCAGGAGGTGGACGACTTCATCAGCTATTGCGCGCCGTTCACGCTCGCCAAGCGCCTGGATGAGTTCGAGCACGCCGACAAGGCACTGGCGACGATCCTGTACTCGTGTGCCGAGGCGTTGCGGATCGCGTCGTTGCTGTTCTTTCCGGCGTGTCAGCACAAGATGAGCGAGATCTGGCGCAACTGGAACTGTTCGGCGCTGAACGATCCGGATGATCCGGACTCGGGGTTCAAAGCCCCGTTGGAAGAGCTGGCGCGGTGGGGTGGTGATTGGAGCCTGCGAGCCGGCCAGCGGATCGAGAAGGGCGAGGCGCTGTTCATGCGGGCGGATGTGAACGAAGATCCACCTGTGGCCAAGTAGAGGCCCTGGCGCGAAAGCCATTTGCGTCGTTTGTCACAAGCGCTTCGCGGCAGGATGCTTGCGCGCGTGTCCAGCGTCGTGCCACCAACCGCTGCTTTGAGCGGTTGGTGTTTCATGGCGCTCTCCCGGAAGCACCAGCCGTGCAGAGCTGTTCCGACCGGGGACATGGT
>JAJDDM010000145.1 GCA_029260315.1 Phycisphaerales bacterium | reverse complement strand
GACACCAGATAGACGTCGCCGGATGTCTCGTCCGCGGGGACGTAGGCGAACGCCTTCTTCGTCCCGTCGAAGGTGAGCAGGCGCCCGTCAGCCTCAATGCCGAGGATAACCGACACGCTATCGCCGTCATTCCGGCTGAACAGGCAGGGCAGCATGCCGGGACTGATCTCGCAGCGTTTGTAGGAGCGGTGCGTAGTGCGGTAGTTGATCCGCGACAGCAGGGCGCGAAGGTCGTCGATGTCGTGGAGCGGTTCGAGATGCGGCAGCGCCTCCATCAGGTGACGCTCCTGTCCGGTCCATTCCAGCGCCAGCAGTAGCGGTTTCAGGCAGGCCGCGGCCGGTGTGGAATCATCCAGCTTCTCCAGCTTGCGCCCGGTGAATGCGGATCCGAGCTGGTCCTGAAGCCCATGGACGTGATTGCCGCGTGTTTCAGCGCCGGTTGGCGGGCTACCAGCCGTGCCGGGCGCGCTTTGCGCAGTTGTCTGTGCGCCTGCCATGGTCATGCGGCCGTCCCTTGAACGGGTGCCTGCGCGGCGCTTGGCGCAGCTTCAAACTGCCGCTGTTCCAGTGTGCCGCCCTTGAGTGCGTAGACCCGTTCGGCGATGGAGAGGAAGGAGGGCCGGTTGGAGATGATGATCGCCGTCATGCGGCCCTTGAGGCTTTCCAATCCCGCGCGCAGGGCCGCGTCGCTCTGGAAGTCGAGCAAGGTATTGGCTTCATCGAAAATCAGGACCTTCGGGTTGCGCGCCAGCGCCCGGGCGATGGCGACGCGCTGCAGCAGACCGGAAGAGAGCGTCTGCGCCACGCCTTGCGCAAGCGGCGTGTCATAGCCGTCCGGCAGGCGGTGAATTTCATCTTCCAGACCGATGAGCTTGGCCGCGTGCTGCGCGGCCTCGATCGCCGCCCCGGTGCGGAACATGGTGATGTTTTCCAGAATTGAACCCCTGAAAGTTGCCGAATGGGCGGAGACATAGGCCACGTCCTTAACCTGCAGCTGTTCCCGATTCGGGCAGGATTCAAGGCCGCCTATCACCACGGACCCGCTGGTGGGTTTGAGCTCTCCGGTGATCAGCTTCACCAGCGTCGAGCGGCCGCTGCCGTCCTCTCCCTTGATGCCGACAAATTCGCCGGGGCGGACCTGCAGCGATATACCGGCAAGGCAGGAACGCTTTTTCGCGCCTGGATATTCGAAGCCCACATCTTTCAGTTCAATCGAACCGGTGAGTTCGCCTGCCTGTGAGCTGGCCACGCCGGCGCTCACCTCGAGTTCATTGAATTTCCCGGCGCGCTCCTGGGCCAGCTGAATATTCTGAAACTCAGTCCACATGCCGATGCCGCGCAGCACCGGCTGGGTGAGGCGTCCGGACAGCAGCGAGCAGCAGGCAAGCCCGCCGATGCTGAGCTCCCCGGCCATCACAAACAGGGCGCCCACGGAGACCACGGAAATCATCATCAGGTTGGCGAACATGATGCCCATGGACTGCAGCTTGTTGCCGAGCAGGATGGTGTCGTAACTGGCGATCGCCGACCCCTTTTGCAGCCGCTCGAAGCGGCGCAGGATCATCGGCTCCATGGCCAGGCCCTTGAGGGTGTGGATGCCGCTGAGGCATTCCACCAGGAAATCGTGCTTGCGGTTGTCTTGCTCGGAGCGGTTGGCCAGCACCTGTTGCAGGCGCGCGCCGTGAATGGCGGCATACGCCCCGAAACCGGCGATCAGCAGGATGGGCACGATGATCAGCGGACCGCCGACCAGTCCGAGCACGATGAGGAAAATACCGGCGAGCGGGATATCCAGGGTGAGCAGGCGCGACTGGCTGCCCTCGAACGCGCTCAATTCGCGCACCGCCTCTAGCCCGTCGACCCAGATAGCCGGAGGCTCTTTCTCGACGCGGGCGTGAGGGGCTCTCAAGAGCCGGGTGACGGCGGAGAGTTGCGCGTCGAAGCCGGAGCGCACCGCGTTCCACCCCAGCAGATAGGAGCGCAGGATTTTCAGCACGGCGTCCAGCGCGAAGGCGCCGAACAGGCCCAGCGTCAGCAGCGTCAGCGTTTCAATCGACTGGTTGGGCAGGATGCGGTCGTAGATTTGCAGCACCGCCAGCGGCAAGGCCAGGCCTAAAAATGAAGACACGATTGAGGCGACGATGATTGGCGTCGGCAGTCGCAGGCCTTCTTTAAAAATATCCAGCAGGTTATCGAGATTGCGCTCTTTCGATGCCGTCTTCATTCCCGCTGCCATCCGCGACAGCGGGGCGGAAATCCGGCTGGTTCCGTTGGTTTTTGGCTTGTTTTTTCGCCCCGATCCCGGTTTTGGCTTGGGCGGCACTTGCGATTTCGGGGGAGTTGGAGGCGGCGGTTCAGCCGCGGCGGCGGACGGCTGCGGCGCTGGGGGGCGCGTGGACAGGGGTGGAGTATTGGCTTCGGCCATTACGGGCACGGATGCGGGCGGAATTTCGGCTGCGGTCGCGGCCTTGTCAGGGGCGGGCGCAGGGGCAGGTTTCGGAGATTTCGCCTTGCGGCTCAGCCACGACTTTTTGGGGCGCGGTTTGTCGTGTTTTTCAGCTTCGACGCCGGCCTTGTCAGGGGCAGGCGCGGGGGCAGGTTTCGGAGATTTCGCCTTGCGGCTCAGCCACGACTTTTTGGGGCGCTGGTCAGCACCCTTGTCAGTTTCATATTCTGCCCTCAGACGATTACGCAAACTCTGGACGGTCGGGCGTTCACCCGCGTCCTTCGCCTCATGGACC
>JAJDDM010000144.1 GCA_029260315.1 Phycisphaerales bacterium | reverse complement strand
CTCGGCGTGGCCTTCGCTCGAAGACTCGCTCAGACCACGGCACCCTCGCGAGGTTTCTCGCACGCATGGGCATGTCGTGCGCTCAAACCTCGCTTGCGCTTCGGGCTCGTCTTTCAGAGACACTCGCCCTTGAAGCACGCTCGCGAGGCGTTGCAGCACTCGGGGCTCACGGCGTCGGCGTCGGGGCCGAGCGCATCGCCGGTCTTGACGCAGAAGAACACGCGCGTGTCGGAGGAGTCGTCGACGACGCCGCGCTGCTCGTGGCGCTCGTCGCAGTACATCATCTTGTGACGCAGGTGCAGGCAGGTGATCTTGAGGCTCATGCGTGCTTCGCTTTCCATCACTCGACCTCCTTCCCGGCGGCCTTGAGCACCGCCCGGCGGATCGCCACGGGCAGCAGCTTGAGCTTGTAGGCGTTGTCGGACATCGGCGCGGCGCCCTGCGTCGCCCGCGCACACGCGGCTTTCAGTCCCGCGTCATCGTCGATCGACACGTCGCGCAGGGCTTGGCCAACCGCGGGCAGCATCCACGGGACCGGCGCGACCGCCCCGGCGCAGACGCGGGCGTTTGCGATCCGGGTTCCGTCGAGTTCCAGCGCGACCGCCGCCATGACCAGCGGCCAATCGAAGCTCTGCTTCTCCTTGATCGCGTAGAACCCACTATTGGGCGCGGCGTTCAGCGTGATCGCGGTCACGACCTCGCCGGGCTTGAGGTTGTGCTCGTCGCGGACGCCGCGATCGGGCGTGTGGTACAGCTTTGCGATGGGGATGGAGTCGCGATCGCCCCCGGTGAGATGGGCGACGCCGCCGGCGACCATGAGCGCCGGTGCGAGGTTGGAGGGATGGACGATGTGGCAGGGTCCGTCGCCGAAGATGGCGTGGTAGCGGTTGAGACCCTGGACGGCGTAGCAGCGGTCGCCGCCCTTCTTGAGGCAGTCGAAGTCCTTGGAGCGGTAGTACCAGCAGCGCGGGCGCTGGAGGAGGTTGCCGGCGGCGGTCGCGACGTTGCGGACCTGGGGCGTCGCGGCGCTGCCGGCGGATTGGGCGAGGGCCGGGCAGCGGGCCTGGATCAGCGTGCTGGTCGCGATCTCGTCGAGCGTGGTCAGGGCGCTCAATCGAATACTTGAACGGCCGGCCTCGCGATGCTCCTGGATCGGCGCGGCTGCGCCGCCCTCTGCACGAAGCACATCGACCAGCGCATCCGGCTCCCACAGGCCTTCTTTGAGGTGATCGACGACGTCCATGCCGCCGGCCTTGAGGATCGGCAGGGCGAATCGGTCGCTCTTGACGATCGCCGAGGCGTCGTCGTAGCTCGTCGCGGTTGCGATCGTGAAGCGGTTCATGGCTGGGCCTCCTCGATCGCGTCGAGCACCTTGTCGGGCGTCAGCGGCAGGTGGCGAACGGGCGCGCCGATCGCGTTGAGCAGGGCGCAGGCGGTCGCGCCCGCGGTCGGGATCGTCGGCGGCTCGCCGAGCGATCGCACGCCGGTCTGGCCCTTGGTCCAGAGGACCGGTTCGATGAGCGGCGTGTCGTCGGTGCCGAGGATCTTATACTGCTCGAGGTTGGCGTTGACCATGCTGCCGGTGTTGCGGTCGAGCATTTTGTGCTCGAACAGGGCGTAGCTGAGTCCCTGGATGACGCCGCCGATGATCTGGCTCTCGGCGGTCTTGCGGCAGACCACGCGCCCGCAGGCCTGGATGGCGATGACGCGGTTGACCTTGATGACGCCGGTCTCGGTGTCGACCGAAAGATCGACGAACTGGACGCCGTCGGAGGTTCCCTCGCCGAGGTGCTGCTGCGCGCCGCCGTTGCGGCTGAACTCGCCGCGCCCGGTGATCTGCTCGCGGGGGAGCTTGGCGCAGGCCTGTGCGAAATCCATGACGGGCTCGCCGCGCTGGAGAATGCGCCCGTCGACGAGGTCGAGATCGCGCGCCGGCTCGCCAAGCGTGTCGGCGAGGGCGTCCAGGAGTTTGGCCTTGGCGTCCTCGGCGGCGGCGATCATCGCGGGAGCGACGTTGTGGCTGGTCATCGAACCGCCCGAGCCCGGGCCGATCGGCAGGGTCGAACGCCCGATCGCGACATCGACGTGATCGAGCGGGACGCCCAGGTGCTCGGCGCAAAGCACGCCGGCGACGGTGCGCATGCCCGTGCCGATATCCTGCGTGCCGGTCTTGGCGACGACGGATCCGTCGCGATGGATGACGACCTCGGCCTCGGCGCGCGCGGGGAAGCGACGCCAGCTCGTGCCGCCCATGCCGAGACCGCGCTTTGTTACGCCTCGCCCCGAGCCGTTCGCGGTGCGCGAGTTCCAGTCGATGAGCTTCGCGCCCAGTTGGTACATCTCCTTGCGCGCCTCGGAGGTCTCCATCCGCAGGCGTATCGCCAGCGGGTCGGCGCCGCAGATCGCGGCGATCTCATCAACCATCAGCTCCTCGGCGAACTTGCCCTGGGGCCAGCCGGGAGCGCGGAACGGACGCGGCGCGCCGGCGTTGAGCTGGACCGACTCGTTGCCGGCCTGCATCTGGCCCAGGTTGTAGTGTCCGGAGGGGCAATCGACGCCCCCGCCGCCGCGAGCGACACCGACGCCTCCCCAGCTATGGATGTGCCCACCGACGATCGTGCCGTCGTTGTTGAACCCGACGCGGACCGACGTTCTGCTCGAAGGGCGGTTGCCGGTGTCCAGATGGTCCTCATCGCGGTCGGTGAAGCAGCTCGCCGGGCGTCCGTGGGCCCTGGAGACCTCGCCCGCGGCGATGCCCTCGCGCCCCGCGCCGTTGAGCTTGGAGCCGAAGCCACCGCCGATGTACTCGCAGCGCACTTCGTACTGGCTGCGCTTGAGCGCGAGCGCGTCTTCGAGCCCGTCCGCGGCGGCCTGGACGCCCTGGGTCGAGGAGTAGACGATCGCGCGATCGCCCCGATGGTCGACCACGGCGCCGTGGGTCTCCAGCGGCGAGTGCGTCTGCACGGGCGTTGAGTACACCGCCTCGAGAACGTGATCGGCGCCGGCGAGCGCCCGCTGCGCCGCCTCGCTGGTCTCCGGCGGGGGCATCATCACATGCTCGATCTCGGTCTTGCACTCCCCGGCATCCCATCGCGCGTTCAGCGCCCGCATCGCCCGGCGCAGCGCCGTCTTGCTCTCGGCAGCGATGCGACCGACGGGCTGGCCCGCGTACGTTCCCTCGCGCCGGTCGATCGTCACCTCGACGACACCCGGCGTCGCCCTGGCAGCGTCCTCGTCGGCGCTGACCATCCGACCCACTCCGACCGGACAGCGGATGAACGCGACGAAGAGCGAGTTATCCATGTAATAATCGCGCGCGTACATCGCCCGCCCGGTGACCTTGGCGATCCCATCCAGGCGCGAGGCCTGGTCGGCGACCGTCTTACCCATGTTGATCGGGCGGTTGGTCGTCGGCATGTGGGTCGGGGTGTGCGACTGGGTGTCGGCGTCGTCCGGGGCCGTGATCGCTCTTGCTGGTGTCTCAGGCATCGGGTCCCTCCGGATCTCGCAGCGGCTCCTGGCCCGAGGCCTCGAGCACGGCGTTGAAGACGTTGGTGTAGGTGCCGCAGCGGCAGATATTGCCGCTCAGCCCCTGCTTGATCTGCTCGAACGTCGGCCTGGGGTTGTCGCTGAGCAGGGCCTTGGAGGCCATGAGCAGCCCCGGCGTGCAGTAGCCGCACTGGAGGGCGTCGTGCCGGATGAACGACTCCTGAATCGGATCCAGGCGCTCGCCCTTGGCCAGGCCCTCGACGGTGGTGATGTCTTTTCCGACGGCGTCGTGGGCGAGCATCATGCAGGAGGTGACCAGCCTGCCATCGACGAGGACGCTGCACGCGCCGCAGGCGCCGCGATCGCAGACCTCCTTGGTCCCCGCCAGGGCTGCGTGCCAGCGGAGGGCCTCCATGAGCGTCGTCGCGGGGTCGATCGTGAGCTGGTGGGTCTGGCCGTTGATCTTCAGGCGGATCCGTCCGGGCTCTGGGCCGAACTGGTTGGTATCCTCTGTGGACGGTTGGGCGTCGCCCAGACGCTCTGCCTGGGTTTGGGCCGTGGCGGCGACCGCGGACAAGCCTACCGTCCGCATGAACGATCGCCGGGTCACGCCCCCATCTGGAACCCCGCTTGGGACCCGACTCGGGACGTGGTGCGAGGGTGTTTGATCTGGCATCGGGAGCCTCC
This sequence comes from Phycisphaerales bacterium, assembly GCA_029260315.1. Lineage (GTDB taxonomy): Bacteria > Planctomycetota > Phycisphaerae > Phycisphaerales > UBA1924 > S146-42. Next base: position 24,956 of record JAJDDM010000144.1, on the reverse strand, counting down.
GGTTTCCGTCAAGCCTACCGGGAAACGTCGCGGCGGTGGGCGCGGTGCGGCGATTGAGAATGATTCTCCGCGAAACCGGCGCATACGCCCGCTGAGACACACACGAACGAGGCAGCGCATGATCCATCGGACGACACGCTCTTTGATGCCGAGACCTCTGGCCTTGGTTTCCCTGATCGCTGTTGCGCTCGGCGCGTGCGCGCAGGAGCCGGTCAAGCTCTCGCGGACCCAGCCGGTGCCCGAGGCGAGCTTGTCTGCCTACGGCGGGGCGGGGCACATCGTCCTCGACGGGGATATCTCCGAGTGGGCCTATACCGACATCGCGCACGCCGACGCACGTCACATTTATGTGCGATTCTCCCTGGGCCCGGCGCGCAATGCGCTCCAGGCGGGAGATGAGACGGTTCTGATCCTGCTCGATGTGGATGGTTCGACGCTGACGGGCAACACCGGCGAGACCTGGCCCGGTGCCGCGGGCATGGGCGTTGATCTGGAGATCCAGATCTCGCCCATGGACGCCCAGCGGGCGAGTCCGCGTCGTGGTGTCGCGCTAGCGATGGTGGACCGCAAGGGACGACGCAGCCCGATCTCTCATGCCGACGCCGGGTTCATCTTTGCGCCGACGATCGCCAGCGAGTGGTACGAGATGCGCGTGAACCGGAACCTGCCGGGGCTCGGTGGGTTTGTCGACGAGGATCCGAGCCTGGCGATCGCGCCGGTGCGTGACCAGCGCCCGACGCCGCCGACGCGGGCGCGGGCGACAACGTCGGGTGCGGGCGTTGTCGTGCTCGTGGACGCCAAGGGTCGGCAGAACGGCTCGCTCAGCCCGTTCACGTTCCGTCTGCCTGAGCTCGCCACAGGGCCTGCGCCCGCGAACGCGACGCTGCCGCCGCGCCGGGCCGACACCGTCCGGATCATGAGCTACAACGTGCTTCGTTCATCGCCCGCGCAGACACCCGGGCCGTTCGCGCGTTTGATCACGGCGATCGATCCCGACGTCGTGCTGCTTCAGGAGTGGGACGCCGACGTTGCGTCGATCGCGAGCTGGTTCGAGCGGAACGTCGGCTCGCGCTGGAACGTGATCGCGCATCCGGACCAGGGCGTGGCGATCGCGGCCCGCGGGTCGGTCACGCCGCTGCTCGATGGGCCGATCGAGGTGCGCGATGGCGAACGCCCGGTGCGGGCGATCCTCGGGCTTGTCCGCACGCCGCTGCGGGATACGGTCGTCGCGAGTGTCCACCTCAAGTGTTGCGGCGGGGCGGGTACCGAAGAAGACCTTACCCGACTGGCCGAGGCCAAGGCAATCAACGAGGCGTTCGCGCGGCGGACGCCCGCGGGCGACAAGCTCCGGGTGATCGGCGGCGATCTCAATCTCGTGGGCTCTGCCCCGCCGCTGGATGCGCTGCGCCTCGGGATCGATACCGACCGCAGCGAACTGAGCGTCGCCAAGCCGCTGGTGCTGGGCGATGGGCTGGTCGCGACGTGGCGGGATCCGACGGGGCCGTTCACGCCGGGGCGGCTGGATTACATCCTGTTCTCCGACGCCCAGGCCGAGATCGTGCGGGCGTTCGTCGTCGACACGCAGAATCTGAGCGAGCGGGACTTGGCGGTGTACGGCCTGGAGGCCAGCGACAGCCTTGCGAGCGATCACCTGCCGGTGGTTGTGGATCTGAAGCCGCGGGTGCTCGAAGAGGAAGCGCTGGAGTGGCCGCTGGCGCGTTGAGCCTGCGAGCGCCGTCAGCCGCCCGCTGATTCGTCCTCGCCATTGGCGACGACCAGCTCGCCCTCGTCGGATTCCTCGAGCACGCCCAGATCGACCAGCGCCTTGCGCGCGGCCTGCTGCTCGGCCTGCTTCTTGCTCTGGCCCCACGCCGAGTCGTAGCGGCTTGCGCCGATCTCCACGCAGATCTTGAAACACTTGGCGTGGTCCGGCCCCTTCTCGTCGAGCACGACGTAGCGCGGGGCCTCGGCCCCCTCCTGCTGGGCGAACTGCTGGAGCAGCGACTTGAAGTTCTGCTGGTGGCCGTTGCGCCGGGCCGTCTCGATATGCGGCTCTATCAGCGGACGGATGAACCGGCTGGCAACGTCGAAGCCGCCGTCGAGATAGAGCGCCGCGATGACCGATTCAAGCACGCCCGCGGCGAGCGAAGTGGGCACGTCGCTGACGCCCTGCATCCCTTTGCCGAGCGCCACCAGATCGATCAGTCCCAGGCGACCGGTGATCTCGGCGCAGGTGTCGCGCGAGACCACGATGGACTTGATCTTGGTCATCTCGCCCTCGAGCAGATCGTCGTGCTCGGCGTAGATGATCTGGCAGGTGACCATGCCGAGAACCGCGTCGCCCAAGAACTCCAGGCGTTCGTAGGAATCCAGTCGCGAGTCCGTGCAGGAGGCGTGGGTGAGCGCCCGCCGAAGGATCTGCACATCGGAGAAGCTGTGGCCCAGCACCTCCTGGGCGGATTCGAGCACAGAGTCGTCAACCATCCGCGCACCTCAAGCGATCGTTCATAACGAACGATTCCCGAACAAAGTCGCCTTGGACCGGGGGTCGCGGAAGCTAGCGGACGCAACGCGTCGACAGGCTTTCACGCCCAGACTCGGGCCAAGAACCGAACACCCCAGTGTACAAACTTCTCGCGGTCTCTGCAAGCCGGATTCGGGGATGGGCCCTCGGATGTCGCGTTGAGATCGGGCCCGGTGCGGGCTACGATCCTCGCCCAGGAGACCTTTGCGATGGCGATCCACTATCCGAGGCGCATCAGCCGCATCAAGCGAGTCCGCAAGCTCGGGTTCCGCGCCCGCATGCGGACCAAGAGCGGGCGGAAGATGCTCAATCGACGCCGGCGGATCGGGCGCAGGCTCGACTCGGTCGCCAAGCGATAGACCTGCGTGCCCGCAGAGGCCCATTCCATGACAGCGAGGGTTTGACGTGGGAGGCTCGGCCAAGCGTCCCAAGCTGTCGCGCGTCATCCGCTCGGGAGCGCGCAGATACCCCAAGCAGGTGATCGCCTCGATCCGCTCGCGCGGGCAGCCCCCGGTTGTTTCGATCGACCCGGAGTGCTCGGCCGCGCCTTCGAACCCTGAACTCGCCGCGGCGTGGCTCGGACACGCCAGCGTGCTCATCGGGATCGGTGGGCGCTGGATCTTGGTGGATCCCGTGTTCTCCGAGCGGATCGGCCCGCGGATCGCCGGGCGGATCATCGGGCTTGGACGGGAGTGCGACCTGCCGGCAATCGCGACGACGCTGCCGAAGATCGACGCGATCTTTATCACGCACGCGCACTTCGATCATCTGGACAAGCCGTCGCTGCGCGCGATCGCGGATCCGGAGACGGTCGTGGTAACGCCGCGGCGCACGGCGCGCCTCATCCCCAAGGAGTTTCCCGAGGTGATCGAGGCGGCATGGGAGACGCCGATTGAGATCAAGGGTCTCGAGGTCACCGCGATCCGCCCGCACCATTGGGGCGCTCGCCTGGGGCTCGATCGTCGGCGGGGGTACAACGCGTATGTGATCGAGGGCGGGGGGCGGAGGGTATTCGCCGCCGGCGACACCGCGTCGACAGAGGCGTTCGATCCGCTGGAGCGGATCGATCTGGCGGCGATGGGGATCGGCGCGTACGAGCCCTGGTGGCACGCCCACGCCACGCCCGAGCAGGTCTGGGAGATGTTCAAGCGGATCGGCGCGACGCACATGCTGCCGATCCATCACTCGACGTTCCCGCTGAGCGACGAGCATCGCGACGAACCGCTGGAGCGGCTGCTGGCGGCGGCGGGCGACCAGGATCGTCTCATCGTTGGTCGCGAGTTGGGCGAGCTGTGGCAGGCACCGCCCGCCGGTGAGGAGGCATCGACGACGGACCAAGCAGAGCCCCTGCCGGACGCTACAGAACCGGGCTGAAGAGCTGCGCCGCGTTGTCGAGAAACTGCCTCACGAACGGGCGCGTCCGCCACGAGTCGGTGTCGAGGTGCTCGGAGTTGTCGATGTAGGACTGCTGGAGCTCGCGCAGCCTTGACGCGCAGCCGTCGTCGTAGGCGAACAGCGATATCTCGAAGTTCAGCGTGAAGCTGCGGATGTCGAGGTTCGCCGAGCCGAGCATGGCGAGCCGACCGTCGATCGTCATGGTCTTGGCGTGCAACAGCGCGGGCGTATAAAGGTGCAGTCCAACACCGGCCTCGAGCAGTTCCAGGAAGTAGGATCGCGACGCGGCGGCGACCATGATCGAGTCGCTGCGCTTGGGCACGACGATCTGGACATCGACGCCGCGACGCGCCGCGGCGAGGATCGCCACGAGCATAGACTCGCTGGGAACGAAGTACGGCGTCGTGATGGTCAGCTCTCTGGAAGCGCCGTAGATCGCCGTGAGCATCGCCTGCTCGATCGCCCGGGGCTCGTGCCCGGGCCCGCTGGGCAGCAGTTGGAGGATGGCGCAGCGCTCGCTGTCGTCCTCGAACGTCGGCAGGAACAGGCCCGGATCCTCGATGGTCTCCTCGGTATCCAGCAGCCAGTCGCGCAGGAACACCATCTGGAGCGCACCCACAACAGGCCCGTATACCCGCACGGAGGCGTCGATCCAGGGACCCACGGGGTTGGGCCCGCGTGTGCCGAAGGTCTTGTCTGTGATGTTGTGGCTGCCGCAGTAGGCGACGCGTCCGTCGATCACCGCGATCTTGCGGTGGTTGCGAAGATCAAGTCGCCGGAAGAGCAGGCGAATGACGCCCACCGGCAGGGCCTCGACCACATGCACGCCTGCGCCCCGTAGCGCCCGGCACTGCTGGCTGCGCAGGAAAGCCCGGGAGCCGACGCCATCGACGAGCAGGCGGCAGGCGACGCCTCGCTTTGAGGCGCGCGCCAGCGCCGTCGCGACGCGCTGGCCCGCGCCGTCGGCCTGCCAGATGTAGGTGAGCACATGGCAATGGTGCTGCGCCCGATCGATATCGCCGATGAGCGCATCGAGGAACTCGTTGGGCCCGGAGAGCAGATCGTGCGCATTGCCAACTAAAGGTGGGAGCCCGCAGATCGCGGTGCCGAAGGCGGCGATCGGCGCGAACTCGCTGTTCTCGGGAACCCACGCCCGCTCGCGCTCGCCCCAAAGCGAGACCGCCTGCGGAAACAGATCCTCGCTCACCTCGCGATGGCGGCGCAGGCGACGCGAGCCCAGACGATTCTCGCCCACGAGGATGTACAGCACCAGCCCCGCGTACGGCAGCAGCGTCGCGATCACGATCCAGGTCAGCGAGACCGCGAGCGGGCGGCGTCGCATGATGACAGTCACGCTCAGCGCGATGACGAACGTGGCATGAAGAAGGAGAGGAAGTGCCGCCAGCCACGAGGCCATGGATGGACCTCGTCAGATCCTCACGCCGACCGGTTGGGGCCGCGGCGCGTGCGTCGGCTCGACGGTCATGCCGAGCGGGATCCTTTTGCCGTCGGGACCCTTCGGCGGGATGCCCTCGTTATCGATGTGGCGCTGGATGGCCATGATGCCTTCCATGAGCATCTCGGGCCTCGGCGGGCAACCCGGGACGTAGATATCGACGGGGATGAACTGATCGCAGCCCTGGACGGTCGCGTAGGTGTCGAAAACCCCGCCGGTGCTGGCGCAGGCGCCCATCGAGATCACCCACTTGGGCTCGGTCATCTGCTCGTAGATCCGCTGGAGGACCGGGAGCATCTTGATGCCAATGCGCCCGGCGACGACCATCAGGTCGGCCTGGCGGGGGCTGAAGCGAGCGACCTCCGCGCCGAAGCGGGCGAGGTCGTAGCGGCTGCACGCGGTCGCCATGAACTCGATGCCGCAGCACGCGGTCGCGAAGGGCATGGGCCACAGGCTCGATCGGCGGGCCCAGTTGATGATCCGCTGGAGCTGAGTGGTCAGGATTGTGTCGGTCGAGAGTGCGGCTTCGATGCCCATCAGGGTCTCCGGGGTCTGAGCAGGGTACTTCAGGTTCCCCGCCCTCTGGATGCTAGGCCATCGACGAGAGGGTCTGCACCGCCTGATCGAGGTTGCTGACGCGGAAGATGCAGCGCCCGGCCTCGCCGTTGAGGCTCGGAGCGGCGTAGGCGTACTGGACGTTGACGCCCGCAAGGGCGAGTTGGGCCGCGACGTCGCGGACAAGGCCCGGGCGGTTGTCCGCGCTGACGACCAGCACCTGGGACTCGATCGCCGGGCCCGCTCCGGCTTCGACCAACGACTCGAAGACCTTGCGCACGCGCGCCTCGGGCTCGGCCAGCAGCCGCACCAGGCCCCGGTTGTTCTGGTCCACGACGCAGACCGCGTACGCCTCTGCGCCCGCGGCGTCGAGGGCCTCGAGCACCCCCGCGAGCTCGCCCGGACGATGGGCCAGGTAAATTGAAAACTCCGTTCGCGTGGTGGCGTCCATGTGCGCTCGCGTTGGGATGACCGGGGGCTGTTTTCCTGATCCCGCCTTGGCATCAAGTGGGGTCGAGATCCTAGGTTTGCCGCCCGCCCGAGGCGACCGCCTTGCGGAGCGATCGGATCTCGTCTCGGGTCAGCTCTCGCCAGGCCCCGCGGGTGACGCCCTTGAGGCGGATGGGCCCCATCGCGACACGCTCGAGCTTCTTGACCGGGCAGCCGACCGAGGCCAAAAGTCGGCGGACCTGGCGGTTTCGGCCCTCCTTGAGGGTCAATTCGAGCGTGGTCCGGTCGCGGTCGCGCTTGTGGACCCGGACGCCGACGCGGGCGGTCCGCGACGCCCCCACCGTTCTGCCGTCGCGGCGCTCGGCGAGATAGATGCCCTTGGCGATGTTCTCGGCGTCGGCGTCCTCCAGGCGACTCTTGACCAGGGCGTGGTAGGTTTTGGTGACCCCGAAGCGCGGGTGGGTCAGGCGGTTGGCCAACTCTCCGTCGTTGGTGAGCAGGAGCAGGCCGGTGGTCTCGAAATCGAGCCTGCCGACGGGGTAGAGGCGGGCCGCGCCGGGGTGATCGACGAGATCGAGGACCGTGCGTCGCGTGTCGCCGGGCTCGCCCTTGGCGGTGCAGAGGGTCTTGGAGGGCTTGTTGAGCATGACATAGAGCAGACGGGGGGCGGTCTCGATCGCCTCGCCCCGGACCTCGATGCGGTCGGCCCGCGGATCGACCAGGACGGGGTTCTCGCGCACAATCTGCCCGTTGACCCGGACAAGCCCCTTTTCGATGAGGAACTCGCAGGCCCTGCGCGATGCCACGCCTGCCTCGGCGAGGACACGGTGCAATCGAACACGCGGGGGCGGATCGACCGATGAACCAGCTTCCCGGCTTGCGGACATGCCGGATGGTATGAGCGCGCAGCCAGAGCAGGACCCGCCATGAGCACGATCTCGCGTCAGATGGACCAGCACGCCGAGGCCAAGCCCGCCGCTCGCGGTGTGGACGGCAACCGGGCGGCCGAGGGCGGGGACGTGTTTCTGACGCCGAGGGTCGTCGATGCGCGGGCGCTGGAGGAGTTCGGGGCGGCGCTGCGAGCGCTCATCGCACAGGCCGGCGACGAGCAGCGCAAGCTGCGCTCGGCGCTGGGGCAGGGCCAGTCACTCAGTCAGGCCGCCGACGCCGCGGTCTCGGAGCTGCGCAGCGGGCTCGAGCAGACCCTTCGAGCCTCCCAGTCGTTCGACGAGCGGCTGAGCGAGGCCAACGGCGTGCTCGCGCGGGCGGAGGCGTTGGACGCGACGCTGGCGAATCTACGCGACTCGACCGAATCGCTCATCACGGCGCGGCTCGGCGAGTTGGAGCGGCGCATCGACGCCACGATGTCCGACACGCAGGAGCGACTCGATCACATCGCGCTGGAGCGGGCGACGAAGGCCAACCAGATCGAGGACACGATTCGCCAGCGGCTGGGCGAGGGAGAGCGCCGGGCGACGGAGCTCGAGTCGCGGTTCGAGTCGCGACTGGAGGAGCTCGAGAGCGATCGGGCGGACAAGTTCGTGCGGCTGATCGACGCGATCGAGGCCCGCCTGGACGAGGCCCAGGGCAGGCTGACGGAGTTCGATATCGCGCTGGAAGAGCGGCTGAAGAACGCTCGCGAGCAGGCCCGCGGCGAGTTCGATGAACTCGATCGCCGGTCGGATACACGGACGCATGGCGATGCGAGCGATGACGCGATGCGCGCAAAGATTGGCACGCTCGAGCGGAACCTGGCCCAGGCGTTGCTGCGCCTCGAGGAACTCGAGGCCGGAAATCTCGGGAACGATCGCCCCGACATTCGCAAGACCGCGTAGTTCACCGATGACATCTGAATGAGAAAAGGCCCCCGGCGTTCTTCGCCGGAGGCCCTGGTTAGCGTGGGGATGTGGGCCGGATCAGATCGTGGAGAGGATCTTCTCGAGCAGCTCCGAGGCGTTCTGGTCGCCCAGCCAGAAGTCCGTGCCCGTGACCGGGTCGAGCTGGCTGGACAGGGCCCGATCGATGGTCGGGATGATGAAGGCGTCGTTGTCGCCCGGGACGACCTGGACGGCGTCGGCGGCATTGGCGTCGAAGACCCCGGCACCGATGCCGTTGGACGCGGTGTGACGCAGGCCGAGCAGCTCGTTTGCCGTCTGCGATGTCGCGGCGGTGAGCGAGCTGATGAGATCCTGCACGTCGGACTCGCTGGGCGAGTAGCCCAGGCGGGAGAAGGTCGGCAGGAAGACCACGCCCTCGTCGCGGCTGTCGGTGTTGAACGGATCGGAGTGCTCGGCGATCTGGAAGGGCTGGGTGAGCAGGCCCTGGTCGAAGCCGAGGCTCTCGAAGAAGTCGTCCAGGCCGAAGAACTCGAGCTCGGCGAAGATGGGGTTGACCGGATCGGGCGAGCTGGAGAGATAGATGGTCGAGAAGTCCTCGAACTCGAAGTCCGCGGGGTTCGTGCTGAAGCGGACGTCGAGGCCCAGGTTGGCGTAGAGCTCCTCGAGGTTGGCGACCAGCGAGTCGAGAATGACCTCGCCGAGCGGGGTTCCCTGGTCGTTGGTGCCGGTGAGGCCGAGGACCTTGACGTCGAACTCGTTGAGGTCTGCGATGAGCCCGCCGGCGCGGAGCCAATCGATGGTGCCGCCGTCGGTCTCGATGAAGAAGTTCTGCCCTCGGGTCTCGACCTCTGCGGAGCCGAGGGTCGTGACCTCGATGGTGTAGTCGGTGTTGAACGCGCCCTGGAGGTAGATGGCGTAGGAGGCGCCGCCGGAGCCGCCCAGCTTGCCCGGCGTGACGAACTGGATGAAGAAGTCGCCGTTCTCGTCGAAGCCGAACTGGTTGTTGCCGTTCCGGGCGAGGATGCCGGTCTCGCCGCCGTTGGGGGAGAAGTCGGTCGGGCTGAAGATGACGTTGGCGTCGCGCAGGCCGGTGACCTCGGAGGTCTCGAAGAATCCGAACTCGACCGAGTCGGAGAAGTCGTCGAGCGTGAGCGCGTCGGCGATGCGGCTGCCCAGGTCGCCGCCGTTGTCGGCGAGCTTGATGGTGATCTCCATCAGCGTGCCGCGAGCGATGTTGTTGCCGTTGTTGAGGTGGAAGATGTCCACGTCGGCGAAGACGTCGCCGGGGACGCCGGAGTGGTTCGCCGGGCCGATCGACGATTCGATCGTGCTGGTGAGAACGCCCGCGCCGGTGCGGGTCGAGGTGATGCCCTGGCCGTTGTCGCCGGAGATGCGGTCGTCGTTGGTGCCGAGTTGGCCGTCGGGGCCGGCGTTGGCGAAGAAGGTGAAGCCGCCGATGGAGATCCTGTTGAAATCGTCGGCGGTGTTGAGCTGCCCGTCGGGCCCGGCGAAGGACTGGGCGCTGGGGGCGTTGACGACGTTCTCGCCGTCGCCGGAATCGACGTCCGCGCCAAACCCGGAGTTGCCGTCGTCGAAAACCTCGAGGGTGAAGGAGTAGTCGCCCACGAGGCCGCCGAACGAGGCGACGTCGGGAACGAAGTTGGGGAACGGGATCGCGCCGAAGGCGCTGCCGACCGTGACCAGATAGGTTCCGGTCTGCAGGATCAGGTAGTTCTGCTCGAAGGACAGATCGGTCGCGTCGATGGGCGACGCGGGCAGGAGCGTGGCGGTCGCGCCGAGCGGGTTACCGTCGAAGCCCGCGCCGCCGGTCGCCTGGGTGCCGTTGCTGTTGAGCAGCGAGACCGACGCGAGCGCCGCGGGGCCCGAACTCGGGCCGAGGCGGAGGATCTGGCCGGCCTGGAGCGTGATCGTGTAGACGTCCACGTCGTTGATGAAGCGGAAGAACTCGATGTCGTGGTCGGGGTGGTCGCCGATCGAGCCGTTGATCGTGAAGACCTCGTTCGCATCGGGAAGCCCGTCTGACTCGAAGTTGTCGTCGAGAACGATGTCGAGGCTGATCGGGCTGTAGAAGTCGACCTCGTGGACCGGCTGGAAGTTCTCGTCGAACACCGTGGCGGTGTTGTCGACGAGCTTGTCGCCCGCGTCGCCGACGATGTTGTCGCTGGAGTAGTTGTCGCCCGCGGTGGCGAACCCGTCGCCGTCGCCGTCGAGCTGGGCCCCGGCGACCTGCCCGCGCAGGACCTGGGCGTTGAGCTCGAAGCGGTAGATGCCCTGGCCCGGGACGCCGGCCAGTCGCGGCAGATCGCGGCTGGTGATGTCGCGGTCGAACGTGAGCAGGGCGCGGTTCTGGTCGTCGTCGTAGGTCAGGGTGAAGTCCTGGCCGTCGATCAGGAAGATCTGCACCGAGCCGGACGTGCCGCGGACCTCGCTCACGCTCAGGGCGTTGGCCAGCGTGCTCTGGTCGATCGCCTGATTGAAGAGGATCTCGGCGGTGTAGATGCGGCTGGACTGTGTGACCTGGAGGTCGATAACGCGGATCGGATCGGGGAGATTCGTGGCGTCGACGATGGCGAAGTTGCCCGCGTCCTCGCCCGTGCGTCCGTCGATCGTGACGCCCTCGATCAGACCCGTGGAGAAGATGCGGTAGGACTCGGTGAAGCGGGTGGAGCCGACGCCGCGGTCGGCGATATTCACCAGACCGATGGTACCCCGGCCCTCGGCGACGGAGTCGTCGCCGGTGCCGAAGAATCCGTCGGGTCCGCGCAGCGCGCCCTCGATGAGGTCTGATTGGAAGAAGTCTCCGCCGACCGAGACATCGGAGGCGAAGCCGGTGCTGACGATGTCGGCGTTGAGGCCGGTGCCGCCGAAGTCTCCATCGGCGCCGAGGTCCGCGCCGATCATCAGGGCGCTATCGAACATCTCGCCCGAGAATGTCGCGACGCCCATGAAGTCGCGGACGCTCACGCGGCTTTCCAGCATGTTGCGGGCGTTGAGCGCGAGCGTGGCGTCGTTGAGCACGCCGGCGCCGAGGCTGCCGCCGACGCGGACAAGGCCGTTGTCGATGTCACGCGTGACGTTGAGCGCGCCGAGGTCGCGTTGAACGTTGATGCGTGCCCGCAGGTCGCCGGCGATGTTGATGGCGGTCGCGTTGAGGACGGTGATGCTCGCCTCGCCGCGGGTGTTGGGGTTCTGTGCGCCGAAGTCGCTGCTGACGCTGATGGCGCCGACGGTCTGGGCCTCGATGTGCCCGGCGTCGACGCGGTTCATGGTGATAGAGGCGACGTCGCCGCCGAAGCGGATGACGCCGGTGGTGTCGAGCCTGCGGAGGGAGACGGTGCCGGCGTCGCCGTCGATGACGACGCTGGAGTTGCCGATGAGCCTGGCCTGGATGTCGAGCACGCCGATGCTGGCGTTGTCCTTGGAGACGACGTCGAAGTCCTTGAGTTCGCCGCCGTTGGCCGTGACGACCAGCGAGCTTGTCAGGTCGGTGTTGCGGAGGATGACCCGCCCGTTGGCGGCGTCCCAGCGCGCCTGGCCCGCGCCGACGAAGGTGAGCGTGCCGGAGCGGCCCTTGAAGGTGAAGTTCAGGCCGGTCGCGGGGATGTTCGTGCCCGGGAAACCGCTGTTGACAATCTGATTGTCTGCAACATTGAACGCGGCGCCGAACGTCGTGAACGCGTTGCGGTTGACGCCCGCGCCGAATCGGTCGGCCGAGAGGCTGACATTGGAGGAGTTGCCGGCGACCGAGAAGTTCTCGATGACCGACTGGCCCAGCGCCGTGGTCTCGTTGCGCGTCAGGTAGAGGCCGTCGTTGCCGGCGTTCATGCCCGCGGTGACACCCACGCGCCGGGCGTTGCCGCCGATCGTGAGCGTCTGGACCGAGCCCTGATGCACGGCGTCGGCGTTGATGCCCAGGCCGCCCGGGGCGTTGTCGTCGCCCAGGAAGAACAGGCCCGCGGCGAACAGCGCGTCCTGCACGTCGCCGCCGAAGGTCGCGGTCTGGATCGCGTCGCCCGCAACGATCGTCGTGCCGAAGCCCGTGGTGGCGCTGTCGTTGAAGACCCCGCCGGCGACGTTCAGCAGGACGATCTCACGCCCGGCGTAGATCGCCGACTCGAAGATGGAGCCGCCGGTGACCACGAAGGAGAGGATGTTGTGCCCGGCGGTGATGCTCGCGCCGTCGGCGGCGCTGCTGATCGAGACGCCCAGCGGGAGCTCGTTGCGGAAGCTGTCGACACGGGTGTCGGCAGAGAGCGCCGGGTTGACGCCCACATCGCCGAACGTGCCGTCGAGCGAGGCGATGACCTGGATGTCAACGATGTCGAAGTCGGCGTGGACAGTGCCGAGCAGGTGCCCGGCGTTGATGATGAGGCTCTCGAGATTGCCGTCGAGGGCGATGATCGACGCCTCCGGAAGCAGCGAGCCGTTGTTGATCGTGACCGACTCGATGCCCGAGGAGCCCGAGCGGATGTTGCCGGCGAAGTCGCCGTTGATGACGACGCTGCCGATGCGCCCGAACGCGACGATCGAGCCTCCGCCGATGTTGTTGTTGCCGGCGCGGTGGCGTGCCTGGCCGATGGTGACGCCCGCCACGGCGTCGCCGATATCGCCCTGGCCCTGGTCGCTGATGCCGATGGTGCCGCCGACACGGATGTCGGAGTAGAGCTGCCCGCTGGGCAGGCTGACGCTGTTGAGATCGCCCCGGACGAGGATGACGCTGGGGTTATCGCGATCGCCGATGTGACGCCCGGCGACGATCGCGTCGACGCCGGCACTGATATCGGTGGAGACGATCAGGTCTCTCGCGGCGTTGAGCGCGCTGAGCGAGCCGTTGCTCGTGGTCGTCTTGATGTCCAGGACGATGTCGCCGCTGAGGGTCTGGACGGTCAGGATCGGGCCGGAGCTGGTCAGCGTGCCGGAGATCAGCTGGTCGGCGACGAGCAGGTCGAGGCGTCCGTCGCGTCCGCTGACGCGGATGTCGGTGTTGACGATCGCCACGCCCGCGCTGAGCTCCAGCAGCGGACCGGAGATGGCGATGTCGCTGGCGACGATCGAGCCGAGCGCCGTGATGGCGTCGGCGCGACCGGCGGTGATCGCGCTGCCGCGGATGCCGTCGGTCGCCTCGAGCAGCTCGATCCGGTTGTCGACGTCGATATCGACGCGGCTGAACGAGCCCGCGCTGATGCTCTCGCGAACCGAGCCGAGCACGTCAACGCGCAAATCGACCATCGCCCCGTCGGGCCTCTCGGTCTCCAGCGTGAACAGATCCTGGCCGATGATGATCTCGTTGCGGCTGAACTCGAGGACCGAGCCGCCGATGGTCGAGTTGCGGTAGCCCGTCGCGCTGATGCGCTGGGCGTTGTCGGACATCTGCAGCCTCGAGGCGTCGAAGAATCCGTTGCTCAGCTCGAAGGTGTTGAGGTCGGACCCGAAGACCTCCGAACGGAAGAAGTTCGCGTCCGAGGCGTCGATCGAGTTGATGTCGCCTCTGAAGACGCGATTGTCCTGGAAATCGATGGAATCCCAGAAGCCGTCGAAGAGTTCCACGGCGATATGCACGTCGACGAAATCGCCGCCGCCGGTGAGCGAGATCGTGTTGATGCCGCCGAACTCAAGCGGCTGCCCGAGCGTGTTGTTGGCTGCCATGATGAACCCGGAGATGGTCGCTCCGGGCACGGCCCCGCCCTCGACGTTGCGGATCTCGTCCTCGGCGAAGATGCCGACGTTGGCGATCGGCCCCTGCGCCGCCGGGGCGATGCCGTCGCCGACCTCGACGGAGTTGATGATCGGCGCGTAGATGACGCCCTTGATGCCGTCGAACTCGCCGGGGTCGGTGAGCTGATCGCTGTTGACGGTGAGCTGGGTAAGCACCGAGCCGGCGCCCTGGAGGATGACGTCGCCCACCGACTTGCCCACGGTGACCTCCGCGACGTTGCCGGTGCGGACGACCAGCCCGTCGAGGAAGGTGTCGTAGACCCCGCCGATGTCGTCCAGGTATGCCGTGGTGTCGTCGGCGTCGGTCGTCGGACGGTACAGGTTGCCGTTCCAGAGCGGGTGGATGGTGTTGGCCGAGAGGCCCAACGGAGCGCCGACATCGCCCGAGAGCCCGGACTGCACGCCGAGTTCGGGCCCGAACAGGAGCGGGCCGAACGCGAGGGGCTCGGTCCTCCCGAGGCTACCGTCGGATATCTCCACGCGGTTGATGCCGATGACGTCGATCGCGAGGATGTCGCTGTTGGGCGCGTTGTTGACGATCTCGTTGAACGCCGCGCCGCCGGTCTGCACGATGCGCCAGACGTCGACCGGGACCGACCCGCTGATATTGATCGAGCTGTTCGCGGTCGCCGCCTGGATGTTAATCGTGCCGATCGAGACCGTATCGGTCGAGTTGGGCTGCCCGATGCTGGTGATATCGAGCTGGCGCCCGCCGGCGAGGTTCGCCTCAATCTGCGCGATCGCGACGCCCTCGGAGCCGTCGATGGGCAGGAAGCGCACGAAGCCGACCTGCGCACCGGGGGTCGTCCCGGAGATCGTGATGCGCACGGTGCCGCCGGTGTCGTCGGTGATCTCGACGGCCTGGCCGTCGAACAGATCGAGCCCGGCGTTCACCGACTGCTCGAGGTCGATCTCCGGGAAATCGACGAACCGGATCTCCGAGCCCTGCCCGGTCTGGAAGAGGCGGGTGCCGAGGTTGCCCAGATCACCGATGATCCCGAACTCGCCCGCGGGGCCGAACGCGGTGCCGGCGTCCTGACTGACGAGGAAGCCGCCGACCGTCGAGCCGTCGGGGGTGTTGACGAACATGGCGCCGCCGCGGACGTGGTTGCCGATACGGATCATGCCGATGTCGCCGGCGTCACCGGCGGTGCCGGTGGTCAGGTCAAGGCCCGCGAGTTCGAGCGAGTCTTCACCGTCGGTATCCTGGTCGATGCCGACGGCGCCGCGGATATCGAGCACGCCGATATTGCCGCCCACGTTCATGATGGTGTAGTTGATGTCGCCCTCGTCGGGATTGATTCCGACGATCGACGAGAGCCCGGTGTGCAGGCGTCCGAGGTCGCCGCCGATATTGATCAGCACGAACTCCCCGGACTGGCGCAGGATGGTCGCGTTGCCGAGATCGGACCCGAAGGTGAGGTCATAGAGATTGCCCGGCACCGAGATCGAGCCGCTGCGAAAGTCCATCGCCTCGTCGAGATCGTCCTCACGCGAGTTGAAGACCGACTGCGGCGTCACCTCGGTGCCGTCGCCGATAACGAAGCCCGTCCCCACACGGAACGTGCCGACGTCGCCGGCGATGACGTTGAACGAGCTGGACGTCGCGATGTCGTTGGATCCGTACCCGCCGGCGACGCGGTACATGCCGGCCGTCGTCGGGGCCATGCCGGTGACCGCGATGCGGTAGTCGGCGCCCACGTCGGTATCGCCGTCGGCCTGGTTGGGCGACCCGACGACCAGGTAGTACACGCCCGGAGCCGGGGCGTCGAATCGCAGGACGCGCGGCACGACATCAATCGCCGACACCTCGCGCAATACCGAGCGGTCGAGGCCCGCAAGAGTCCGCCCGTCCTCGTCGATCACACGGATATGGATCGGCTGATCGAGCGTCTCGGGCGCAGCCTCAAAGAGGACCGGCTCGTCTCCGACGGCGAAGGCGAACACGTCCGCGGGATCGTCGACGGTGTTGACCGCCGGATCGCCGAAACCGACTGTGCCCTGGAGGATCACGCCTGTGCCGATCGAGCCGAGCCACTCGGCGCTCAGAACGGTGTCGTTGCGGAACAGCGACTCGCCGAAGATGAAGTCCTGGCCGCTGAGCAGAACGCCCGGCACGAAGTTGTTCTCGATGATCGCGCGCAGCACGTCGCGCTCGTTGATGTTCGAGTTCTCGTCGAAGGCGTTGATGAACTCCCGCTCGATCCGCTGGAGGGTGTCGAGCGCCGGCCTGTTCTTGGGGTCGCTGAGATCGCCCAGCACCGTCACGTCCGCCAGCGACCGACCGCCGACAAGCAACTCGCGGATCGTTCGCCCGACGAATATCTCCGACTCGGTGCGGTTGTTGTTGTTGATGCCGGTGGGATTGACAACGCCCGCGTCGACTGACCAGTTGCCGGCGTCGCCGGCGATCGCGATCATGCCCACGTCGCCCTCGACCGAGATCGAGCCCAAGAGGTGCCCAACGATGAGTTCCTCGATCGCGCCGGTAAACCGTGATGTCCCGTGCAGGAGACCCGGGATGTTGATCCGCCCCATCGTCGCCCCGCCCTGGACCACGATTCCCTGGTCCGAGCGCGAGAAGGTCGTGGGATCGCGCACGGCATCGCCGGTCGCCGGGTCCAGCCCCTGTGCGTTGTACGTCGCGCCGTTGGTGTTGTCGCGGACGATCGGGCTGCCGATGATGACCGCACCGGGCCCCGGCGGCAAGCCCGTGATTGTCGGGTTGCCCTGATCGTCGGTGACGATGCCGTAGCCGAACCCGCCGGACTCGAACTCGTCGTAGATGCCGAGGAGGGAGTCGCCCCGCTCGTACACGAACGCGAAGTCGCCCGCGCCCTCTTGATAGATATCGTTGGGCAACGCGAAGATGTTCGGCGACGCGTTGGGATTTGCGCCGGCCTCGATCGTCCCGCCGAACATCGTGAACGAGGATCGCACGTCCACGTTCGAGAAGATGATCTGGCCGATGCCGTCGTTGAAGTCCGGCACCCCGTTGTCGTCGGCGTCGATGAGCACGAACTCCACGTCGTCGGGCTGGCCGACCGAGATCGTGTTGACCATGTCGCGTCCGTACAGATCCAGCACCTGCACGCTGGCGCCGACGGGTCCGCGGAAGGTGATCTCGGCGCCGAAGAGCCTGGCGCTCACGATGTCGACGAAGTTGCCGGGCGTGAAGGTGCCCTGGACGTTGTCGACAACGAACGCGGCGCTCGGGCCGCCGATCGCCGTGAACACGACCCGGTCGAAGGGCCCGCCGATGGCGGGATTCGCCGCGTCGAACTGGAAGGTGCCGCGCCCGGTCACGAGCCCATCGATGCCATTGGGCGCCTGGTTCAGGTCGCGCAGGGCGTTGCCGGTGAACGAGGCGACGACATCGCCCCGCATCAGCACGTCGGCGCGGATCTCGTTGTAGGGCAGGCCGAACTGCCCGACGTCGCGCTCGAAGTCGATGCTGAACTGCGTCATGGGACGATCGACGTTGTCAGCCGCCAAGTCCTCGCCGGCGTCGAACTCGTAGCTGATGAACTCATTGATGTTTGCAAGCCGGACCAGAAGCTCCTCGGTGCCCTCGATCGGGTCGCCGTCGCCATCGATATCAGCGCGAATCCGCACGTCCGAAGGCGGGAACACGTTGTGCCGCATGCGCATGAACGAGTCGTCGAACTCGACGTTGCCGCCGACGTTGCCGACCGCGACCTCTGTGAAGTCCTCGAGCACGACCACCGGATCGTCGGTCCCCACCTGCTCGGAGGTGGTGATCGCCGGGATGGCGTACCCGAAGATCGCCCGGGCGGTGCCCAGCCCGCTCGGGTCCACGTCGTCGGCGGAGATCGTCAGGCTGAACAGAAGCTGTCGCGCCTCGAGCCGCTCGACCATCGCACGCCCCGCGAGCGACGCCAGACGGGCCGGACGCGCCTCACCATCGACGCCCATCCGTGAACGACGCCGAATGTAAGGACGATTCTCGCGACGCTTCATGGTCAAACCTCTCTGTTTGCTCGGCACTCCGTCCGGAGCGTTCGCTGTTCGCTGCTGGGGTGTCCACCGGTCGGTGGCTCGGCCCTCCCTGGCGAGAGGACACTCCCATCGGTTGTTCGCGGCCGAGCCGTCCGAGCCCCTTGCGGACCCGAGCAGACACCCGACCTCGCCGAGAGAAGCAGGGACAGGGTATCCCAACTCGCCCCGGCGCTCAACCCCCCAAACCCTGCGTCCGCGTGCCCCGCGGCACGTCCGCACGCCATCATGCAAGCTGCCAGTCAGCGGACCCGGGCTCCAAGGATCGACAAGCGGGGGCCGATCCAAACCCAGACACGCCAGCGCGAGGGGGTTCGCGCTCCTTTGGATAGTACGCGAAGTGCCCATCTAAGTTCCGGGCCAAACGCCCGCCGGCGACCGCAATCGACGCCTGCACAACTGGATTTTTGCCCGAGCGCCCGGGGACTGGGTGATTTTGCTAGCTTGAGGAGGGCTCGACTCAGAGAATCCGCTTCGACCTCGGGTAACTCCCTAGGACGGTCAGCTCCTTGCAATGGGCCTTGAGTTCCTCAAGCACGCCGGCCATCTGCGGATCGTCGCGATGGCCCAGGGCGTCCATGAAGAACGTGTAGTCCCAGTTCACCGCCCCACTCGGTCGCTTGTCCAGGTGCGAAAGGTTGATCCCGGCACTCGCGAGCACCGTGAGCACCTCGGCCAGGGCTCCGGGCTTGTCCACCGTCTTGAGCATGATCGAGGTCTTGTCGTCGCCGCTGCGCTCGGCTTGCTGCTTGGAGATCACGAAGAACCGCGTGACGTTGTTGGGGTTGTCCTCGATGCGGTCGAAGAGGACGTTGACGCCGTAGATCTGCCCGGCGAGGGCCGAACCGATCGCGGCGCTGCCGCCCTTGGCAGCGATCGACTGGGCGAGCCTCGCTTCCTCGCTGGCGGTCTGGGCCGCTCGGCTGGAACTGGGCGAGGGCACGATCTCCGCCTGCGGATACTGCGTCGCCAGCCAGACGCGACACTGAGCCGCGGCCTCGGGCTTGGCGTGGATCCGCCGGACCTCACTCGGCTCGCAGTTGGTGAGCAACGCGTGATGGACGGCGATCTGCACCTCGGCGTAGATCGAGATCTCGCCGGCGCTTGTCATCAACGCATCGAGCGTCTCGACGACGCCGCCGATGGCGGAGTTTTCAATTGGCGCCAGGCCGTAGTCGACGTGCCCGCGCCGGACCTCGGTGAACACGCCGGCGATGTCGTGCAGATCCTCGAAGGAGACAGAAGACCCGAACTGGCGGGTCGCGGCGAGGTGTGAGTACGAGCCCGGCGGGCCGAGGTAGCCGATCCGCAAGGAGCGTTCCAGGGCGAAACTCCCGCTCATCAACTCGCGATAGATCCCCTCGATCGAACGCTCGGGCAGCGGCCCCTTGTTGGCGTCCAGCACGCGCTGGAGCACCTCCTGCTCACGATGGGGGGCGTAGATCGGCACGCCCGAGCCGCGCTTGGACCACCCCACTTCGACCACCAGCGAAGCCCGCTTATTCAGCAGCTCAATCAGCCCGGCGTCGATGCTGTCGATCAACTCACGCAACTCGTCTAGAGGCCTTGGCGCCGGCTCGGCGGGCTCCGCGGGATCGGGCGTCGGCGTGGGGTCGGGACTCGTCTGCTCAGGGTCTGCCATGGGCCATTGTTCATCGTCGCGACGCCCGGCGTGCATCACCGTGGGCCCGACTTTGGCCGGACTGGGCCTGGGCCGAGCCAGGACTGGACAATCCGGCCCCCTCGAAGCCGAAGAAGATGGGTCATGGCGGCAATCCTGCCCATCCTGCTGCAAGAGAGCGAGACGGTCGCCTCGAGCCAGAACCTGCCCGATCTGCCGCCGGCGGCACACGCTCCCATCGCGTTGGCGCTGGTGGCAGGGTTCCTTCTATGGATCGTTGGCGGGCGGTTGATCCGCCCGGCGTTCGCGGCGATGGGCATCGTGATCGGCGGGCTGGGCGGGTTTCTCCTCCTGCCGCAGCTCGGGTTCGAGCAGGTCCTCGGCATGCCCTCGCCGTATGCGGGGCTGATGTTCGGCGGGTTATCGGGCTTGATATTCGCGATCGTGGTGTTCCGGATGGCCGTGGGCATCGCCTCGGCGGGGGCGTTCGCGCTGGTCGGGCTGCTCGGGGGCCTCGCGTTTCTGCAAGTCCAGCCCATGATCGAACGCGGCGATCAGGATGTCGAGGTCGATGATCGCGCCGCAGCGCTGGCGACCGATGGCGGGTCCATGTCTTTTCTCGAGGACCTGCTCGGCGAGAATCAATCGACGATCGACCACGCCGAGGAAGTGATCAACAACGCCGGCAGGGAGTCGTTCGAGAGTCTGAACGAGGACACGCAGTCGGTGATGCGCGGGGCGTACGAGCAGTGCCGGGCATTCTTCGATGCGCTGGTGACCCAGGCGGGCGATCGCTGGGCGGCGACGAGCGTGGACGAGCGGATGATCCTGATGGGCGGGACGATCCTGGGGGCGGTCGCGGGCCTGCTCATCGGCTTCGTCGCGCCCAAGCGATCCTCGGCGGTGGTCAGCGCCCTGGCGGGCAGCGCGATCTGGCTGGCCAGCGCCGTGTGGTTGATGCACGCGCTGGAAGCGCCGGGTCGGGAGTTCCTGCAGCGCTCGCCGCTGGTTTGGGTGATCATCTGGCTGGCGGCTGCGGGGGTGGGCGTGATGTTGCAGTTCAGGGCCAGGCGAACGAGGACAGTCAGCGACTGAGCAAATCGAGACGATCGCGTGATCGGGGGATGCACTGCTTCTGCTGCGGAGCAGCCTGCGATCATGGCGAGGGGCGCCAGCCCCTCGGTGCGGGCTGGCGAAGGAAGCCGCGGAGCGGCGCTCGAAGCGGGCGATTCAAACGCCGCTCCGCGGCTGGGTGTGGATTGACGATCACGAGGGACTGACGCCCCTCGCCAGTTTCGCAACGCCACTCCGTGGCGGAAAGGCGTTGCGCGATCAAAACTCTCTTTGATTGACTACGGATGGTCGGACGCGTCGTCCGCCGCGGCGTGCGTGTCCGCGTCGGCGAAGACGCTCGGCGCGACCGCTCGCTCGGCCCGGTCCATCACGAACCCGGCGATGAAGACCAGCCCGATCGCGAACGCCGCCGACAGCACGCCGGCCATCACGCGATCGACGTAGGGCGTGCGCTCGGCGGCTTCGCCCGCGGACTCATCGAGCAGCGGCGGGGCCGCGAGGCGGAGGTAATAGAACGCGGCAATCGCCGAGTTCAGGCCCAGGATGACCACCAGCGTGATCTCGCCGGCGGCGATGGCGCTGGTGAACAGCGGGACCTTGGCGAAAAAGCCGAGTGTCATCGGGAAGCCGAGCAGGCTGAGGGCGCAGATGACCATCGTCCAGCCGAGCCAGGGGTGCGTCTTGCACAAACCTCGCAGGTCGTCGATCGAATCGCACTCCTCGCCATTGCGTTCCAGGCAGGCGACGACGGCGAACGCGCCGAGGTTCATCAGGCCGTAGCTGAGCAGGTCGAACATCGCCGCGGCGAGGCCGTTGGAGGTGAAGTCGGCGCCCCGGGGCCCGGCGATGATGCCGACAAGCATGTAGCCGGAGTGGGCGATCGAGGAGTAGGCGAGGATCCGCTTGACCGAGTTCTGGAGCAGGGCGAGGACGTTGCCGACGGTCATCGTCAGCACGGCCATGACCCAGAGGATGATGCGCAGGGACTCGGGCAGGGAGTGGCCCTCGCCGAGGGCGTGCCCGGAGGTGTCAGCGACGCCGTAGTGCCAGCCGACGGTGCCGAGCAGCAGGATGATCGCGAGGAACCCCGCGGCCTTGGGCACAAACGCGAGCATGGCGCTGACGCTCGCGGCGGCGCCCTGGTAAACGTCGGCGACGTAGGCGTGCATCGGCACGGCAGCGATCTTGAATGACAACCCGATGAGTGAAAGAGCCAGCCCCGCGAGGGCGATGAGGTTGATCCCCTCGTGATCGGCCTGGGTGAGCAGCACCTCGCGGATGACGGTCAGGTTCGTCGAGCCGGTGCCCATATAGAGCAGGGCGAAGCCGTAGAGGAAGACCGCCGCGCCGAGCGCGCCGAGGAAGAAGTACTTGACGCCCGCTTCCTGACTCTTGGTGCCGCGGGTGGAGATGGTGACCATGACGTACGTCGGCAGGCTGGTGAGTTCGAGCGCGAGGAAGAGCCAGATGAGATCGTCGGCGCTGGCGCAGAGCATGAGCCCGGTCATGCTGAAGAGGAAGAAGGCGTAGAACTCGGCGCGGTTGGCCTTAAGAGCGTCGAACTTCTCCTTGCCCGCCGCGACACGGGATTCGAGCTCGCGATCGACGGTGCCGCTGAGCAGCAGGAGGATGAGCACACCGACGAGTCCGACCATGCCCTTGGCGTAGGGGACCAGCGCCGGGAAGGGGCTGGTGGGCATGTCGCCGAGGCCCGCGCCGGTGACGCCGGCGAGGAAAAGGCTGATCCCGGCGACGAACGCGCACAGCTTGCGGAGCTCGACCCTGGGGCTCACGCCCAGGACCATGACCAGGCACGTCCCGATGAACAGGATGATCTCCGGCGACAGATAGGCGAGGCGCTCGCTCACTTGTCACCCTCCGCCTTCGCGACCTCGACGGTGTTCTCGGGGTTCCTGGCGAGAGCGTCGGCGTTGCCCGACTGGGTCCAGACCCACTCGACGGTGTCGTTGACCGGCGCCTCAACGGCCTTGAGGATCGGGGTTGGGAACAGGCCGAGGGCGATGCAGAGGATCGCCAGCGGCGCGAGCACCGCGATCTCGCGTGCGCACAGGTCATCGGGCAGCACGGCGTGGGAATGATGGTCACGCGGCTCGCGCTCTCGGCCCCACACGACCTTGCCGACCATAATGAGCAGATACATCGCGGCGACGATCATCCCGGAGGCGGCGATCGCGGCGTACCACGGGCCCAGGCGCCCGGGCGTCGTCCCCAGTGCGGCGCGCTGGTCGATCGCGTCGCTCTGGAACGCGCCGATCAGGCACATGAACTCGCTCACGAAGCCGTTGAGCCCGGGCAGGCCCACGCTGGCGAGCACGAAGAAGACCATGAAGGTGCTCCAGACGGGCATCTTGCGGGCCAGCCCGCCGATCTGCTCCATGTCGCGCGTGTGGTAGCGTTCGTACATCATGCCGATGAGCAGGAAGAGTGCGCCGGTGCTCAGGCCGTGGTTGATCATGTAGAGCACGCTGCCGGCGACGCCGATGGTGTTCAGCGCGACCAGCCCGAGGATGCAAAAGCCCAGGTGGCTGACGCTGGAGTAGGCGATGAGCTTCTTGACGTCCTGCTGCACCCAGCAGATGAGCCCGGCATACAGGATGCCGATGATGCTGAGGATCGCGATCACGCCGGCGTATTCGTGGATCGCGCCGGGCGTGAAGCCCAGGCAGAAGCGGTAAATGCCGTAGGTGCCGAGCTTCAGCAGCACGCCCGCGAGGATGACGCTGCCGGCGGTCGGAGCCTCGGTGTGCGCCAGCGGCAACCAGGTATGCACCGGGAACAGCGGCACCTTGACCGCAAAGCCCAGCAGCATCGCCAGCAGCACCCAGCCCTGCTGGTTCGGGTTCATCTGGACGGCGGTCGATTGCAGCGTCGCGATGTCGAACGTCCACTCGCCGCTGCCGTAAGAGCTTGTCGCGTTGACATAGACGACGTAGATCAGGCCGGCGAGGGCGATGATCGAGCCCGTGAAGGTGTAGAGGAAGAACTTGGTCGCGGCGTACCTGCGATTGCTCGAGCCGTAGAGGCTGATGAGCACATACATGGGAATGAGCGTGAACTCGAAGCAAATGTAGAAGAACGCGAGATCGCGGGCCGCGAAGACGCCGGTCATCGCCGCCTGGAGCACCAGCAGCCAGGCGAAGTAGGTCTTCATTCGCTCGGTGATGGCGGTGCGGCTGGCGGCGACGCAGATGGGCCCCAGCAGCAGCGTGAGCAGGATCAGCAGCAGCGCGACGCTGTCGACACCCAAGCTGAGTTCCAGGCCCAGCGCCGGCACCCACGGGACGCTCAGCTCGCCCTGGAACGCACCGGCATCGGACCAATCGAAGCCCGCCAGGGCTCCCACGCCGATCGCCAGGGCGATGAGCGTCGTCCAGAGCGCGACGACGTAGCTGTCGCGCGTCGGGAGCAGGATGATCGCGCCCGCGCCGAGCAGGGGAAGGAAGATCAGGATGGGAAGCAGCCAGGTATCCATGGATTCGATTCAGGTCAGAATGTCAGCAGCCAGACGAGCAGGAGCACGAGAGCGAGCCCGCTGGCCATGCTCAGGGCGTAGCCGTGGAGGATGCCGCTCTGGGTGGGGCGGATGCGCGAGCCGCCGAGCGAGGGCAGCTTGCCGAACAGGTTGACCAGGCCGTCGACCAGGAGCTGGTCGATGAGGTGGAAGATATGGCTGAGCACCCAGAGGGGGCGGACGATCAGGGCGTCGTACAGCTCGTCGACGTACCACTTGTCCTGGGCCCAGCGTTTGATGGGCCCGAGGTCGATGTCGTCGGCGCGCGAGCGCTCCGCAGTCTCGCGCGAGCCGAGCATGAGCCCGCCCACGCCGCGCGGGCCGTGCAGGTACGCGGCGGTCAGGATCCCGATCAGCCCGACGATCGACGAGGCGTAGTACATGGCCGTGTGCGGGTCCATGCCGAGGAACGAGCCGTGGACGGTCTGGGATTCCTCGGCGTGGTCGTCGGTGGGCGCGTGTGCATCAGCGCCGTAGGCGCCATCAGCCAGATCGGGGCGGAACGCCCCGGCTCGCAGGGCGTGGTCGCCCTCGCCCACGAGAATCTCTGCGCCAGTCGAGGCGTGGACCATGCCGCCGACCCAGCCGTGGTGCTCTTTGTCGATGAAGTACGCGCCCGCCGCGGCGATGGATGCGATCGCAAGGACCGCAAGCACCGTGTTGATGGCCCATCCCGGCGCGTGTGGGTGGAAGTGGGTAGATCGGCTCTCCGAGCCGATGTCCCTCTGCGGAGATCGGCACACCGAGCCGATTTCCCA